>CAZXPU010000034.1:0-45116 GCA_964642905.1 uncultured Prosthecobacter sp.
GTCATGCCGACCACTGGACCGCCTACTGGCAGGACGTGCTGGCGGAGAACCCGAACATCCTCAAGCCCAGCCTCAACAACTCCGGCCCCTTCCGTTACTGGATTCACGAAGCACTCAGCGACAACCTGCCGATGGACCGCTTTGTCACGGAACTGATCATGATGGAGGGGGGCGTGCTCGCAGGCGGACCGGCAGGCTTCTCCCTCGCGGCGCAGAACGATGTGCCGATGGCCGCGAAGGCGCACATCCTCAGCACCGCCTTCCTCGGCCAGGAGATGACCTGCGCCCGCTGCCATGACTCGCCCTATCACGCCTCGAACCAGCGCGACCTCTTTGAAATGGCCGCCATGCTCGACCGCCGGGAGATCACGCTGCCGGAGACCTCCTCCGTGCCCATGAGCACCTTCGCCGGGCGCAAACCGCTCATCGAGATCACGCTCAAGCCCGGTGAGAAGATCTCGCCAGGCTGGCCCGCGCTCTTTGAGAAAAGCCTCATGGCCGATGAAAAAGCTGCCGCGTCTCACAAGAGCAACGACAGCCGCGCGCAGCTCGCCGCCCTCATCACCTCGCCGCACAACGAGCGCTTTGCGCAGGTCATCGTGAACCGCGTGTGGAAGCAGTTCCTCGGCCGCGGCTTTGTCGAGCCTGTGGACGACTGGGAGGCCTCGAAACCCACGCATCCTGCGCTGCTCGAATGGCTGGCGCGTGACTTCGTGGCGCACGGCTACGACATGAGGCACCTGGAGCGCCGCATCCTGAACTCGGAAGCCTACCAGCGCCGTCCGCGTCCATTGGCAAAAGGCGCCACGCCCGACTTCGCCGCCCCGCTGCCACGCCGCATGACCGCCGAGCAGATCGTGGACTCGCTCTTTGCCGTCGTCGGCAAGGATCTCGACTCCGAGGAGCTGACGATGGACAACGACGGCACGCAGTCCGAGAGCGCGATGATCAGCCTCGGTCATCCGCGTCGCGCGTGGGAGTTCACCTCGCTCTCCAATGAGCGTGACCGCCCCAGCCTCGCGATTCCGAAGGCGCAGATCATCGTGGACGTGCTGGAGAACTTCGGCTGGCGCCCCTCCCGCCAGGAACCGAAGAGCGTGCGCGAAACCGCCGCCAACGTGCGCCAGCCCGCCATCCTCGCCAACGGCGCCCTCGGCCGCTGGGTCACCACGCTGGATGAAAAGAGCGCCATCACCGCGCTCGCGCTGGATGAGACACTCGACGAGTCGCGGCTGGTGGATCAAATCTTCCTTCGTCTCCTCACCCGCCATCCCACCGACGCCGAGCGCAGCAACTTGGTCGAAATGCTTCGTCCCGGCTTCAAGGAACGCATCCTGCCGGAAGGCAAACGTCCGCCGCCCGTGAAGCTGCCGCCGCTGAAGCATGTCGCCTGGTCGAACCACCTCTCCGCCGGAGCCAACAGCATCAAGATCGAGCTCGAAAAACGCGCCCGCGAAGGCGATCCGCCCACCACCGCCCTCCACCCCGAATGGCGCGAGCGCCTGGAGGACGTCCTCTGGGCCGTGCTGAACTCCCCCGAGTTTGTGCATCTGCCGTGAGCCGGGACAGGTCAACGACAAGCGGCTCCAAGCCGCCTTGGCCGCCAAGGCGCCAGCCAGCCAAATCTTCTGCCACCGAAGGCCGGCGGCCATGACTTGATCACGGCAATCACCCTGGCACTTTCGAGACAACGTCTTTGAAGACATTCATTTTCAATCCGCCTTGCCCTCACTTCTCCCCATCATCACCGATCACGCTTGGGAACAAGCCTTCTTCACCACCTACGCGCTCAGCCTGACGTTCTTCGAAAGCCAGATCCGGAGTGCGCTGAGCCGGGGCGGCTGTCGTGACATGTGGATCATTGCAGACGCGGACGGCTACGAGCGCTGTCTTGACGAGCGCATGGCCGGCTCCGTGGGAGCGGAGTACAGGGTGGTGCCTGTGGCGATGAAAAAAGGCGTGTTTCACCCGAAGCTCGGGTATTTGGCGGGCAGGCACGAACATGTGTTGCTGGTCGGCAGCGGGAATCTCACCTTTCATGGTTACGGCAGGAATGTGGAGGCGGCCGAGGTCATCTCGTCACGAGATCATCCGGAGGTCTTTGCCGACCTGGTCGAGTGGCTGGACTGGCTCTCCCTCCGGGATGACTTCCTCAATCCCGACCCGGAGTGGATACCCGCCATGCGTGCTCTGGCGCACAAGGCGGCGGCAGGCGCGCCAGTCACGGCGCCTGGCGCAGGCCTGCGGCTCCTGCACTCCCTTGAGTCGGGCTTTTCACAGCAGCTCATCACTCATGCACGCATGGGCGGCGGCGCTCGTGAGGTGAGGGTTCTCTCTCCGTTCTACGATGCGGACGCGTCTGCCATTTTGCGCCTGGCGGAAGGCGTTGGCGCCAAAAAGCTCCGGATCGGGCTGCTTCCCGAACAGCACGAAAAAACGGGGTTTCCCTTTGCCGCCCTGGGCAGGCAGCGGCTGACCATTGCTGCTTCGGAGGTCCATGTCGTCGAAGAAGAGGACGATGAGAGCCTTTATGAACGGACACTGCATGCAAAGTGGTTCGAGCTCGACCTCGCCGACGGCTCGCAGCTTGTGCTCACAGGCAGCGTGAACGCCACGACCAAAAGCCTGTCCAGCACGGACAATGTCGAGCTGGGGATGCTGCGGCATTACGCGAGGAAAAAATCCACAGGCATCACGTGGAAGGCTGTGGATGCTCCGCTGAGCTTCACACGCAATGACTTCCGAAGCGCGGGGATCAAAGGCCGTGCGTTTGTGTACGCACGGCTCTCCGGGGATGGTGAACTGAGCGGAAGGATTCTCGGCAGCGGCTCCTACACCGGCCAGTGGCAGGCGCAGCTGACGACATCTGCAGGGGACGAGCATGATTTCATGGCCACCGTCTCTGAGCAGGCCACTTTCTGCATCCGGCTCCAGGGCGTGAAACGCTTCCTCAGTGCAGCGGCCCTCCAGATCAGCCTCCTTCGTGAAGGGCAGTGTGCAGTGGGCTGGGTGAGCGCTGAGATGCTGTTGGCCAGCAACAAGACCGGCCTCATGCCCGTGGGAGTTCTGCTGAGGCATCTGAACCACGAATCAACCCAGGAGGACGATGTCGTGCTGCTTAACTACCTGAACGAAAGCGTGCTTCGCCACCTGCTCATGCCGGCAGCCCCGATTTTGCCACAAGACCCGGTGATGGCAGAAAAGAGCGAGCCTCAGAGCGAGCCTGATCTGGAGATTGACCTTCATCAGCTGGCGACCGTGGAGGATCTTGTGCCCGAGTCTGCCGCCAAGCAGGCGGCTGAGTCACGGAACCTGCTGGAACAAACCATCTCCCAGCTTCGCCAATGTTTGCGTGAGCGGCTTGGCCTGCGGGCAGGGAACCTGACCTTAGAGCGTGAGGAGGAGGCTGACGACGAGCCTGAGGATGCCATCAGCCAGAAGCTGACAAACGCCCTTGATACCTTCGAAGTGCGCATTCGTGAGATCATCCGCTCAGCGCCCAATGAGGCGGCGTCACAGGCGCTGATGATCTGGCGTGAGGTGAAGCTCGCCATGCTCCTTCATCGAATGCAGCGGCCAGAGCTGGCAGCCGCCTTCCTCCGTGCCTGGCTGAATGTCTGTGTCCGCAAGGTCACCGCCATCGAACCCGTTGCGCACTTGGACCGCTACGTCTTCACCACCTGCGCCTTCCTTGCCGACTATGAGGCGGACCCTGAGGCGCTGCCCCTGCTGCATGAGGAGCTGCAGACCTACTGTGGCGGCGAACCAGCGCCGGAGCGCATCAGCTCAGCACTGGCTGACGGCATGGAAGAGCTGCTGAGGCCTCTTCTTCCGGCTCATGAAGCGTCCCCGGCGCATGCCATCCTCGGCGTTCTTGATGCCCCCTCCGTGAAGCAGCAGATTGATGCCGTGCGGGCCTGGTTTCAGCAAAAAGGCCCCCGGCCCCCGTCTGATCTTACACTGTTCCAGTCTCCTGCGGGCCGCCAGCTCGCGCAGGGCCTGTCGCAGCCTGCGGGCCTGCGCTGCCTGGACCGCAGACGCGGCAGCGAGGCCTGCCCACACTGCCACTGCCGCTTCAGCTACGCCGCGCTGAGTGAGCTAAACTACCATCGGCTTTGTCAATGTGGACACTGCCAGCGATTCATCTTTGACCCCCACCTGCCTGTTCTCGATGAAGATTGACCTTGGCACCTACGGAGACGCGCCATTCCTCATCAGCCCGGCACCAGTCACGGCGCGCGGCGTGGATTTCCTCGGCATGGCGCAGGACAACTTCAATCTCATGGACGCCTGTGTTCCAGGCATGAACAACAACAACAACGCCGTCCGCCCGTACAGCCTCATGTGCTGGGCGCATTGGCGCTTCCGGGAAAGCTGGCAGTCACAACAGCGAAAACCGAGCGACAAGGACCTGCAGCGCTTCCTGGAGAAGGTGGAAAGCCTGTTCCTGTGGAGCCACAAGCTGCACGCCGCCACACTGCACATGCCGGGCTCGGCCGCAAAAGTGCCCAAGGCGAACTCAGCGGGCGAGGTGAAGCTTGAATTCAAGAGCTGGGGCCGCAAAGCCGCCAACACCAGCTACATGGCCGCCGCTCAATACCGCCCGTCCATCACTGCGGGGCTCGGCTTCCTGCGCCATGAAGTCCGCAGCTTCTTCAGAATGACACCAAGCGGTGAAGCGCTGGCCGTGGCGCTTGACGAGGTGCTCCGGAAGAATCCCTCCTACCCCTTGCTGATGGATCTGTTCGCCGAAAAGGCCCGGGAGGAGGACGCGGAGACCCTTTTTCGGTCCTGGAACATCGCCACCACTTCATCCAGGGAGGCGAAGATCTTCGCCGGGGCGCTCTACAATGCGGAAAGCTGCCCCGGGGCCGCTGATGAAGAAAAACGTTCTCCGCTGGCCCGTCGCAGCGCCTTCATCCAGATCATCCTCGAATTGCTCAAGCAGAGTGATGATGCACAGAGCAGTGATGCACTCCGTCATCAGCTGGTTTTTCAACGTCACGGGGACGGTGCCGAGCTTGAGCTGGCAGACGGGCCCAAGGCGCAGGCCCATCGATGGTATCTTCTACAGCTCCGCCAGGCACAGCGACAAGCCATGGAGTCGCTCATGGCCTGGATGGAGAACCGGATGCTGGACGATGGCCTCGTGGCGCCCGAGCAATTCTGGCGGCGGGTCGCCGAGGAATGCGCCGATGAAGAGAGTCGCACGCATCGCTGGAAGACCATCGAAGATGGCATCCGCCGCTGCCTGCCCGCCCGATGCAACTCGCTGGAAGCCTACGGCACCTACCTTTTCGAGCGGCCGGAGGAGAGCTCGTTCATCACAGAAGCGCATCATCTCGCTGACAGGTCCAGGGTCGGAGAGCAGACAAGCGCCGACTGCCTTTACCTGCTGGTCCTGCTTGAGCGCCTGCTAAGCTGGATGCCTGCAGGAAGCTTTCTTGAACAGGAGATGAAGCACTACAGCACTGGCTACCGCCTGCCGCTCACGCAAATGAGAGCCACCATGAGGAAATTCGCTCATCGTCGCCCGGCGGAGATGTTGGAACATGTGATCAAGAGCCAGGTGCTCAGCCAGCATTTCGCCATTGCCACCCAGCGACACGAAACTGGCAAGCCAAGGCTGCGCATCGCCGTGGAAGAGGAAGGGTTCCGCCCGCTGGTCACAAGCGCCATGCAGCCAAGACCCACCCAGGACCGGCTCGACGCGATGCTATCCATCCTGGCGAGCTGTCGCATGATCCGGGAGACAGAGGATGGCTACTCCTTGTAAGCAAACGGCAAGCCACCCAGCAGATGACTACGGCACTGCTGCCATCTTCATGCCTCATCCTCCATGTCCTCCGCCGCGCCCGTCAGCTCGCTGTTTCGAACGTCGGGGGCAGGCATGAGCGACCCGGAGTGAGCTTGTGAAAGCGGGGCTTGGAGGCATTTCAGCGGCAAGTGAGGATCGTTGGAAGGAGGCTCTCCATCTGGGCCGGAAGTTTGTGGCCGGAATGCCGTAGTATCGGAAGCCTGCCTCGTTCCATTTCCCGCATGAAAAGACGCTCCCTTCTCAAACTCGCCGGTGCCGCCGGTGTCGCGGCGAACCCCGGCCTCGCCCTGATGGCCAGGGAGGCGGCGCATGTGGCGCATTTCCCGACGGGAAAGGCGGAGCACTGCATTCACATCTGGCTGGGCGGCGGGGCGGCGCAGGTGGACACCTGGGATCCGAAGGCGCTGGGTGACGCGAAGGCGAAGAAGGCCGGCAGCTATTACCCAGGCATCGACACCTCCGTGCCCGGCGTGAAGGTCTGCGAACACCTCTCCCGCTGTGCGAAGCTGATGGAGCACATCACCGCCATACGGACGGTGAATCATGACGTGATTGACGAACATGCCGCCGCCTCCAACCGCATGCACACAGGCCGCAATGTCAGCGGCACAACCGTGTATCCCTCGCTCGGCTCCATGATCGCCAGCGAGCGCGGCGCGGCGGCCCAGGGCGTGCCCGCGTATGTGCTCATCGGTTATCCGAACTTCTCGCGCGGCCCGGGATTCCTCGGCGCGAAGGCCGGATTCCTCTACCTGCTCGACACCGAGGCCGGCCCCGCTGGTTTGAAGAGGCCTGAAAACATTCTCGATCCGCGTCAGAGCCGTCGCGAGCAGTTGCTGGGCACCCTGCGCCAAAGCGCGAAGCAGCTGCGCTCCAGTCCGATCCTGCAGGAATACGACACCGCATTGGAAGAGAGCCTGCATCTCGCCGGACCGAACTTCATGGAAGTCTTCGACTTGAAGTCGGAGAGGGGTGAGCTGCGTCAAGCCTATGGCAGCGAGTTCGGCCAGCGCTGCCTGCTGGCTCGCCGGCTCATCCAGCGCGGTGTGCGCTTCATCGAGGTCTCGCACAACCTCAACTTTGTCAACGGCACCGGCTGGGACACCCACAACCAGGGCCAGCTCAAGCAGCACGTGCTCATCCAGGACCTCGACCAGGCGCTCGGCACGCTCATCACCGATCTCAAGGCGCACGGCCTTCTCGACAAGACACTCATCGTTGTGAACACGGAGTTCGGGCGCCCTTCCGAGTTCGACGGCGGCGGCGGGCGCGGGCACCAGGGCAGCACGTTCAGCGTGGTGCTTGCCGGCGGCGGCTTGAGGCACTGCGGCGCGTGGGGCACCACGGATGAGCTTTCCAAAAAGCCCGTCGAAAAACCCTGCGGCGTCCCCGACCTCTTCGCCACCATCCTGGCCGGTCTGGGGATCAATCCGTCCAAGGAGCTGTACGATGGCGACCGCCCCGTTCCGATCACCGATCGCGGCCAGCCCCTGAAGCCGCTGTTTGGCTGAGCCTTTCCCCAACTCCCAAGGGCTGCTTGAACCGCCCGTCATGCCTCATGAAACACATCCTTCTCAGCCTGACCCTGCTTTGCAGCCTCCTCACGGCCGCCCAGGCCGCGAACATCGTCATCATGGCCGTCGAGGAGCCGGACAACTATGACGCCGTCAACTCCATGAACGGCTTCGCCGAGAAGGAGCTGCGCCCGCTCGGCCACCAGGTCACCGTCGTGGTCGGCGACCGGCCGGTGAAGCATCACTTCGAGGGACTCGTGGTAGCGCTCAAGCAGGCGGACCTGCTGATCCTGTTCTCACGACGCCGCTTTCTGCCGAAGGAGCAGATGGACGCCGTGCGCGCCCACCTCAACGCCGGCCGGCCGCTGCTCGGCATCCGCACCGCCAACCATGCCTTCATCCCGCGCCCGAAGGATGTCGTCGATCCCGGCCTGGAAATCTGGCCGGAGTTCACCCGCGAGGTGCTTGGCGGTGAAAACGCTGGTTATGAAACCAAGGGCCTGCCCTACACGGTCAGCGTGCCGGCCGGAGTCAAGACACCGCTGCTCGAAGGTGTGAACACCAGGAACATCCGCGGTCATCAGTCGCTCTACAAAGTGCTGCCGCTCGCCGCAGACGCCACGTCCCTTCTCATCGGCACCGCCGGGGCCGGAGCCTCCACGCCGCAGCAGCCGGTGGCCTGGACACGGGCTTACGGGCCTAACAAGGCGCGCATTTTCTACACCAGCCTCGGCGCGCCCGAGGACATGCAGATCCAGGATGTGCGGCGCCTGCTGGTGAACGCCGTGAAATGGACCCTTGCCCCTTGAGATCATGATTAAGCAGCTCTGCTTTTTCACCTGCGTGACCTCGCAGGCCTTGGCTCAATCACCCGACCTCGGCGGCGCGAAGGTGACCCTCGAGCGCCCGGACGAAGCCGCCACGTTCAGCGCCACGAGCCTGGACAAGTTCAAGCTGCGCGTGCAGCTGAACCGCCCTGGGGATGCGCAGGCGCTGAACGTGCGGGTCGAGCTTCCGAAATCGGGGCGCAACGTCTGGCCCGCGAATGACGTCGAGGTGCGTGATGAGGCGGGCGCGGTGATGCGGGTGAGACGCTCGGGCATCGAGTGGGAGAATCTCGTCGTGCCCGTGCCGGACAAGGTCAGCGCGTTCATCGTCCAGGCCGTTCCACCTCCGGCACCGCAGCCACGCCCCACATCGGACAAGCAGCGCGCGATCCAGGATGCCACGAGCGGCGTCCAGGTGCGCATCGCGAACTGGCCGCAGGGCCGCAGCGCAGCGCTGAGCATTCGTTTTGACGATTCGCATCCCACGCACCTGAGCAAGGCCATCCCCATCCTGCGCGAATACGGCTTCAAGGGCACCTTCATGGTGAACCCCGGCCCGAAAGAGCCAGGCAGCCGACAAAACTACTCGTTCGAGATGCAGCACGCCGAATGGGAGGCCGTGATGAAGCAGGGTGACATGGAGCTGGCGAACCACTCCGCCCATCACCGCGGTGCGAAGGGCGATGAGGACATGGATCGCGAGATCGGCGGGGCGGCGGAGGCAATCAGGAAACTCATGCCCGGCAAAAGCCGGCTCATGGCCCTCAACCTCGGCGGCGGCACGACATGGGAGACTACGCGCACGCTGCGTCACTACCTCGACAAATACCAGCAGTTCGACGCCTCCAGCGGCTCGCTCGGCATGGACGACAGCTATGGCGGGCGCGTGGAGGCCTTTCGCAAAGCGCTGCAAACCCACCTCGAACGCGGGCTGTGGTGCCGTGTTCACTATCATTACATCGGTGATGGGCTCAGCAGCAGCGAGGCAAACTTCCGCGCCGCGCTCGACCTCGCCCGACAGCATCAGGACAAGCTCTGGATCGCCGGCATGGCGGACATCCACAATTATCTGACCGAGCGCAGCAGCGCGAAGCTCACGCTGATGAAATCCGAGTCGAAGAGCCTGACCTTCCAGCTCGACTGCAGCACCGACGCCACGCTCTACGACCAGCCGCTGACGCTGGAAGCCACCCTTCCCTCCGGCTGGGAAGTGGCAGGGACGGCTGTTCGCCCAGAAGCCGGGGCGCCCCTTCCCACCCAGCTTGTCCAAAGCGACGGCAGCAGGCTGCTGCGCTTTGAGGTGCCGCCACAGCGCGCAGCCTACCTCCTCAAGACCACGCCCTGACCCGTCAATAAGCGGAGCCGGCCGGGCTTGGAAAAGAAGCGTTATTTCCAAAGCCCGCTGGCATTGCCGCCGCGCGTGCCGAGGATGAGCCGTCATGCCCGCCTCCGAAGATCCCCTGCCCGCCCAGCTCAAGGAATGGTTTGATGAAGCCCGTCACCGCAGCCTCGCCCGTGAACTCACGGCGCTTTCGAAGTCGTTCTGCGCGGACACCTTCCTGCGCCTGACGCTGGAAGGCCTGGAGGAGCGCAGCCTGATGCAGAGGCTGCATCAGTGCGCCGTGGCGGCCGAGGCAGCCCTGGCCGGCACCTTCCCGCAAAAGGTGCGCGTCCTGCAGAAGCTGGCACCGAAGATCGGGCACGGCTTCGTGCCGGTCTTCCTGTGCGACTTCGTGGCGACGTTTGGCGCCCATGACCTGGATTTTTCCATGGAGGCGCTGAAGTTTTTCACCCCTTTTGGTTCGGCCGAGTTCGCCGTGCGCGGCTTCATCGCCGCCGACCCGGGGCGCGCGCTGTCGATCATGAAAGGCTGGACCCGGCACCCTGACGAGCATGTGCGCCGGCTGGCCAGCGAGGGCTCGCGGCCGCGCCTGCCCTGGGGCATGAAACTCAAGGAGCTGGTCCGTGACCCCTCGCCCTGCGCGGACATCCTGGAGGCGCTGAAGGATGACGCCTCCCTGTATGTGCGCCGCTCCGTGGCGAACCACCTGAACGACATCACCAAGGATCATGAGGACTGGGTGCTCGAGCGCCTGGAGGGCTGGGACCTGGGCAAGGAGCCCCTGCGCTGGATCGCGCGGCATGCCTGCCGGACCCTGATCAAGCGCGGGCATCCTCGGGCGCTGCAACTCTTCGGCTTTGGCGGCAGGGCGCAGGTCGAGGCCGGGCTGCAGCTCCAGCCGTCACGCCTCCGCCTGGGGGAGAAGCTGCAGATCGAGGCCGTCCTGCGCTCGACCTCCGCGAAGCCGCAGACGCTCGCCGTCGACTACGTCATTCATTATGTGAAGTCACGCGGGGCCGCCTTTGAGAAGGTCTTCAAATGGAAGGAGGTCGAGCTGCCGCCGAATGGAGTGGTCGCACTCCGCAAGAACCAGGTCATCCGCGACTTCACCACCCGCAGACATCATCCGGGCCATCATGTGGTGGAGCTGCAGATCAACGGACGGCGCGTTGCCCGGGCAGGCTTTGACCTGCTCGGCAAACCACGCGCATCCTGAACTCAGCAGTCTTCGGCCGCGGTCGGCGGCACCGCCATCGCCGTCCCGCCCTGCGACTGATGGGTGCGCCGGTATTTCAGGGGCGTCTGGCCGGTGAACTTCCTGAAGCGCTTCACAAAGGCGCTGGGATCATGAAAGCCGCAGTCCGCCGCGATGCCCGCCACGCTGGCGGCGCCATGCCGCAGGGCCTCGGTGGCGTGAAACATGCGCACCCGTTCGACAAAGGCGTGCGGCGTCATCTTCAGCCGTGACTTGAAGATGCGCATGAAATGGCTCTCCGAAAATCCGCAGCGCCTGGCCAGGTCGCCGACGGTGATGCGCTCCGCATAACCTTCCGAAACATGATCGATTGCAGGCAGCAGACGGTTCAGCTCGGCGTCCCTGCCCATCACGTCGTCATACTTTTCGTTCACCGTGATGAGGCCGCAGACCTTGCCAGCACGGTCGTGAAGCGGAAACTTGCTCGAATAGCACCAGGCCGTCGGATGATCGAAAAAGCCTGTCGCATGGATTTCATTGACCAGGGGGCGCCCATGCCTGAAGACCTGCAGGTCGTTCTGCCGGTAGGTTTCCGCGATGATCCGGGGAAAGAGATCAAAGTCTGTTTTGCCCACGACATCAAATTCAGGATCCCGATGGATGGCCTGCTTCAAGGCGCGGCTCATGAAGATGTAGCGCGAGTCGAGGTTCTTGATCATGAACATCGCCCCGGGAACATGATCAAGGGCCTGCAGAAGCGGAAGGCTGCCAGGCAGGCTGGCGAAGAACTTCTCCTGCAGGGTGTGCATGGGTTTCATGGCGGGATTTTACCATTTTTTGAGGGTTCCGCCACACAGAGCCCCTGCCGAGGATTCGTAACTTAAACCCATGCTCCTGGTACGCTCAGCCCTTGTTTTCCACCGGCACTGCGCCGGCGGATCGTGGCTGCGTACGGTCATGACGACGGCCCTGACCCTGATCACAGGCGTGGCGTCGGGTGCGGACGACTTCTTCACGGCCAGGGTCGAGCCTCTTCTGAGGAAGCGCTGCTTTGAATGCCATTCGCATGAGCACAAGATCAAGGGCGGGCTCGCCCTCGACTCCAAGGCCGGCTGGGAAAAGGGAGGTGAAAGCGGACCCGCCGTGGTGCCTGGCAGACCCGGCGCGAGCCTGCTCATCCAGGCGGTGAGTCATGTGGAAAAGGACCTCAAGATGCCGCCCAAGGCCATGCTGCCGACCGCCGAGATCGCGCTGCTGGAGGAATGGGTGAAAAAGGGCGCGCCGGATCCACGCGCAGCCACCCCCTCCGCCACGCTGGCCGCCGATGACGCCTGGCAGGTGGAGTTTCAGAAGCGCCTCGACTGGTGGAGCCTGAAGCCGATGCGTCAGGCTGGCGGCGGCAGCGTGGACAGCTTCATCCGGGCCGCCCAGAAAGCCGCCGGCCTCGACATGGCTGCGCAGGCCACGAATGAGGTGCTGCATCGTCGTCTGAGTTTCGTGCTCACCGGCCTTCCACCGTCCGATTCGTCGGGCATGTCCGACCTGTCTGACAATGTGGATGCGCTGCTGGCCTCTCCTCACTTCGGCGAGCATTTCGCCCGCCGCTGGATGGATGTCGTACGCTACACGGACACCTACGGCTACGAATGGGACAACCCGGCCAAGGGCTCCAACGAATACCGCGACTATCTGGTCCGTGCTTTCAATGACGACATCGGCTTTGACCAGCTCCTCCGCGAGCATCTGGCGGGCGACCTGCTGGCGATGCCACGCATTCATGCCGCCGCACAGACTCAGGAAAGCCTCATCGGCCCCATGTTTTACCACATGGGCGAGCATCGGCATGGCAGCAGTCTCATGTTCAACGGCATTCACCAGGAGATGGTGAACAACAAGATCGACGCCTTTTCGAAGGCCTTTCTCGCCACCACCGTCGCCTGCGCACGCTGCCACGACCACAAGCTGGAGGCGGTCTCCCAACGCGACTACTACGCCCTGGCCGCCATGTTCACCACACCGCGCTGGACCTCCCGCGTGATTGATGCGCCGGGCAGGAACGACAGGGCCATCGCCACACTCAAGGTGCTGCGCCAGGACATCCGCACCGAACTGGCGGAGCTCTGGCGCCCCGGCTTCACGGCCGACAGGCTTCGTGCATGGGCCGCCTCGCACTCCAAGGCGCTGACAGGCGTCGGCGCTCCGCTCGCCACGCCGGCCGATCTGGCGAAACTGTCCGTCGCCTGGCGACAGAGCCGCGAGGCGGCCCAAAAGTCCAACCTTGGCTTCAGCAGGGCTTCGCTCGAAAAGTGGGTGTTTGAAGGTGACGGCTTCAAGCACGGCCTGACCGAAGACGCCACCCCGCTGATCGCCCTCACCGGCGAAAAGGTCCTTGCAGGCCTGCTGCAGAAGGGATGGCACTCACACGCGCTCAGTTCAAAGCTGCCCGGCAGCCTGCGCATGCCGCCTCAGCACCGGGTTCAAGGGAAGTTGGTGAGCCTGAAGCTCGCAGGCGGCGAATTCGCCGGGCATCTCGTCGTCGATGACCATGCGTTTCAAAACGAAACCGTCGCCTTTTACACCCACCCAGATCCGCAGTGGAAGTCCTTCGCGGATGCGGAGCTGAAAAACGGCGTGCAGCAGGTCACCGTGGAATTCTGCACGTCTTCGCTGAATCCCAACTTCCCACCGCGCACCGGCCTGGCGAAGGGGCTAGCCAACCATGACTTCGGCCATGACAAGCGAAGCTGGATCAGCGTCGCCGGCATCGTCACCCACGACAGCCCGGGCACGCCACAGGATGAACAAGATGCCTTCACCGGCCTCTACGAGGATCAAGCCGCCATCGATCCCTGGGAGCGCATTGCCGCCTGGTTCAACGCCGCCGTGAACCGCTGGCGGAAAGGCGGGCCGCGCCCCGGCGACCGGGAAGTGCTCGACTGGCTGCTTGCCAACGAGCTGCTGCCTAACAAGGCCACGCCCGGCACGAGGCTTGCCAGTCTTGTCTCCGACTACCGCCGCATCGAGTCCGGCCTCGCCTTCCCACGCACGGTGAACGGCATGGACGAACGGGACGTGACGCCCGTCCACTATCCCCTCAATGTGCGCGGCAACGTGGACACCCCCGGTGAAGCGGTCGCTCCAGCCTCGCTGAAGATGCTGCATGGCGAGGCTGTTCAAAGCCGTCTGGGTCTTGCGGAATCACTGCTCCATCCCGAACACCCGCTCACGGCCCGCGTGTATGTGAACCGCGTGTGGCAGTGGGTCTTTGGCACCGGCATCGTCGCCACGCCTGATGACTTTGGCCGCCTGGGTGACAAGCCCTCACATCCTGATCTGCTCGACTGGCTGGCCCGCGAGTTCATCCGCGAAGGCTGGTCCACGAAGAAGCTCGTGCGCAAGCTGGTGCTGAGCGAGACGTTTCGACAGGACTCGAGGCGCAGCCCCTCCATGGCCTCCGAGGTCGATCCCGACAACCGCCTGCTGTCCTTCTATCCCACCCGCCGGCTGGAAGCCGAGGCCATCCGTGACTCCCTGCTCGCCGTGTCCGGACGTCTTGATTCCCGGCTCTACGGCAGACCCATCCTGCCCTATCGCACGGCGGAGGATGACAAGAAGCGGCTCTTCGCCGGACCACTCGATGGAAACGGCCGTCGGTCAATCTACCTGCAGATGTCCATCATGGATCCGCCGAAGTTCCTGACCGGCTTCAACCTGCCCGACCTCAAGCTTCCCACCGGCAGGCGCGACGTCACCAACGTGCCCACGCAGGCCCTCATCCTGCTCAACGACCCGTTTGTGAGGGAGATGGCAGGACATTGGGCCGGGCAGATGGTCGCCCAGAAATCCTTGAAGCCCGACGAACGCATCCGCCGCATGTTTCTCCGCGCCTTTTCACGAGAACCGACCGACGCTGAATCCAGGCGCTGGCAGGCCGCCCTGCAGTCCTTTGGAGGCGACACCTCCGCCGCGTGGGAAAGCCTCGCCCATGCCTTCTTCAACACGAAGGAGTTCATCTACCACCGCTGACATGAAATCCTCAGGACCCCGCCGCCTCTCACGCCGCCAGATTCTGTCCGGTGCCTCCGCAGGCTTTGGCATGCTGGCCTTTCGAGCGATGGCGGGCGCGCCGTTTCACCGCCGCCTCCGGGCCAGGAACATCATCTTCTGCTTCATGGACGGCGGGCCCAGTCATGTGGACACCTTTGACCCGAAGCCGATGCTCCGGAAGCATGAGGGCAGGCCCATCGGCGAAAGCGCGGTGACGAAGCGGTCGCAGTCCAGCGCCGGGCGCGTATGGTTAGGCAGCCCGTGGGAGTTCAGGCAGCGCGGACAAAGCGGCCTGTGGGTGAGCGACCTCCTGCCCCACCTCGCCCAGGTGGCGGACAAGCTCTGCGTCGTGCGCTCCATGGTCGGCGAGCTGCCTTTGCATGGTCAGCAGAACCTGCTGCTGCACACCGGCCGCATTCTTGGGCAAGCCCCGAGCCTTGGCGCCTGGGTGTCGTACGGGCTCGGATCCGAAAACCGCAACCTGCCCGGCTACGTCGTCCTCAACAACGACTGGGTGCCGAACGGCGGGCTGGAAAACTTCGGCAGCTCGTTTCTGCCCGCCAGCCACCAGGCCACCATGCTGCGGGCCAGGGGTGTTCCCGTTGACAACATCCTGCCGTTTGATGCCGCCACCGTGCAGCGGCGCAAGCTGGCCCTGCTGGCCGAGCAGGACGCCGGCTTCGCCGCCAGCACCTCCGACGCGCGGGCCATCGAGGCCGCCATCGCCAACTACGAGACCGCCTTCCGCATGCAGGGCACCGTGCCGGCGATCGCGGACATCAGCGCGGAGCCGGAGCACATCCGCAGGCTTTATGGTGTTGACTCCAGCGATGAGCACCAGCGCTTTTATGCCACCCAGGCCCTGAGAGCCAGGCGGCTGGTCGAGGCCGGCGTGCGCTTTGTCGAAATCACCTGCCCAAGCTTTGACGGCAACAACTCCCCCTGGGACCAGCACGGCCTCCTCAGGCAGAATCATGCGAAGAACGCCCGCATCACCGATCAAAGCGTCGCCGCGCTGATCATCGACCTGGAGCAGCGCGGGCTGCTGGACGAAACCATTGTCCTCTGGGCCGGCGAGATGGGGCGGACGCCGCACACGCCCAAGGTCAGCGACACCGCAGGCCGCGACCACCATGTGAACGGCTACAGCCTGTTCATGGCGGGCGGCGGTTTCAGAGGAGGCATGACCTTCGGCGAGACCGACGAGTTCGGCAACGCCGTCGCTGCCGATCCGGTGAACATCCACGACATCCATGCCACGCTGCTGCATCAGCTGGGCGTCGATCATGAACGCCTCACCTTCCGCCACGGCGGCCGTGACCAGCGTCTGACGGACGTTCACGGACGCGTGCTGGAACGGCTGCTGGCTTGAACGGTGGACTTCCTGGTCACTTTTTGCCGAAGAAGTCCGCCAGCTTGCGCAGGTCGTTGTTGGAGGCGGGTTTCATCGCGCTGTCGATGACCTGCTGCTGGAGGGCGGCCAGCTCGGCCACGCCCTTGCGTCCCAGCACGAGCATTTCGTCCATCTGCGCCTGCGTGAAGGTGGCCTCCTCGCCGCTGCCCTGGATCTCGACAAAGTCACCGTCCTCGGTCAGCACCAGGTTGCAATCCACATCGGCCTTGGCGTCCTCCTCGTAACAGAGGTCGAGCAGGGCCTCGCCTTTCCAGATGCCGGCGCTGATGGCGGCGACCTTTTTCCTCATCGGCTGCTGGGTGATCTTGCCCTTGTCCAGCAGGCGGTTGAAGGCGATGGCGGCGGCGACGCAGGCGCCGGTGATGGAGGCTGTGCGCGTGCCGCCGTCGGCCTGGAGCACGTCGCAGTCAATGCAGAGGGTGCGCTGACCGAGCTTGGTGAGGTCCACCACGGCACGCAGACTCCGGCCGATGAGGCGCTGGATCTCAATGCTGCGTCCGTCGGGGCGACCGCGTGAACTGTCGCGCTCCTTGCGGCCGAGGGTCGAGTAGGGAAGCATTGAGTACTCGGCTGTGAGCCATCCGCCGGGCACGTTCTGCACCTTCATCCAGCGCGGCACCTCGTCCTGGATGGTGGCGGCGCAGATGACGCGGGTGTTGCCAAAGGCGATGAGCACCGAGGCGTTGGCGTGAGGGGCGATGTCGAGGATGAAGTCGACGGAACGAAGTTGGTCGGCGCTGCGGCCGTCAATGCGAGGCATGCTGCTGGCATAGCGGCGAAGGCGGCAGGGGTCAAGCCTGCGGCGGCTCAGCGGCCGACGGGCAGTGAAACTGAAGGCGTCGGCGGCTCATCCATCGTGGCCTGCCAGAGGATTTTACGCGACTCATCCAGGATGGACACCGTGAAGTTTTTCAGGCGCGCGGCGAACTTGTCCCGTCGGTTCCAGATCACGATGCGGGTGACAGGGCGCTCCTGCCCGAGATCCACCTGCCACCAGGGCTGCTCATCCTTGGACAGCGTCTGGCTGAAGCCCGCCTCCGTGTCCCCGTCCACCGCCCTGCGCGCGGGCCCGCGACTGTAGGTGGTCGACTGGCTGGCCGTGCCCTGGGAGGCGATGCCGGCGCCCTTGGAAAAAACCTCGACCTCCGCCAGGCTCAGGACGCCCGGCGCGCTCAAGGCGATGCGGACAAAGCGGCCGTTCACACCGGCGCCCTCAACGGCGGCATTGCGACGGAACAGGGAGCCCGCCGAAAAGTTAAACTTTTTGTTAGGTGACCACCTCCTCGTCCCGGGCACCAGAAACCACGCCGCACCGAGGAGGGCGGCCACGATCAGCAGCAAGGTCGGAACGCGAAGGAGCCAGCCCCTGTCTGAGGCGGGTGCGGCGGGCTTGTGGACGGGACGGACCGGCGGCCGGGGTGATGCGACCGACCGGGCCTCCGGCTTTGGAGCCGAGGTCAACGGGACGGGAGGGGTCGTCGAAGCGGCGGGCATTCCCGCTCCTCGATGCACGATGTTCATCAGCACCGCGAGCGCGTGACGAGACGTCGAAGGGCGTCCTGCGGGATCCTGTTGAAGCAGCCAGCCAAGCCAGTCCGCCACGGCGCTTTCCAAATCAGGCCGCAGAGCGGCCAGGCTGCCTCGCAGGTCGAATCGTTTCCAGGCCTGCAGCGCCTTAGCCTCCGTGCCGCACGCACGGGTGGGAAAGCTGCCCGTGGCCAGGTACAACAGGCTGGCCGCCGACGTGAACAGATCAGCTTGAATCGAAGGAGCGGCACCTTCGAGACGTTCGGGAGCCGCGAACCACATCGTCTCAGGAGCAGGCGTCTGCCTCGTCAGTGAAAGCCCCCAGTCCTGAGTCTGAAGAAACTGCCCACCCGCCGGATGATCGGCGATGATGAGGTTCGAAGGCTTCAGATCCCCATGGGGGAAGCGGGCCAGCTCACCCAGATGAACGGCCTGAAGCAGCTGCACCGCCAGCGCCAGAAGGTCCGCCTGGGCCAGCCTGCGTTGATGAGGCACCCACCGGCCGCTCATGCCCGGCACGAATTCATGCACGAGAGCAAAATCCTCCTCGTCGGGCAGCAGGGTGATGAAGCCCGAAACCTGGGGATGCCGCATTTGAAGCAGCGCAGGCACGAGCAGCTGCAGCCGTTCCCGGTCCAGAGGGTGAGTGGCCTCCGTCTCAGGCAGCAGCACCTTGATCCGCACCTTCCTGCCGGTGGCGACTTCGACTCCTCGAAACACCTTCGCCGCCGGTCCGCAGGCCAGCAGGGTTTCACAAAGAAAGGCGTCGAAATGCATCACGCCGCCCTCAGCGTCAGCCTCACCACCCGCAAGCAACTCCTGACGCCCGGAATTCCTAACTTTCGAAATAAGTCGGCCTTCAGCGGGACAGCCGCCCATGAAGTTCATGGACCTTTTTCGCGATCCTGTCCTCGACATCCTCGGCCCATCCCGCCGCCGCCTCATAGCCCCCTTCCTTGAGCACTCTCAGGCTCGGAACATAGCCGGTGTAATCATTCGAATAACCCGCCACCCAGACGCCTGCGGAACCGGCAAGCTCACGCTTGAAGCGCAGTGAATAATCCACCACGACCTCGCTGCCGAGGGTGATGAAGGTGAGGTCGTCACCCAGCTTGATCACCTGGACCGGGTAGTCATGATCCTCGCGCCCCTTCCTCGCGTAGCTGAGCTTGATCTCCTCGTACGCGGCGCGCACGGGACCGGAGACGGGCCGCGGATTGACGGTCAGCGCCATCTCCACGGCATTGGCAAGCGAACGCCCGTGCTGCATCGCCAGTTCCAGGTCGGTGACACCGGGCACGACGTCGCTGCGTCTCGGATAGGGGTTCTGGTCGGCGCCGCAGCCGGTCATGAACAGGGCCGTGAAGCCAGGGCGGAACTCCTGCAGGTACTGCTGGGCGAAGCCCGCGTAGTCGCCGCACCAGTTGTAGAAGCCAAGGCTGGTGTTGTGGCAGGCATAACCAAAAAGAGCGGCGCGCAGGCTGCCGTCGGGAGCCTCCACGCGCAGGGCCGGCACCTCATGGTCCACGGGTCCGTCCGGATTGGGCACGCGGTTTGCATTCGGATGCCCCGCAGGCAGCGAGTAGTCGCGGCGGCGGTTCATCGCAAAGCCACAGCGCGCCTTGTTCCAGGTGAGTCGCGCCGGCTTCAGATCCTCCAGGGCCCTGCCAACCAGCCCGACCAGATCCGCCTGCAGCTTCTGCGTGTAATCCCAGGCGTCACGCGCCTTCGGATTGTCCTTCTCCTGCTCCGTCAGCGGCGCGGTGCGCAGGCCAGGACCGCTGTGGGTGTGCGAGGCGTTCATCACCAGGTTCGCGGGCGGCAGCTTGAATTTTGACTGCACCCGCCCCGCCACCTCCCGCCTCAGGGCCTGCGGCACACCGATGAGGTCCAGCGTCACAAACACGAGCCTGCCGCCCCGCTCGTCCTCCAGGGCCAGGGCCTTGGCGAAAAGGTCCTGCACCTTGCCCTCCGCCGGCTTTTTGCGCGCGGCATAACCCGCCATCCAGAGCATCTTCTGCGGTGTCACCTTCAGCGTGGCGGCCCCGGCCTTCCAGCTCGCCGGCACCTGAGGGGCCACGGATTTCACCGGAGCCGCAGGCGGAGGAGGCGTCGCCCCCGGAGGCGGGGCGGCGCTGAGAAAACCGGCTAGGGCGGGCAGGACGAACCAACAAAAGCGTGGCGACATCATCCAGCTACGCTTCCAGGAGGCGGTTTTGTTCGCCGCCCCGTGCTCAGCCCCTGGGATAACGTCCGCCGCCAGGCCCGGTCATCCAGCGCCAGGCGTGCTCGATGTGGCTGCGCGGATCCTTGAACTGCGCCTGCCAGCCTAACAACGATTTCGCCCTGGAGGGCTCGCAGATCAGCTCGGGGGGATCTCCGGCGCGTCGCGGGCCGTAGGTCACCGGAATGCGGCGGCCGGTGACGGCCTCGGCCGTCTGCAGGATCTCCTTCACGCTGAAACCGCGGCCCGTGCCGAGGTTGACCGGCGTCGTCTCGCCTCCCTGGCGCAGGTAGCCCAGGGCCTTCGCGTGGGCGGCGGCCAGGTCGCAGACATGAATGTAGTCACGGATGCAGGTGCCGTCCGGTGTCGGGTAGTCGGTGCCAAAGACACTGATCTCCGGGATCTCTCCCGTCGCCGCCATGAGGATTCGGGGAATCAGATGCGTCTCCGGATCATGGTCCTCGCCGATCTCGCCCGAGGGATCGCTGCCGCTGGCGTTGAAGTAGCGCAGGAAGACGCTCTTCAGCCCCCAGGCATGATCGCAGTCCCTCAGCACGCGCTCCAGCATCCACTTGGAGGCGCCGTAGGGGTTCACGGGAGCCTGCGGGTGATCCTCGTTCATCGGCACCTTCACCGGATTGCCGTAGGTGGCGCAGGTGGAGGAGAAGATGAAGCGCCTGCAGCCATGGCGCTGCATGGCCTCCAGGAGCACCAGGGGAGCCGCGAGGTTGTTGCGGTAGTACTTCAGCGGATCCGTGACCGACTCGCCGACAAAGGCGAAGGCGGCGAAGTGCAGCACCGCCTCGGGCCGGTGTTCTGCAAAAAGCCGTTCCAGCAGCGCGGCGTCCGCCATGTCACCCTGGACAAAGGTGACGCGGTCCCGGTCCAACGCCTCACGGTGGCCGAACACGAGGTTGTCCAGGACGACGATCTTCTCGCCCTGCTCCAGCAGGTGCCTGACCGTGTGGGAACCGATGTAGCCGGCGCCGCCGGTGACGAGAAGGGTGCCTGAAGATGACATGGGAGGAAGAAGTCTGCTGATCGCAGCTTTACGGGGTCATTTCAACCCTTTCAGCAGCACAGGCCGGCGCCTTTCTTACCGAACATTCACAAAAGGGAGGATCAGTTCACACAATGCCTTTCACGGATCCGAATCTGGCGACCGACCCCAACTACGGCGACTGACCCGCCCGGACCAGGCCTGCAAATCACCCGTCGACAAGCAGGCGATGCCGTCCAGTTTGCGGCTCGTCAAATCGTCATGGGCAAACATCATCACCACCACCACGAAGGGTGCCGCAGGCCGGATCCGGAAAAGCTGCTGGCCGAGTCGCTGGAACGTGCCCGTGGTGCCGGCCTGAGGCGCACCAAGGCGCTTGGCGACGTCCTCTCCATCCTGATCCAGGCATGCCAGCCGCTGACCCTGGGTGACATCGCCGAGTCCAAGGACCTGCTCAGCGAGGCTGACCGCGCCACGGTTTACCGGCTGCTGGTGAAGCTGGAGCAGCACGGCCTCATCCGCCGCCTCGGCCTTCATGACCGCGCCGCGTACTACATCATCAACCTGCCCGGCGAGCACCACGACTACCTCATCTGCAACGACTGCGGGCGCATCGAGAGGCTCGACGTCGCCTGCCCCGTGCAGGCCCTGGAAAAGACCATCGCCAGAAGCTCCGGCTTCAAGGGCATCTACCATGAGCTGGAGTTCTACGGCCAGTGTCCTGAATGCGCCGAAACCGCCGCCTCCTGAGGCCCGCCGACCCACGACCGACTGACGCAAAGCATGGCCAAGATACGCATCAAAAACCTCGGAAAGATCGTCTCCTGGCTCATCCGCGGCGTCGGGGCGACCCTGCGCTTCGAGGTGGAGGACCGGGCCGGGGCCTTCGACACCGGCCGCCGCGGCTGGATCTGGGCCTTCTGGCATAACCGGATGTTTGTCATTCCGTACGTGCATGAGCAGTGGTTCGCCCACATCCCCGGCGCCATTCTCAGCAGCCCCAGCGGCGACGGCCAGATCATCGCCGACGCCTGCGCCCAGTTCGGCTTTGAGGCGGCACGCGGCTCCAGCTCGAAGCCGCAGAAGGGCCTGGGCGCGCTGATCATGCTGGCGGAGAAGGTGCATGAAGGGCGGGATGTCGGCATCACGCCGGACGGTCCGCGCGGCCCGATCTACCAGATCCAGCCCGGCATCATCAAGCTGGCCCAGCTCACCGGCGGCACCATCGTGCCGGTGCGCGTGCTTTACTCACGGGCGCTGCGTTTCAAGACCTGGGACGAGTTCCTCCTGCCCCTGCCCTTCTCCCGCGTCCGGGTCATTTTTGAACCTCCCATGACCGTGCCCCGCCGCCTGGGCGAGGAGGAGTTCGAGGCCTGCCGCGCCAGCCTGGAGCAGACGCTGAAGAAGGACGCCTGACAGGTGCCTGGGCGCGGATTCCCAAATCCGCAGCCGATGGTTCGCTTCTGTGCACAAAACCTGCCTGCCGTCTGCTTCAACCCGCAGGACGGGCCTGGGATTCGAAGAACCTGAGAGGATTTGTTCACACCTCCCCCGCGTTCGCGATGCTGCGGAATCGGAGTTCCGCGCTCCACGGAGAACTGCTGCGGAAGCGGAGTTCCGCGTTCTGGCCTAACGAATCGGACCCAGCTCCGTCGGCGCGACTTCCATGGAACGGCGGGCATCCGGGATGCGCTTCATCGTGGGGATGCCCAGCCTGTCCTCCAGCGTCTTGAGCGTGTCGATCAGGCTGGGTGTCCGCTGCCGGGGATCCTGGTAGGCCTCGTGCAGCAGGTCATAGGCCTTGCGCCAGAACTCCGGCTTCGCGCTCTGCGCATATTGATAGGCCGCAAAGCGCCGGTAGCGGCTGTTCCTGCTGATCCGGAACACCTCCAGGTAGGCCTGCGCCGCCAGCTCGGGCTCGTGGGAGCGGCGCTCATAGATCTCGGCGAGCGAGTTCCAGAGACGGGCGTCGTCCGGCAGGTGCCGCAGGCCGTCCTTCAGGATATCGATGCCGCGGCGGACATGCTCCTCGTAAAGCCTGCCGCGCACCATGGGCTGCAGCTTTTCATCATACAGATAATAGGAGGCGGCGTTGTAGGCCATCTGCCAGGAGGCGTCGTCCCAGTAGTTGGCATAACCGGGCTGCAGGCTGGTGGTGAGCTGAAGAAGGCTGTCCACCTTCGCCCAGTTCACGTTCTCCCACTCATGGTAGGCCTGGAGATAGGTGATCGTGGCCACCAGCGACCGCAGCCCGCCCAGCGCGGCGGCGAAGCCCATCTGGCTGAGGTTTTCACGCATGCCCAGGTCCATCGGCTCGCTCAGCAGCCCCGCGGCACGGAACTGGCGCGTGGCCGACTGCTCCAGCGGCATCTTGGCGATGCCGAGCAGCAGCAGGACGGCCAGGGCCTGGAAGAAGCGCTTCATGCCGGGCTCAGAGCTCCTTCTCGACGAACAAAAGATGCGACACCACGGCGTAGCCCGCCAGGTAGGTGCAGGCGATGAGGGCCATGAAGCCGAAGGCGCCGGGGGTCACCGCCTCGCCGTTGATGACGTTGTCGACGACGTCAAAGACGCCCATGTCCGGCGTGACAATCGCCAGCAGCGCGGACAGCAGCTTCTTCACCGCCCCGGCATGCCCCGTCAGGAAATAGTCGCGGATCAGCCCCTGGCCGTGGCCGAGGATGGTGACCAGGAAGGCGATGATGATGGTGAAGAGCGTGCTGCTGGCGAAGCAGGAGATCATCAGCGTCAGCGCCGTGACGACGGCCGCCTTGAAGAAGATCGCCACCACCCCGAGGTGCAGGTTCCAGGTGAGGCCCTGCCTGCCGACGAACTCCTTGAGCTGAGCGACGGCCTCCGGCGTGGCCGTGCCCTCCTGCTGCAGCGCCGCCACCGACTGGGCCAGCACGAGGCTCTGCCGCAGCCAGAGCACGCCGCTGAAGGCGACGTCCATCAGCACCAGGCCGGAGCCGATGAGGATGAGCACGCCGAGCAGCTTGCCGAGCAGATACTCATGACGCGGCACCGGCTTGGCCAGGATGGTGTAGAGCGTGCGGTCCTCCAGATCACGCGGCAGCAGCAGGGCCGTGGCGCAGACCGCGATGACGATGCTGAAGAGCTGGAGCGCGCCAAGCGAGACATCCTTCAGCAGCTTGAGCTGCTGCTCCGGGTTCATCACGGGGAAGGCGAAGCCGGCGGCCACGACGATGACGCAGAAAACCAGCAGGAAGGCCATGATCTTCATGCGCAGCAGCTGGGTGACCGTGGCCATGGCCAGGGTCCAGATGCGCGGGGGGGAAAAGGAGGCGGACATGTCGGGGGGAGTTATGAGTCTGCCACTTCCAGGAAGAGTTTTTCAAGCGTGGTGCGCGGATGACCGCTGCGGACCACCCGGGCGCCCTGGCCGCGGGACTCCACCAGGGCGCGGATTTCAGCGAGCAGCGCGGGACTGGCGTCAGCAAGCACCAGCTCGGTTTCGTTTTCCACGGCGATCAGTTCATCCAGACGTCCCTCCCGCATCATGCGGCCGTGGGCCATGATGCCCACACGATCACAGACTTCCTGCATCTGCTCCAGGAGATGGCTGGTGACGAGCACCGTGATGCCCTGCTCCTTGAAGCCGAGGATCAGGTCCCGGATCTTCCGGGAACCTGCGGGATCGACGCCGGCCGTCGGTTCATCCAGGACCACCAGGCGCGGTCGATGCAGCAGGGCCTGCGCGAGCCCGAGACGCTGAAGCATGCCCTTCGAGTAGCCCGACACGCGCCGGTCCGCCGCGTCCTCCAGCCCGGTGAGCGCCAGCATTTCACGCGCCCGGTCCTTCAGCTCCGCCCCGCGCATGCTGCACAGCCGCCCATAGAAGAGCAGCGTCTCCAGCCCGTTCAGGTGCTTGTAAAAATAGGGGTTCTCCGGCAGGAAGCCGACCTCGCGCCGGCTTTCCACCCGGGTGCTGGCTTGGCCAAACACCGACGTATGACCGCTGGTGGGGGTGACGAGGCCCAGGATGGCCTTCATCGTGGTCGACTTGCCGCAGCCATTGGGACCGATCAACCCGTAGACCTCGCCGTCATTCACCGTCAGGGACAGGTCGCGCACCGCCGTGAAGGAGGCCTTGCCAAGCCCGGCCTTGAAAACCTTCGTCAGGTTTTCCACGGTCACGGCGGGCGGCTGGGGGGATTCGGCGGACATGCTCGGCCGAATGAAGGGAGGCGGCGGCGCAGTGTCAATACAGGACGCTTTTTCTTACCACTCGCGCGCCAGCGGACGGACCGCACGCACCGCCTCGGCGTATTTCACGCCGCTGGCCAGGCCGCGATAGCGTGACAGCACGGTCTTGGTCTCCACCGCCGCATCCTTCTGCGGGTCAAAGGGGCCGTTTCTCATGAACGCCATCAGTCCGCCCAGCCACTCGACCACGGCGGGCCATTCGTCCGTGACGTCAAAATAGGTGTCGGGAGTAAAGTCGATCGTGTGCCCCGGACCGTTGTCATACCAGTAGACCTCGCCCGGGCTGCGCACCTGGTCACGGCCTAACAACCGCGCAGGCTGGTACAGGGCGGCGTGGCAGATGGCGCTGGCCGCCTCATGGTCCGGATGCCGGTCGCGCGGCCAGAGCATGAAGGCCGTGTCCGGCTGCACCTCCGCGACCACCTCCGCCACCGCACGCTTGGCCTCCAGGGTGGCCTCGAAGCTCATGGATGCAAAGTGGAGAAAGCGCATCTCGATCCCGCGCTCGCGCGCCATGTCGATGGTCTTCTGCTTCAGCGCCTCCTCGCGTCCGCGCACCGGCGGCCAGTTCGTGTAGTCACCGATCAGGCTGAGGATGACCACGCGGTGATGCTGCCTCACCGCCTTCAGAAGCGTTCCGGGCAGGCCGAAGGGGCAGTCGTCGTAATGGGCACCGAGGGCAAGGATGGTCTTGGGCATGGCAGCCATCAGTACGCGGCGGCAGCCGCCTTTCGTGCTTGAAGAAACCGACCTCGGCCTGCGAAAAACGGGGCGCCGCCCGAAGGCGAAGGGCTCCTGAATATTTCACGCCGAAGACCTGGCGCGCTCAACAAGACGGCCGTCCTCCATTTCGAGGATCCGGTCGAAGACATCCAGTGTTCGGTGGTCGTGCGTGACGACAAGCACGCCGGCATTCCATTCGTGAGCCACCTTGGCAAACAGCTCCATCAGCGGCGCGCCCGGCACCAGCACCTCAGCCAGCCGCTCCTGGATGCGTGCGCTGACCGCCGTCCTCACCCGCGCCTCCAGCGTGCCCGTGCCAAGCACGTCGTCTCCAGCCGCCGGGGCAGCCATCGTGAAAGCCAGGAAAACGAGGATGGGGTGTTTCATATGGCGATGGTGGTTACTCAAACTTGATGTAGGCGAAGCCTTGCAGCTGCAGGTCGATCAGACGCGGAAAGGCGCCGACGACAAGCTTCACGCCGGGCATCAGCTCCGAGGGCTTCACGCCCTTTTGCTGCATGGTGTTCTCACACAGCTCGACCTGCACGCCACGCCTGACCAGCTCGGCAAGGATCTCGCCGTTGGGGTTCGCCGATCCGACGCCGAGGCGCTTCCGCGCCTGTTCGTCCACCACCGCAGCGATGCCTGTGCCGTGGTACACGAGATGCAGATGCACATGCTCAGGGGCGATTCCCTGCCTCTCATAGGTGTTGATGAGCTTGCGGGCGTAAAACAGACCCTTGTTCACGCCTTCATGCGCTGCGTCATCGGTCACCTGATAGACGATGCGCAGGTTCTCACGCACCTGAAGGGGAATCACCTCCGGCTCGGCGGCGGTCAGCGTCAGGGCAAAGAGGGGGAGGAGGAGGTGTTTGAACGTCATGGAGTGTTTCGCAGTTCATGTTGATGGCCGATGTGGAGAAGCAAGGAAGACCTCCCGCTCCAATGCGGGATGGATTTGCGTATTTCGAAGGCTTGGAGAGCGGCGAGAGCAGTCGGCTCATCTTGCGGAGCAAGATGGCTACCATGCTGACGCGTCATCGGCATCATGGGGTTCATCTGGCAGGAAAGGTGATGCGCCACAGACTGCGAAGAGGCAGAAGTGCGATGAGCGGCAGGCGGTTCATCGCTGGATGTCCGGCCTCCACGACATGTAGCCACGATGGATGTGCCGGATGTTTTTGAAGCCGAGCTCCTTGAGCCTGACGACGGCTTTACGGCTGCGGAAACCGCCGGCGCAATAGACCAGGACCGGCCTCTCCCGGTCGAGCACGGCCACCTTGTCGTCGAAGTCCTCATCCCCCAGGGAGATGTTCACGGCCTTCGGCAGGGCGCCGCCGGAAAATTCATCCGCGGATCGCACGTCAAGCACCTGCGTCTCCGGATGCTCGCGCAGCCAAGCGTTCGCCTGACCGGCGTTCAGATTGACGCACACTCGACCCGGCACCGCGTTGAAGAGCTTTCTGTCCCAGCCTGCCTCAAAACCATACCATGCCCCCACCACGGCCAGGACGATGACAAGGGTCAAGAGCATACGGCGGATGATCATCAAACGTGAAACCTGAAACTTGGAACGACTCTCACGCGCCCCCGAGCTTTTTCACCTGCTGGGAAAGGCGCTTGAGCAGGTTGCTGCACACGTTGTCGCACAGCTCGGTGATGCTCGGGTCGGCGATGAAGCAGATGACGGCCAGCCCCTCCTTGCGCCGGCCCACCATGCCGGCGTCAGCCAGCGACTGCACATGACGGGAGACATTCGCCTGCGTGAGGCCGGTGGCATCGACGAGCTCGCTGATGTTCAGCTCACCGCCTTCCTCGAGGGCGCGGAGGATCTTGAGGCGGCTCGGCTCGGCGAGCGTACGGAACCAGGAGGCGATGAGCGCCAGCGCCTCGTCAGTGACAGGCGGCAGCGCCTTTTTATTTCGTGCGGAAGGCATGATTTCAAAAAGGGTTTCCAAACAGCTACTATATGCGTATAAAGTCATACAGTTGATCATGAGTTCACCATGAACGCCGTTTCGTCCACTGAAAATCGGGATTGAGCACCGGGGTTCCGCGCAGACTGGCGTTTGCCCGTCCTGACGCCGACACCTACTCCGACTTCAAGCCGGCGGTGTTGACGGCGATGACGCGGTAGCTGTGCTGCCTTCCCGGCTCGGGCTTCGGGTCGGTGAAGGCCATGGGCACGAGGGGGTTGTTCGGCGTGTCGCTGTATTGCAGGCCCTGGAAGATGGGGCGGCCGAAGGGGTTCTTCGGCTGCTCCGGCACGGTGGCGATCTGCCGGCCGTCGCGCTCGATGATGAAATGGGCAAGGCCGCTCTCCAGGTCGGCCTCGGCCTGCCAGGACAGCTCCGCGCCGTTCACTCGCAGTCCGGCGGGCGCGGGCGGCGGGGTGACGTCGGGCAGGGCGGTGTCCTTGACATACTGCATCCATTGTTGGGCCACGGCGGCATCGGGCAGCCACACGGCCTTCTTCACATCGCCGGTGAAGGCTTCCGCCGCGACAGCCTGCATGCCAAGCAGCGGCGCGAGCCAGGCCTTGCCGACGGGCATCGGCCTGGGGGGATCCCCGGCCTTGTCAGGCAGACGGGCGGCCAGGCAGGCGTCGAGCCAGGCGATGGCCATGTAGCGCTGGTTGCCGCACTCGTGCGCCGTGAGCGGGTCGACGGCGACGCCGATGAGGGCGCCGCGGGCGCGCATGGCGGTGAAGAAGGCCTCGTTGGCGGGCCAGACACCGGCGAAGCGGCCGTCCTTGACGGTGACACCCTCCTTCGTGCCCGGATTGCACATCACCGGCACCTTGAGCGAGGCGTCGGGAATCACGTGCGTCTTGATCGTGCCACGCTTTTCATCCGCTGTCAGCAGCGGCACGCCGGACCGCAGCCAGGCGGCGGCGACCCGCTCCGGATGCGTCAGCACCATGCCGCCCGCCCAGTGACCTCCGCCGCTGTGGCCCCAGAGCGCCCAGGGCACTTTGGCAAGCTCGGGATGTCCGCTTTGGGCGCCCAGGTCGGACAGGCATTTCTGGAAGGCGTCGCCCGAACCGTTGCGTGGATCGCACCACATCTGGCAGTCGGCCTTTTCCGGCTGCTCATAGCTGGGGGCGAGAAGCGCGCAGCCGTGCTTTTTGGCCAGCGCCTGCCAGTGCAGGTCATAGGCGCCTGTCAGACCCGATTTGCAGGAGCCTTCGCCGCAGCCGTGCTGATGAACGATGACACCGCGCAGTTCCTTCACGCCCGGGGGAACCCAGACCGTGTAGTTCACCGGAAAGATCAGTCCGCCGGGCTGGGTCGAAGCCTCATAACGAACCCGG
This sequence comes from uncultured Prosthecobacter sp., assembly GCA_964642905.1. Classification (GTDB taxonomy): domain Bacteria; phylum Verrucomicrobiota; class Verrucomicrobiia; order Verrucomicrobiales; family Verrucomicrobiaceae; genus Prosthecobacter. The sequence goes on from CAZXPU010000034.1 coordinate 29,172, forward strand.
TAATAGGGCGGCTCCGCCTGGGGAAAGACATCGTAGGGCGCGTTCTGGGCAGGCAGGAATCCGGTGACAAAAAGCAGAATCAGGAGGAGCGGGCGCATGGCAGGAAACAAACAGGCCGTGAAGGGTTCATATTGCAGGCGGAGTTGTCTGGATTCTCCGCCCGAACGCGGGATTCACGCAAGAAACCGCGCTCGCTCCGGCCATGAATGGTGGCATGTCCACCCATGTCACCATCCTCGGTGCAGGCGTCATCGGCCTGAGCACCGCGCTTGAATGCGCAAGGCGCGGCATGACGGTGACGGTCATCGACGCCAGGCCCAGGGAGCGTGACGGCTGTTCCTTCGGCAATGCCGGCATGATCGTGCCCAGTCATTTCATCCCGCTGGCAGCGCCGGGCATGGTGGCGCTGGGGCTGAAGTGGATGTGGAACCCGGAGTCGCCGTTTTACATCCGCCCGCGGCTGGATGCCGGGCTGCTGTCCTGGGGGCTGAGGTTCTGGAAAGCGGCGAACCAAAAGCGTGTCAACGCCGCCTCCCCCGTGCTGCGCGACCTCGGCCTGCTGAGCCGCGAATGCTTTGCGACGATGGGCCTGGAATTCGGGCTGGTGAAGCGTGGCCTGCTCATGCTGTGCAGGGAGCCGAAAACCCTGGAGGAGGAAGGTCATGGCGCAGCCAGGGCGAATGAGCTCGGCATCCCAGCCCGGGTGCTGGATGCACGGGCCACGGCGGCGTTGGATCCAGGCGTGACGATGGACGTCTGCGGCAGCGTGTTCTACCCCATGGACTGCCACCTCACCCCGGCGCGCTTCATCGCCGTTCTGGAGGCGGAGCTGGAGCGCCTGGGCGTCAGCTTCCTCTGGCAGACAAAGGTGACGGGGCTTGAGACTGAGGCAGGAGCCTTGAAGGCTGTCAGAACGACGGCAGGCCTGGTGGACGCCCATGAAGTGGTGCTGTGTGGAGGCGTATGGTCGGCGCAGCTTGCGGAGCCGCTGGGCCTCAAGATTCCGATGCAGGCGGGCAAGGGTTACAGCCTCACGCTGGAGCATCCGAGACAGCTCCCGGAACTGTGCAGCATCTGCACCGAGGCGCGGCTGGCGGTGACGCCGATGGGCGGCGCGCTGCGGGTGGGCGGCACGATGGAGCTTGGCGGCATCAACGAGTCCATCAACCCGAGTCGTGTCCGGGGCATCATCCGGGCCTTCCCCCGCTATTTCCCGGCCTTCAAGGAACCTGATTTTGCCGACGTGCAACCCTGGTACGGCCTGCGCCCCGTGTCACCGGACGGCATGCCCTACATCGGCAGGGCCAGGCGCTGGAAAAACCTGACCGTGGCCACGGGGCATGCCATGATGGGCCTCAGCCTCGCCCCGGCCACAGGGAGGATCGTGGCCGCGCTCATCTGCGACGAGAAGCCGCCCGTGGCGCTCGACCTGCTGTCACCCGACCGGTTTTCATGAAGGCTCTTTTTGTTATTCTCTGCCTTGCCTCCGTCCTGTTCAGTCATGCCGGTGAGGAGGTGAAGCCGCTGTGCGGATGGACGCTGCGACTCTGTCCCGGCCTCGACAAGACGGCCCAGGACAAGGCTCTGCCCCTGCTGCAAGCCCAGCTCGACGAAATCGTGCGTGTCGTCCCGGCTCAGGCGGTCGTGGAACTGCGGAAGGTGCCGCTGTGGTTCCATCCGGAATACCCCGGAATGCCGCCAAGGGCGGAGTATCATCCCGGAGAAGTCTGGCTGCGTGACAACGGCCGTGACCCGGCGATGGCCAGGGGCGTGGAGTTCACCAACCTCCGCATCTTCGAGGAGGAATGCCGGCGCATGCCGAACTTTGTGCTGCATGAGCTCGCCCATGCCTATCATGACCGCGTGCTGGGATTTGACCACCCCGAGGTCGTCGCCGCCTTTGAAAAGGCGCGGCAGCAGGGCCTCTATGAAAGGGTCGAACGCCGTGACGCAAAAGGCCTTGTGCGGCTGGCGCGCGCCTACGCCATGAGCAACGCGAAGGAGTATTTCGCGGAGGGCACCGAGGCCTTCTTTTCGCGCAACGACTTCCAGCCTTGCACGCGTGAGGAACTGAAGCGGCATGACCCTGCGCTGCACGACCTGCTGGCGAAGCTGTGGGGGGTGGCGGAGCCGCGATAGGGCGTGTCACCGCCAGCCCAGCAGCCCCGCCGCATCGCGATCATAAGAGACCTCCCGGCCTTTCCCAGGATGTTGCGGGCCTTCGGGAAGCAGACGGCCCGAGGCGTCGAAAAAGTGCGTACGCGACTCCTGGTGCCTCACCCAGCCGAGCAGCGCGCCTGCGTCGTCATAACGAAAAACATCGCGCCAGGGCTTGGGGCTGGTCAGGCGGCTGTCCACAAACGCTGGCGCCGTGGAGCGTTCGAGCACCTCGGGGAAGAGCGCCTGGCTGAGAACCGTGAGATTCAACTCACGCAGGTAATGACGGTCCGCCTCGGTCAGCCGCTCCTGCGGCGAAGTGGTGACCAGCGTGCCACCGGCCTGCTCGATGAGCACGCCCAGGTCCACCAGCCGGCGGGCTTCACGCTGGATGTCCTCCCGCGCCGAGGTCTTCGGCGAAACCGCCGCCAGCCTGTCAATCTCAGGCCTGAGGTTGAGGTAGAGATCGCTGAACTGCGCGAGTTTTTCGAACAGCTCCTGCAGCACCTGCCTGACGGTCCTGCCGCCCGGCTCCTGCAAGGGCTTTCTGAGCGCGTCGGCAATGTCATCGCCGAGCTTGTTGCGCAGCTTCTCCACATCGCTCCTGGATTCGGGCGAAGGCCGCGCCTCCATTTCCGCCAGCTTCTGCCGCTGAAGGTCCAGGGGCTGCCAGCGCTCCTGAAGCGCCATGCGCTGCGTCTCGGTGAGCAGCTTTTCCACCAGCCGGCTGCGCAGGCCGTCACCGGCGATGGAGGCGGCCAGCATCACCCGGATCCAGCGCGGATCCCTGTTGTCCGCAGGCAGCCCGACGTCCGGGTTCGCCGCCTGGTAGGCAACCTCGGAAAGCCTGCCCTGCTCATTGTAGAAGCGTCTTTCGTTAGGCAGCATGTAGAAGCTGATGAGGCCGGGCGCGCTGACCGTGGCGCCGTTGCTGACAAAGACACCGACGTCCACGCGGTGGCTGCGGATGCCGGAGGGGCCGGTCATCGGCGGGTGCCAGCGCAGACGCAGCCTGGCATAGGGCCCCTCGCCGGTCCGGTCAATCTGCACCAGGCGCGGATCCCCCTGGAGGACCTGCATGCGCACTTGAAGCGGACGGCCCATGAGGTCGGAGGACTGGCCCAGATTCAGCACCATGCCGTGCCTGTCCAGGCTGCCCCTGAAGACGCGGGAGATGAACACACGGGCGTCCGCCAGCTTGTGGGACGGCATGCCGGGCGCCTCGAAAAACTGCGATCCGGCAACCGGCTCGGTTTCCTGGACGACCTCCATCTGCACCAGCGGCGGGATGAGGTCGGGCGTCATCGCCCGGGCCATGCGCACCATCTTCTCCTCATCGATCATCGAGGCGTCAAACACCACCGGATGCGCGGCGGCCGTGAAATACTGCTCCGGACGGGTGACCGCATGGCTGGTCTGGCGCAGGATCGCCTGCACGGTGGGCATGAGCGCGCGCTTCTGGATGAGCACGCGCTGGGTCTCACGGGGTAAGGCGGCGATGGCGGCCAGGACCGCGCGCAGAAACGGCTGGTCGCTGCCCGAGGACCCCTGGGAGATCAGGCAGCAGGGCGTGTTCGCCGGGAACAGGTCGCCATAGCCACCGACCCCATTGGCGCCGGCATCGTGATCCTCATGCTCGGGGTAGATGAAAAGATTGTTGGCCAGGTACTGCGCCATGAGGAAGGCGCCGCCCTTCGGATTGACCAGGTAGAACCGGGGTAGGCTGCCGCCGAGCCTGGCGGGCGCCGACATGGAGCAGTTGCCGACCGTCGGCCCAAGGCGCAGATGCATCGCCGGCCCCTTGTCGGGACCCGAGCCCGGATTGTGCTGGAAGTGCTGCAGCTGCGGATAAAGGCTGGCGTCGAGCAGCGAGTGCCCGCCATCCCTATTTTCATAAGTGACGGCCGCGAGGCCCGCCGACATGCCGTCGGTATAGCCTTCATTGAGAAGCCTGCCGACGACATCGTTGCGGCCTGTCACCTGGGCCTTCAGAGGTCGTGCGAGAGAAGCCGCGAGCAGGACAGGCAGGAAGACTGCGGCCGGGCGAAGGAGGTCTCTCGTGAATGTCACGGGCGAAAACTCGGCGTGGCACGCGCCGTGTCAATGGTTCTGAGCACTTGCCTATCCGGCATCATGCCCTAGTCTCGCCCTCCTTTTTCCCCGTTCCTGCAATGCGCTTCCGAAACCTCACCCGCCGCCGGGAGATCGGCGCCAACTCCTACCTTCTTGAGAGCGGAGGCAGCCGTGTCGTGCTTGACGCCGGCATGCATCCCAAGCAGACGGGCTTTGACGCGCTGCCGGACTTCGGACCGCTCCCGCATGACGCCGCGGACGGGATCATCATCACCCACGCTCATCATGACCACATCGGCTCCCTGCCCGTGCTCATGAGGAAGCAGCCGCACACACCGGTCTTCATGACCGAGATCACGGGCGAGATCACCTCCGGCATGCTGCACAACTCGGTCAACGTCATGACCTCGCAGCGCATGGAGCTGGGCATCAATGAATATCCGCTCTTCACCCACAAGGAACTGGATGATAACCGCGCCCAGTACGTCTATCGCGACCTCAACCGCGCCTTCGAGCTGCCGGACACGGACATGACCGCGAGCCTTCACGACGCCGGTCACATCCTCGGCTCGGCCGGGGTGATGATCCGCGAGGCGGGAAGCACGCTGTTTTACACGGGCGACGTGAACTTTGAGGCGCAGACCATCTCCATGGCGGCCGACTTCCCCCTGGAGGGCATTGACGTGCTCGTCGTCGAGACCACGCGCGGCACCTATGAGCGTCCCGCCGACTACACGCGCAAGGGCGAGAAGGAGCGCCTGGCGGCCCTCATCCGCGACACCTTCGATGCCAACGGCTCCGTGCTCATCCCGGTGTTTGCTCTGGGCAAGACGCAGGAGGTCATGCTGATGCTGCACGAGCTGCATGAAGAAGGCCTCATCCCGGAGATGCCCCTGCACATCGGCGGCCTCGGCACGAAGATCACCGTGCTCTACGATCATTACAGCGACCGCTCGCGCCGGAACTACCGCGGCTTCCAGCTCCTTGAGGACATGAAGATGCTGGTGCGGCCCGAAAAGCGCGGACGCCGGGGAGGCCCCAGGCAGTTCGTCTACCAGCCGCGAACCATTTATTGTCTCTCCAGCGGCATGATGACCGAGGGGACGACTTCAAACCAGTTCGCCTGGCGCTTCATCGACAACCCGCGCAACGCCGTGGCCTTCGTCGGCTACACGGACCCCGAGTCGCCCGGCTACCGCCTGCGTCATGTGAAGACAGGCGAGAAGATCAAGCTCGCCACCGACCTTGCGCCCGTGGTGGCGAACGCACGCATCGAGAGCTTCGACCTCAGCGCCCATGCCACGCGCGAACAGATCGCGGAGTACGTGGAGAAGGTCCGCCCGAAGAAGCTGCTCATGGTTCACGGCGAGGAGGATTCCCAGGCCTGGTTCAAGGCGCGTTTCGCAGAGACGCTGAACGGCGGCACGGAGATCCTCCAGCCCGGGCTGCACGAGCCGTTGGATCTTTGGTGAACCGGATCAGCGCCGGGACCGCCCGGACTTCTTCTTTCTCGAGGGCAGGTTTTCAAAAAACTTCGGCTTCGGATTCTCCTCGGGTTTCGGCTTCCCACCGGACTGCGGCTTCCTCGGCGACCGCCCCTGCGGCCTGGAACCCGGCTCCGAATGAGGACGACGCTGCCTGGAATCCGGTCGCCGGTCCGATGAACCTCGCCGCTCCTCGGGCTCGGGGACGCGCCGACCGCCACTTGCCGGCCTTTCGCTGACGAGCTGAAAGTCCACCTGCTTCTTGTAGCGGTCAATGCGGTGGATCTGCACCGTCACCCGGTCGCCAAGACGGATGATCCGACGGCTGTGACGTCCGACGAGCTGGCCGCGCGCGGGATCAAAGGTGAAGAAGTCGTCCGGAATCGCAGAGAACGGCACGAGACCGTTGAGGCCGAGGTCGGACACATCGACGAAGAAGCCGAAGTTGCGCACGTCAGTGACCAGGGCGGAGTAGGGCTGGGGGCGCCGGGCCTTCATCTGCGACTCCAGAAAGGCGTAGAGCTTCACCTCCTTGCTGTCACGCTCGGCATCGGCGCTGTTTTTCTCGGTGAGGCTGATGTGCTCGGCGATCTGCCGGGCCTCGCCTGCCTGGACCGGGGTCTTGTCGAAGAGGGCGCGGTGCACGACGAGGTCGGCATAACGGCGGATGGGCGAGGTGAAATGCGTGTACTTCTTCTTGGCCAGGCCGTAATGACCGAGCGGCTCCACGGCGTAGCGGGCGCGCATGAGGGAGCGCAGAAGGCCGATCTTCAGGGCGTCCCCCGCAGGCAGTTCGCCGAGCTTTGCGAGGAGCTTCTGGATCTCCGGGCGGTGATTGAGGTCGCCACAGCGGATGCCGTGGCTCAGCACGTCCTCGCGGTAGTCGTTGAGGCGCTTCTCCTTCGGCGCTTCATGCACACGGTAGACTGCGGGGATGTCGAGCTGCATGAGCCGGCCCGCCACGGCCTCGTTGGCCAGGAGCATGAACTCCTCGATGAGCTGGTGGGAGATGTCGTTCTCGATGCGCTCGATGCGCAGAACGCGGCCCTTTTCATCGAGACGGATCTTGTTCTCCGGGAAGTCGAGGTCGAGGGAGCCGTCCTGGAAACGCCGGGCGCGGATCTTCTGGGCAATGGCGTTGGCGGCGTGCAGCATCTGCTCGATGGCGTCCTTCGGCTTCGCACCCAGCACGGCGTAGGCCTCCTTGTAGGTGAAGCGGCGCCTGGAGTGGATGACGGCGGGGTAGAACTTCGCGTCCAGCACGCGGCCGGCGTCGTTCAGGTGAAATTCCACACATTTGGTCAGGCGGTCGACGCCCGGCTTGAGGGAGCAGAGCTCGTTGCTCAGCGCCTCGGGCAGCATGGGGATCACGCGGTCCACGAGGTAGGTCGAGTTGCCGCGCTTCCTGGCCTCCACATCGAGCGGACCGCCGGGCTTCACATAATGCGAGACATCGGCGATGTGAACCCACAGGCGCCAGTCACGGCCCTGCCGCTGGAGGCAGATGGCGTCGTCAAAATCCTTCGCGTCGTCAGGGTCGATCGTGATGACGTCATGACTGCGGCAGTCCACGCGGCCCTGGCATTCCTCGGGTGAGGGCTGGTTGTCGGGGCGGGAGCGCGCGATGGCGTTGGCCTCGGCCAGAACCGCCTTCGGAAAATGCAGCGTCAGGTCGTAGTGGCGGATGACGGAAAGCATGTCGACGCCCTCGGCATCCGGCGGGCCGAGCAGCTCGATGACCTCGCCCTCGGGCGGCACCTGCGGGGAATCCCAGGCGAGGATCTCCACCACCACCTTGTCACCGGGGTTCGGGCTGCGGCCGACATCGCGCGGCGGCGGCACATGGATGGCGCCGGGCAGCCTTGGATCATCGGGCACGACATAGAGGAACTGCCGGCCCTTCTGCAGGGTGCCGACGAAGTGCTTCCGGCCACGCTCCAGAATGCGGACGACGACGCCGGTCTGCTCCTCGGGCCCCACCGGCCGGAGACCGCGCGGCTTCACGTCACGGCGGACCAGCACGCGGTCGCCATGCAGGGCGGTGCCGGTGGCCTTTTCGGGGATGCTGATCTCCCCCAGGCCCGGCTCCTCCGGCTGAACGAAGCCGCGTCCGCCGCGGGTGATCTGGATGACGCCGGGGACGAGGTCCGCCTCGCGGGCCACGATGTAGCGGTTGCCCTTGGTGCGCACGATGAGACCGCGCCGCGCCATGTCCTTGAGATGATGCTGAAGCTCCTGCTGGCTCCCCGGTTGCAGCTGGAGCTGCTGAAGCAGCTCGGGCACGTTGGCCGGGACATAGTCCGGCCGGCCGAGCAGCTGAAGGATGGTTGATTCCATTCTTTACCATGGCACCGTTGTCGCCGGGATGCACGGACTGTCTTGCCAGCGGGTGAAGAGGCCGGTTGCCCACCCCGGTTCCGGCGGGTAGCATGGCCTAACCCTTGATCTGATCATGCTCGATCCCTTCAGCACGCTTGCCGAGGCCGGCTTCTCCCAGCAGGCCGGGCTGATCACGGCCGGAGCGGAGGACGGGCACTGGACACCGGAGCTGATCGCCGGGCTCGACTGGCTGCGCCTGGCCGAGCTGGTGCGCGCCATCGCCGCCCACAGCGGCTGCGAGCTGGCCCGGTCCATGGTGCTGGAGGACGGCTCGGTGATGTTTGCCATGCTGGAGCAGGTCAACACCCCGCATCCCCGCCGCGCCCTGGTGAAAACGGCGGCCTGGAACGAGTGGGGCGCCACGCCGGAGACCGTCATGCGCTTTGCGCGCGAGGTGCGCACGGCAGACCGGGCCCGAGGCATCCTGGTGGCGCCCGGCGGCTTCAGCCCCGCCGCCCTGCTGGCTGCGCAGCAGCATCAGATTGAAGCCGTGGGCGCCGACACCCTGCACCAGGTGCTGCTCAGCCTGCCGTCGGAACGCAGCGACTTCTTCTTCAACATCGCCACGGCGGGCGAGTGCCGCACCCCCACCTGCCCGGTCTGCCTGCGCAAGCTGGAGCGGGAGGATCTGACCTCACGGTCACGGGTTCGCGAAACCAGCGTGATCCGTCACGTGGGCCTGGTGGCCGATCATGTGCAGGCGGAGAGCGTGCTGATCGCCGAGGGTGCCGAGGCCAACTTTCTTCACGAAGTGCGCTGCCGCGAGCTGCGCGTGGCTGGCAGCGCGACCGGCGACTTTGTCTGCGAAGGAACCGTCATCCTGCTGCCGGGCGGCATGCTCGACGGCACGGTGGCGGCTCGGTCGCTGAAGGTGGAGGAGGGTGGCGAACTGCTCGGCAGGTTCCGCATTCTCCAGGGCCCTCCACAGCCCTTTATCCAGGAAACCAGCCGCTGGCAGTGGAGCTGCCGGAACGCCGATCCCAAACCCGGCTGCGAACACGTCGCCTTTGAGCCGCACGGCAGGTGAAGGAGCGGTCGATGCGATAAAACAGAGAAACTCAGACAACTGCGGAGAAAACTGTTCCAAGCTCATTTCCGCGCTTCTCCAATCTCTGCAGTTTTCCGGAATGGCGAGCGGTCCTTTATCAGGCAACAAGGGTCTGCCAGAGCGCCCGGCCCGGGTTTTGCTCAGTGTTAAAAATCAAAGAAGTCGCCTAGAACTGAGATATGGCAACGTCATCGATGGAACTCCGCAGACTGCCACTACAGCCTTCGGTCACCAAGATGACCTGACTGCCGGAGGCTGACACGGCACGGGCAGGGAAGTCGAAATTATAATTGGTGGTGGGCGCCTCGATATCGAAGGCGTGGACATGGATGCTGCCGTCCGCCTTAAAATCCACCTCGGCGCGGATGGAATCACGGAATTGAAACGTGACGTTTTGTTGTGCCACGACTGTAGTTCCATCGAGGAGAATAAACTGGGAATTGTTGAAGGATTCATCCGAACGAGTGAAAACGACTGCGTAACCTTCGCCAATGACGCCACTGCTGCGGATGCCGATGGCGTGCATGTGGCGGTACTTAAGCGATCCTGCCCCGTTTTTATGAGTGAAAGTGGCTTCAACTCGAATTCCCTGGGAGTGATTGAACGGGCGATGAATGCCGGCCACGCCCGAGGTTTGAGAGTTTTCAGCGCGGTTGTTAACGATTCTGAGGGTGCCGTTCAGGATGTTGGTATCCAGCCAGCCAGATCCCGACACGGCCGTACTGTTGAGCCAGCCATTCTCGATCATGAGATTGTCGGCGCGGTTGAAGCTGTCCTGGAATGAGGACTGCGACAGTGCCTGGAAACTGGCAGTCAATGAACGCGGGCTAGTGGCAGGGAACTGATATAGCGGCGTGTTCGACACGGCGGTTCCGCCTTCAATCCAGCCCAGGAACTCAAAGTCTGCCGAAGGAGACGCCAGCAGGCTTACCGTCTGCCCCGGAACGAAGGTTCCGGCGCCGGAAACCGTCCCGCCTTCAGCGGGATTTGCGACAGCGCTCACAAGGAAGCCAGCAGGCAGTGATGGATCGCGCAATTCCCATGAACCCGTCTGAGAGGCGCGGGTGAATTGTCCGACTCCATAGCCCTGCTTTTGCAGGACAACCCCAGATCCGGACAGTGTCTGCCTGTTGGCCAAAACCGCTGAGGAGGTGATTCCTCCCGTGGCTCTGTTGAGAGTGAGCGTGGCTTTTCCAGGGACCAAAACGACGGCGGAGGGTCCCAGATTGAGCATGAGCGGCGCCGGAAGATCGTCTGCTGTTGGATGGAACCAGGAAAGCTCGGCATTGGCTGGCGACGACGGCAAACCAGGCCACCAGGGTCTGGCGGCGACGGGCGCGACGTAGCGTGACCCCACAACCGCCACTTCTGCGACAAAACCAGCTGGAAAGAAAGCCGTGGCGGACTGAGTCGGCTTAACCCATTTAAGCGTGCCTTCCAAATCACTTGTCGAAGAGGCGGACAAGAAACGCAAGCGACCGAAGACCCCGCCCGCAGTTCCATAGGGTTTGAGCAGGCACGGCCATTCTCCACCCGGCAGCAGTGGAGTGGATTGCGTCACAAAAACGCTGTCGGGAAGCCGAACGGCCGCGCTGACCCTGCCTTTGGCATCGACGACAGCAGTTCCAAAGCCATCCCCCGCCGGCACTCCGGATCCTGCGAGGCGCATGAGGCGAAAGGTGTAACGTCCGGAGACAGCGTTCATGTCACCCGGGACGGAGACAGACCGAGAGACTCCTCCGGCGGCGATTTCGATGCCGTCACCGCCTAGAAGGGTTAATGATGGGGTGCCAAAGCCTGCCCCCGGGCCAATCTGGATGCGGAGGGAACGGCCTAAAGAGCCGACGGCAACGGTGGCCCTGCCATTTGCATCCAAGACCCCTTTGAAAGCCAGGATGGCGGAGGCTGACTGCAAGGATCCCGTAAAGCTGCCCGTGCCGGCAATGTTCAGACGTACGATGCCGGAAACATCTGCGGATCCTTCCACGAAGCCAAGGAAGTCGCCTTGCCAGTCGAGGTAAGGAAAGGCTTCATTGTCCTCGATTCTGATGGTTGCAGTTGCCGCCAGCCCCGGTCCGGCAAGTTTGACCGTGAAGGATTCGGACGACTCAGTGATGGTGTCATCCACCAGAGGGATCCGGATGAGCGCCTCCTTCTGTCCGGTTTCGAAGACTACGGATCCTTCGATCGGTTGAAAATCGAGCCACTTCCGGGCGGTGCCGTCCTGAGTCAAGAAAGTGCAGCGCACACGGCCGACAGGCGAACCCGTCCTGGTCAGATGGAGGGAGGCCGCCGCCTGGTGCTCAAAAGCCGAGACCGTGAATGATTTGAGCCTTAAGGCGGAAGCAGCCTGATCCACAAGCGTGAGTGAGGCGGGGCGGCTGGACACTTCACCATAGGTGTTCGTGACGACAGCATGGTAGTTGCCGGCATGAGAACCATCGGCCGAGTCAATGCGGAGGTCATCCTTGTCCGCGCCCGGAATGAGGACGCCATTGTGCCGCCATTGCACGGTGATGGGGCCGCTGCCGCTGTAGCGCACTGAGAACACAGCAGGTTCACCCAGCCGCCTGACCGACGCACTGGGATGGCTCTCAATCGCCGGTTTATAAAATGGCCGCGGGAGCTCCAGCGTGATTTCCTTGCCGGCGCTGACATCGACCTCACGAGAAACACCGCTGCCAAGCCCTACTGACTCCACCTGGCTAAGAACAACAAGAGAGGAGCTCGGCACGTCAGAAAACTTGAACTGACCGAGCTTGTTCGTGGCCCCCCTGCGTCCCACGGACTGTCCGGAAGTCGTGGGTGATGAGGTGATCGCCGCGCCAGTGCTTTTTATCAGACGGGTGGCTGCCGCCGAAGCGGGGCTCTGTGACGCCATGGTGACCTTCGCGCCCACCACGGGATTGCCAGATTGATCCACTGTGCGACCAAACACCTGCGTGTGTCCAGCTCCCGGCTTGCCAAAGTCAATGACGTGACCCGGGCGGCCGGAAACAATGCTCTTGGCTCCGCCCGAAGGTCCTGTCACCACAGTGCCGTCCCGGTTGAACTTGCACCAGTCGTAAAAGCCGAACTCCTCCAGGACATAGTCGAAGCGGCCGCCTGCCTCACTGACTGCCGAGGGGCCTGGAAGCAGCGCCTTGATCGGGGGGCCGAAAAAGGCGCTCTTTTCCGGCGTCAATTCATACAGCTGGGCGATGGCATTGAAGATCTTCTCCTGATAGGGGAAGTGTCCCCGGCCGTAGCTGGGAGGCGCAGGGATGGTTCTGGCAAAAGACATGCGGGGGTCGTTGACGCCGCCTGCGGCCGCGCCGTTGTAATAGGCGAGAGGATAATACCAGTTTTCCAAAATCTCCGGTGCATCCACGGCTTCCGGCTGGATGGGTGAGCCCCACGTTTCGATGCGCTTGGACAGCAGGTAGCGGACCCCCATTTCCAGGTTGTACGCCCAGTCGTATCTTAGGCTGTTGAGGTCAATTTCCACGGTTTCATAGGCGAGCGCGTGATCGTTTTCACCCTGCGGCTGGTTCTCGACGGGGCGCGCGCAAAGTGAACGGGTGAACCTGACCTTGTTCAATTCAGCTGCATAGACCAAAAACTGGGTCAGGCCATAACTGATCCCTTTGAGGCTTCCATCCTTGTTCACCTCCTTCCGCTCATTGAGCTTGCCCGGCTTGAACTGAAGCCAGTCGGATTCAATCTCGACAAGAGCCTTGATGACTACGGCCGGCACCTTGTAAGTCACCGACAGCTCGTCGATTTTGGCGGATATGAGAGATGGCTCAGGGTTTTTGAACTGGTCTTCGTTCACGATAGTCACGACCTGCTGGTCCGAAAGTTCGCTCCAGTTGATCTGCGACGGATTGACCAGGTAGGACCTCACGCTGCCCAGGGTGTCCTTTCCTGCCACATCAACCTGACGCCAGAGGCCGGGGTATTCAGTCGATCCATCCGAACCGCCCGGGATGGCAGTCTTGAATTTAAAGGGTTTTGGCGGGCCTCGCAAAGCGCCGACATGAAGATGCTCTCCAACCCAGCCGCCATTCAGCGATGGCGGTGCGATGTAACCGATCACGGTCTGTCCCGCAATCACCTCGGAGCCTTCGGTCAGACTTGAACGCGTATTGTCGGCGGGTCCGGACATCAGATGACCAAAGTAAATGCGCAAATAACCATCCGTGGCGGCCTGCTCACTGCCATCCTCACAGAGAAATTTCCGATTGGCAGGCACCTTGGTCTTGATGACCACAAAATGGCTTCCGTAGCTGGCGTAAGAGGAAATCTTTTCGACCCTGCCAGTGACCGGGCTGAGCACGGGCGTGCCAGCAGGCGCCGCGAAATCTGACCCCAGATGGACCACATCCGCCGTAAATGTGTCGTCCGAATATCCATCCTCTTCCTCTTCCGTGAGCCCGCGGATGTCCAGGCTTCCCGCAGCCAACGGTGGCATGATGACGCTGAAGCGTGCCGTCACCGTCTTGTGGCCAGGGGAAGAAACGAGCAGAATCCACTCGCCGGCGTCGACTCCAAAATTGGCGCGAAACTTGATGAACTCCGGCTGCACCTGAAGGATGTCCTCGGGAGACTTGGTGTAAACTATGGCCGGATGCCTCGACTCAACGAGCTCCAGGACGGTTGATGAGGAGAAATTCCGTCCTTCGAGGGTCATGATGTGGGACTGGCCATCTGCAACGGGATTGAGGGGCCGCAGCTTGGTGACACTGACAGCGGCGGCCGGAGCTGCAGTCACGACATAGGTTCCTGCAGAGGCGGCGTTTTCTCGATTCGTCTTTGACGCCACCTTTTTGTTCACATCCGCCATGATGCCGATGTAGTAGGAGCCGGTTTTGACCGATGCGGGCAAGCTGGCGTTGATCTCCAAGGGAAAGGTGCCCTTGCCCCCCATTTTTCCAACTGGAACCGTCTGCGACAGAAGCGTGTCAGCCTCGTTGATGGTTTGATCCGTGCTGAGATAGGCTCGTGCGGCAACGCCTTCAACCAGGTTGGCTCCGTCGTTAAAGAGCAGGGCCGAAACCTTGATGAGCGAACCAGCCGGGCCCTGGGATGGTGAAAAGGTCACATTCTGCACCGTGAGATCGGCATCGATGTTCTCAGGTGCGGAAACCGTCAGCGTGGCCGTGGAAAGAGCTCCATCATCCAGAATGGGCTGATCCACCTGAAATTCAGAGTCTGCAAAGACGCCCACATAGTAGCTTCCGGGCGCCAGGCCGGCCGGAACCGCAAAAAAAGTCTTTGGCAGCGAGAAATCCTGTCCTGCGATGATCTCCGGAATGGCGACATCCAGCGGCTGCAGACCGATGTCGCTGCTGGTCAGCACCTTGTCCTTGGACAAACGCAGTCGGGCCTTGCACGCGTCAGACCTGGCATTGCCTGCATTGCGGATGGTGAACTGCACCTGGATGGCTTGGCCGGCAGCGACCGTAGAAGGACTGAAAAGGACATTGCCGGGGACGAGGTTGGCGCGCGAAAGGGAGGGGCCTGGCAGCAGAATCTGCACCTCGTTGGACTTCGCCGAGCCGCCAGGTCCTTTTGCCAGGACATAGTACTTGCAGGTGGCGCCTGCCGTAAGACCCGAATTGTCGGTAAATGTGGCTGCGTCACCTTGGTCTCCGAGAGAGGAGCCGTTGCGGAACAACTCGAAGCTGGTGGAGCCTACGGACTTTGTCCAATTAAGACGCACGCTCGGTCCTTTGCCATCGACATAAACAGGCGCCTCATGGGAAAGAACGGGGGAACCCGGCACTCCCTGGGTCTGGAAATAGAGATGATCTGACACCGCACTCTCAACACCATCCGCGTTGAAAGCCGTCATGTTCCAGCGGTAGCGGGTGGATGCCGCCAGCTTTCCGGACGGCAGCGTATGGGATGCCCCCTGGAGGCCTGTGCTGCTGTAAACAATGTTGGAAACACCGTATGGATATTTGCTAAGGTACAACCCGTAACGCTCTGCACCGCTGACGGTGGTCCAGGTCAATTGGGGTGTGAGAGTGTCCACGATGAAACCACTTTCCGCCGCCGTGCCTGGCCCCGCCAAGGACGGCGCACCGAGGGAGGTCGCCGGAGTCTTGAAATAGCGAAGATCGGACGGGGCCGGGCTTTCCACGCCTGCGGCGTTGAAGGAAGTCATCTGCCAGCGATACTTCGTGTCCGCCTCGAGGGAGATGGGCAGAGTGAAGGATGTGCCAGCCGGGACATTGGTTTTCTGATAAACGATGTTCGCGGAACCATAGGGAGCGCGGCTGATGTAAAGGCCGTAACGGACGGCATTGGCCGCGGCCGACCACTTGAAGACAGGCGAGAGGGTGGTGACAAGGGCGCTGGTATCCGTTGTCGTGCCTGGACTGGAGGTGACAGGTGCCGCAGCACTGGCGGGCGTTTCGACGACGAAGCTTTTGACTTGCGAGTATTGCCCGTCTGGATTGAAGACTTGGACTGTCCAGGTGCCGGCATCACCGGCATTGTTGAACTGGTAGGTCAGGCGGGTGGCGGTAAAGGCAAGCCTGGCCGCGTCGCTTTCGATGCTGGCTCCGGTGGGGGGATCAAAGACCAGATAGGAGCTGCTGACAAAGCCAGAACCGTTGATGACCAACGGCTGATTGCCATCCAGGGCAGGCATCACCAGCGGATCCACGGAGGAGATTGAAGGGGCGGGGCCGGAGGTGACTGAGAAACTTTCCGGATCTGACAGCTGGCCGTCTGGATTGACAACGGTGACGGTCCAGATCCCGCCATCACCGCCATAGTTGAGATGTTAGGTGATATTGGCACTTCGGAAGAGCG
>CAZXPU010000035.1:0-44055 GCA_964642905.1 uncultured Prosthecobacter sp.
ACTGCGCCATGCTGCGCTTGGTGCGCCCGAACGCATCCTTCTCGGCGGCGTTCTGGTTGCTCATGCCCTCGTAGGTGTCGAGCACCACGGCTTCGGCGTCCTCGAAGCGTTTGATCTTGAGCAGATAGCCTTCGCGCTCGGTGGACCGGCCGCACTTGTAGGGGGAGCCCGGCGTGCGGATCATCACACCCTCGTAGCCCTCGGCGACGCAGCGCCCTTCATAGGCCATCAGTGCATCCAGTGAGAGGATCTCTTCGGGCAGCACTTTGTCCACGCGCTCAAAGTCGGGGAGACGCGCAAGTTCCTGCATGCGGCAGGCATAGGGCACGTCGAGGCCCTCGCTCACATAGTCGAAGACGGCGAAGGTGAAATCCGGTTCACCGCTCTCGCGTCCAACATCTCCGGCGGTTTCGTTGAAGGTGGTGCCTTTCACGATGAGTTCGCCATCAAGGCCGTCGGGCAGGTTGGCTTCAATCCACTCGCGGATGAAGCGGTTGGAGACGGGTTTGAAGCTGCGGGTCAGCGCGCGGCCGTTGATCTTGAGGCAGCGGATGCCATCGAGCTTGGGCGTGGCAAGCAGCGGGAAGGTGAGAGCTTGGAGGCGCTCGCACTTGTCGGCGAGCATGGGCTTGGTGATGGGCGACTTGGCGGTGGTAATCATGGTCAGTGAGGGTGGCTTGTTGACCAGCGCAGGGCTGGGTTCCCTCCGGCCTCGTCACCGTCCCTTGAGCCGTCGCGCCGTTTTGATCACCATGTGGCGACGACGCAGAAAGCCGTTGTCCATCCGTTTATGGCACCATGTGACGGTGCCAGATCAGAGGAGCCTCCAAGTAGCCACGATCACCCGCCTTTATGGCCGCGTAGGAGGCCTTTTACAGGCACGAGCCCGCGCAGGGGATGAGGATATTCCGACCCCGCGCGTGAACTTGATGCGACCAACAGCGGCGTTGTTGCGATTGGCAGAGGAATCAGAACAAGGCCTCGTTAAGGATGCCAACAGCCCAGTCGTGCAGGCCAGGTTCCTTGCTCTCTCTTGAGCCCGCGACATTCAGACGGCGAATACCATGCGCGGCGATGAATTGCTGAATCTCAGAGGCTGGCTCTTTAGTGCTTTCACGGGAGACATGCAGGCATGGCTTTCCGTGCTTATTCGCCAGGTTCTGAGTCAGGAGCGATCCTCCTGTCAGCCTGGCTGCGAAGGTAAGGATGAGCGTCCCGTCTGAATCACGAACATTCTTTTCTGTTCTGCTGCGGTAGCCAGTTGAGGAGGTTTCGTTCAACTGATAGCGCTGGGGAATCACGCCGTCCTCAGCCTTGCGGCCTTTTGGACACCATCCACCGTGAGGAAAGTTGTTCATGAGAGCCACATCAAGTCCGGCACGATCTGCGCCTGACTGGCCTCCGGCGACGATGATTTCGAGATTCATGGTTCAATCGCAAGATCGACGACAACTGGCCGATGATCACTGCCCTTGGTGCTCAATACCCTCGCCGCTGGTCGGCCAAGGTTGCGGGTGTAGATGTGATCGAATGTGGCGTCGGGGTATCGACCCTTGCCGGGGATGGTAATCCGGTCTCGGAGCGGCATACCTTCGAAGCACCAGAAGAATCCAGCAGCTTCGATCTTGGAGAGCGTCGTGTCCGGGAACAATGCAGCCTGCTCCCTGGACGTGTTGAAATCTCCCGTCACAACAACCCTGTCGTCATCGGGAATCGTTGCCTTGATGTGTTCGAGCAGCTGCTCTGCTGCATCCTCCCGCTTGGCTGTGTTCGAGGCCGGGTTGCCGATGTTGCTCTTGAGATGCAGGCCATAGACGTGAAGGAAGCGGCTCCCGATCTTCAGTCGTGCGTAGGCGTAGCCACGCGGGGCATTTGCCCAGCCTTTCTTCCAAGGTTCGGCCCAGGCTCCGTCTGCGGGCAATCGCGAGAGAATGCTGATTTGCTGCTCGCCTGTCTGTCTGGTGAAGGGGTCTTTGAAAGTGCTGGTCACATGAGCCGAGAAACCCGGAAGCACTTTGGCAAGGTCCTCAGCCGCCTGTGCATTGCGAACCTCCTGCAAAACGATCACGTCGGCACCTAGCTGCGGCAGGATTGCCGCCACTTCGAGGAAGTGATCGTTTTTCTCCTGCTGTGTGGCCGAAGGCTTGCCGCCTGGAAACCATTCAAGGTTCCAGGTCACCACTCGTATCACCTCAGCCCCTTGAACGCAGGGCAGAAGGAGGAGGGCTACAAGAATCAGCCGCCACAGATTTTGCATGCAACACCGTCGGTTGGGCCTGCGGCTCTGCCGCTGCCAAAATAGCGGCAGCGGGAATTGTGCCGCTTTCCTGTCGAGCTCACACTGTATTGAAGGCCCGTGCTCTGTTCACTCGGTGCCATGGAACGGGCAGAAGAGCTGGCTCCCGGGCTTTGTGTCGCTCGGAGTCGAAGGGCGTCGTTCTCCTGCTGAAGTTGCGCCACTTTGCCCTCAAGCTCAGCGATCCTTCTGAGAAGCGCATCAACGTCAGGCTTTCCAGCCTGGGTCAGGCTCGCTCGCGATTCTGCCGTGAGCTTTTCCAGAGGGATGCGGAACACGCCGAAATCGCTCAGGACCGTGACTTCCGATGCCGATGTGGACATCACCCGGCCCTTGATGCGGGAACCGTCTTGGAGGCTGAGTTCTGTGCTGGCCTCCGACGCTTGCAGGGCGACGGCTGCGACGAGGTTGCACAAAAGCAGGGCGAGAGCTTTCATGACCGCACCGTAACGACGGGCCTCGGCTGGCTCAAGGCGAAATCAGCCCGAATCCAGGCTGCCTACTCGATCAGATGATCAAACAGTCCCGGCTGAAACGGCTCCAGGGCTGCCTGCTCCGCTTTGAAGAAGTCCGCCTTCGTCTTCCCGCGCTTCTTGCCCTCCCGCGTATGGCAGTCATAGGCATACTCGGGGATGGCCACATACTCACCGCTCTCACGGAGTTCCTGCGCCAGCGTTTCCGCATCCAGCCCCGCCTGCTGGTCATAGACAATGTTCTGCAAATGATCGGGGTCGCGGCTCTTTTTGGACAGGCACAGCAGGATGACCGCCTTGCTGATGAAAATGCGGCCCTTGGCCTGCCGTGGCGGAACGCCTTCGTTGATGACCAGATAGGAATCATGCAGCGCCTTCACCTCCTGGGTGAGGATGCCCCAGCAGTCCTCCGCGCTGATGGTCAGCAAGCGCTTCCAGACATACTTGCCAAAGCCGCTGCTCCAGAGCTCCAAGGCCCAGTAGCCGGCAAGGGGAGCGTCTCCTCGGCGGATCGCCTTCTGCATGGCCGAGGAGACCTCGGAAAAGTTGTAACCGCGAAGGGTTCTGAGCTGCATGGGGTTGGCTGGGAAAAGGTCAGGAAGGTCCATGGAGGAAGCCCTCGTCACCGTGACTTTGGGAATCCATCCGTTTGCATCACCAAATGCTGGCAGGTGAGGGACTTGAGTCGCGGTGAATGGGGGGTGCCATGGGGTGCGGAATCACAGGGCGATGCTCTGGCGACGGGGTGCTTGCATCGAGACACGCTCCTGGCTCTTGTAGTCATCGAAGTGGATGTGAGCCTTCCACTTGCGCTTGAGGTGGCGCTTCTCGGTCGCGATGCGCTCGGCGCTGCGAAACAGCGAATTGCCGCCCAGGTTCTTGTCGCGCTCCTGCACGAAGCAGAACCGCGCCTCATTCCAGACCAGACGGTTGTCGAGCAGCTCCTGGAGCGAGGCGTCAATGTCGCACTTGCACTTCAGCAGCTCATCCCAGACAGGAACGCCGCCTTCAGTGTCGCGAACCACTCCTACCGCCCCGCCGACCCAATGATTGACCCCAAAGGGATCATTGCGCTGAAGCAGTCTCGGGTCGCTGCGCTGGTGCCAGCCAAAAAGGCGCGCCCCAGCTCCGCGAGCACACCAAGCGGAGTTCGTGAGCATCTGAAGGGTTTCCTCAACAGAGAGCTTGCGGCAGCGCAGGCTGACCATGCAGACACAGGCGCTGATGTCGTCATCGAGCATGACAATCGCATCCTCCTTGAAGTGCTTCAGCAGCCAGTTGCGCAACGAGGAGATGCCCATGACCGAATCCGGCACCGTGGACTTCTCCAGGGGGATGTGGGCATACTGATCAAGCTCGCTTTCCGGGACGAGCAGAGTCGCGCTCGGGAACAGCTTGTGGCTGGTCATCGTTCGTGCACGGCTGCGGCTCAGAATGACTAGGCGCAGGCTCAGAGGTTGCAGTTCCGGCCAGGGCGGCACGTTTGCAGAGGTCGAGGAGTCGTTTTCCATGGAGGACGCGGCCGATGCCGAGTTTTTTGGTGGTTCGTGTGATGGAGTAGTCCACCTCGCGCACGCCCATGAGCTGAAGCACCTGCATCCAGTCGCGCAGGTCATGGAACATGAAGACGAGGTAATCGTGGTGCTCGAAGGCCTGGCACTCCATCCTGGGGATGGTTTCCAGTTCTTCCGCAGGGTCTTCGGCGTCGAACAGTTTGCGGATCTCGTCCTCGGCAAAGCCGGTCAGTTCGAGATCGAACGAGGGATCGCTCTCCTGGATGGTCTTGAGGAGCCGCTTCAGATCACCTTCATCGAGTTCGGCCAGTTCGGCGAGACGGTTGTCCGCGAGCAGGTCGGCCAGTTCTTCAGCCTCGCTGGCATAGTCCTGCTCATCCACAGGAACGGCGGCACATCCAATCAGCATCGCGGCCTCGAGGCGACCGTGACCGCGCACAATGAGGCCGCTCCGTTTGGAAACCGTGATCGGGTTTCGCCAGCCCTGATCCTGAATGATGGACGCCAGCAGTGCCACCTGGTGCGCGCTGTGACGGTTCGGGTTGGCCGGATTGGGCTTGAGTGCGCGTGGGTCAATCAGCCTCGTGTGGGCGCAGAAAATGGGAATGCTCACGCTCTTCCGGCCTTGTCAAAAGTCCGGTCTTTGGAAGTCGCCATCCCCTCGCACTCAGTTGACTCAGCGACCTGCGAGGAATGGACACCGCACTCCCGCCCGATCTTGCCAGAAAGCTCCTCAACAAGGACCTCGCCAATCTGGTTCAACGTGTTCAGAAGGGAGGCAAGCTCACACGCGCCGAGCGGGCGATGCTGCAAAACGTGGCCAGCAGCACCGTGGGCGGCGAAAAGCTCGGTCCGGCCTTCGCCAGAAACTACGTCGATCTGGCTGAGGTGCTGGGAGTCACCCGGCAGTCACTGACCACCTGGAGGAAACGCAAGGACGCCCCGACGCCAGCCGCCAACGGTCTGCATGACGTGGCCGCGTGGCGAGAGTTCATGCAACGCCACGATTTGAAGGGTGCCGCGCCTGCTGCTGATGAGGAAACCGCACTGCGAGCCCGCAAGCTGCTCGCCGAGGTCGAAGACCGTGAACTCAAAGTGGCCGTGAAGAAGGCCCTCTACGTCTCCATCGAGGAGGTCAGTCTTGAATGGGCCAGGGTCGCTGGCCGAGTCACCAGCTTGTTGCGCAACAAGTTCGAGAACGAACTTCCGCCGATCCTCTCCGGCCTCGATGCCACCGGCATCCAGGAGGAAAACCGCCGCGCCATCGACGAGGTGCTCACCCTGCTCAATCAAGGTCATGGCTGAAACCCTCCGACAGATTGGCTGCCGGATCTGGCAGCCCCCGGATCGCCGTCCACCCTGGGCCTGGGCGGAAGAGCACATCCTCTCGATCCCGTATTCGCCCGTTCCGGGCAGGTTTCGTGCGGACAATTCTCCCTGGTTGAAGGAGCCGCTCGAAGCTCTGGTCGATCCCAAGGCCAGGATCGTCTTCATCCTGGCCGCCATCCAGTCCTCCAAGACGACGATTGGCGAGATCGGGGTCTGCTACATCATTGCCAACCTGCCTGGGCCGGCCCTCTGGCTCGATCAGACGGACGATGACGCCAAAGACCAGGCCGAAAGCCGCCTGGGGCGTCTGTTCGACGAATGCCCTGCGGTCAAAGCCCTCTACCCGAAAGACCGGCACAAGCTCAAGACGAGCACCAAGCACTTCTCCCACGGCATGACGCTTTGGGTTCTCGGAGCCCATAACAAGACCAACCTTCAACGTCGCTCGATCCGCTGGCTCATCGGCGATGAAACCTGGCGCT
This sequence comes from uncultured Prosthecobacter sp., assembly GCA_964642905.1. Taxonomy (GTDB): domain Bacteria; phylum Verrucomicrobiota; class Verrucomicrobiia; order Verrucomicrobiales; family Verrucomicrobiaceae; genus Prosthecobacter. The sequence continues at coordinate 6,095 of CAZXPU010000035.1, forward strand.
GGCCCGTGGGTCACATGGCCGAGGCTGAGGCTCGTGTGACCGCCTTCGGATGGCTGGGGAAGTGCCTCTTCATGTCGCAGGGCGGGGAGGAGAACGATGACACCCACAGGAAGTTTGAAACCACCGACATGCGCGAGTGGACTTTTGAATGTCCACATTGCCGCCTGCGCCAGCCCTTCAAATGGGAAAACGTCGAGTGGAGCAAGGATGCCCGGGACGATGACGGCGAATGGAACTTCGCCCGTGTGCGCGAAACGGCATCCCTGGTCTGCGAAGGCTGCAACCATGCCTTTGAAGACACAGACCGCTCCCGCAGGCACCTGAATGTTTCAGGCCGGTATGTCCCAACCAATCCGAATGCCTCGCCTGAAAACGTGGGTTTCCACTGGAATGCCCTTTGCGCCATGAGCTGGGGTCGGCTGGCGGAACTTTATCTGCGGGCCAAGGCGGCTGCAAAAAGGGGTGATCTGGAACCGCTGCGCCAGTTCTACCAGAAGCGCCTCGCTCTGCCCTGGCGTGACTACCTGGAGGACTTCAAGCTGGAGATCACGCCTAGCGGCTACCGCCTGGGAGAAACCTGGGACGATGAGGCTGCCGTGAGCCGCCAAGGCAAGTTCCTGCCACCGCCCTTCGATCCAGCCCAAGCGGTAGCTCCGTTGCGGTTCATGACCGTGGACTGCCAGATGGACCATTTCTTCGTGGTCGTGCGGGGCTGGTCGCTTGAGGGATCTTCCCGCCTGGTCTGGCGCGAACGCGTGCCCACCTGGGACGAGGTTCTCAGCCTCCAGGAGCGGTTTGCGGTTCATTCCAACCTGGTCTTTGTCGATGCGGGGCATGCCACCTACGATGTCTATCGCGAGTGCGCCAAGCACGGCTGGGTGGCCCTGATGGGCGACCGACGTGCCACCTACGTTCATCGAACCAAAGATGGCCGGACGGTTCATCGGTTCTATTCCCCGCGCCGGAAGGTGGTGCTCGGGCGTGGCCAGAGCTGCTCGGTGTTCTACTGGTCCAACCTCAACATCAAGGACATGCTCGCGCGTTTGCGGCGCAACCAGGACCCCGAGCGCGGTCCAACCTGGGAAATCGCCGAGGACGCTGGAGACGACTACCTCACCCAGATGGAGAGCGAGCAGCGCGTTCGCAAAGGCGGCAAATGGCTGTGGGAGCGTATTGGCAAACGCCAAAACCACTATTGGGACTGTGAGGCCATGCAGGTCGCTGCGGCGGTCATGCTCAAGCTCGTAGGTCAGGAGTCGGTGAAGGCGGATGACGGTGCCATCGAGGCGGATGAGCCCGGCTCGGATTGACACGGCCCGCCGGGGGCATGAATCCGAATCAACCTCTTCAAGGAAAACTCACCTACGCAGGCATCGTCATCTCGGCCGTCGGTGCCCTGGGCCGCATCTTCGGCCTTCATCTGCCCACGGCTGAAGCTCAGGGCATGGTGGACCTGATGGCCGCCAACTGGGACACCATCGCGCAGTTCGGGGGCCTCGCCACCGCCGCCTACGGTCGTCTGCGCATCAACTGGAGGAAGAAATGACCTCCGCCACCCTGGCAAACGCCGTCCTGCGGCAGGCTGGAAAGTTCGTTGGTCTGCGCGAGGTCAAACCCAACGCTGACTGGGACAATCCAGCTACGGCAGGACCTGATCGGCTCCTGGTCGAGGAACTCCGCTCTCTGATGCGTTCCTCCCCCTGGGAACCTGGCTGGGCCTATTGCGCCGCCTTCTGCGACGGCATGGTCCTTGCCGCTCTACGCTCGCTCTCGGCCACCCCAGAGCAGATCAAACGCTGGCAGTCGTCCATGACCCCGCATTGCGTCACCAGTGCGGGAAACTTCCGCAGGCTGGGGCTCCTTTCCACGAGTGCTGTGCCGGGAGCGATCTGGCTTGCCAAGCATGGCAGCACCACCAATGGCCATGCGGGGATCGTCACCACCGTTCAGGGCATGGTCATGTCCACCATCGAGGGCAACACCTCCCTGGACCCCAGCAGCCCGGCACGCGAGCGCGAGGGCGACTGGATCACCAACCGCATCCGCGCGACCAAGGGCAGCGGCAGCCTCGTGACCCTGGGTTTTGTCACCCCTGAAGCCATTCTCAAGACCATCGGTCCATGACCCAACCCCGTTTCGATTCCACCATCAGCCTCGGCCATGTCGTTCAGGTTCTCTCTCTGGTCATTGCCGGAGGAACCGCCTGGGGTGTCCACACCAGCACGCTTCGTCACCTGGAGCTGTTGCGCAACGAGGACCGCCAGCGGCTTGAATCTCATGACGTGAAAATCCAGCTACTGGAGCGAAGCACCGACGTGGTAAAAACGGACGTGAACTACATCCGGCTCACAGTCGATGAGATCAAACGCGACCTGAAGGAGACGTCGAGCCGTTGACAGCCTGCGCCGGGGCATGGCGCAAGGTTTGTTCACCGTTGGTTTTACCCTCGCAGAGGTTCTCAGCATCCAGGCGAAAGCCAAGCAGATGCTCCTGGAGGGCAAGACCCTCATGAGCTGGGGCGACAGCGGCTCCAACGCTTCCAAGCAGTTCCCCATGACCGTCAAAGAGACGTTGGAGGAATGCGCGCACGCTCTTCGTGTCCTGGCCCCCGGCACCTACGGCCGCCGCACACGAATCAGCCATACCAACGTCCGCCGAATCGCCCTATGAATCCGCTTCTCCAATGGGTGAACGGCTGGTTCAAGCCCAAGGCGTCCAGCATCTACGAATCCGCTAATCACTCGCCCCGACGCGGTCAGATTCCTGGTGCAGCGCCTCGCGATGCCAAGCAGGATCTCACCCCGCATGTGCGGCGTGAACTGGTCAAGCGATCCCGCTACCTCGCCAAAAACTCAGGCTTCGTCCGTGAGCTGGTGGGCAACATGGCGATCTACTCGACCGGCGACGGAATCCGTCCGCAGGCGCAGTCCGAAGATCCGGACTGGAACCGCAAGGCGGAGGCCTATTTCCGGGGCTGGTCCACGCGCTGTGAAGTGACCGGACGGTTCAGCTTCGAGGAGGTTCAGTCCCTGGTGTGCCGGGGCATGGATGTGGATGGCGAATACTTCATTCACCTCACGCGAAGCCGACTCGGCCTGGCTGCGCTGCAACTGATCGAATCGCACCGCATCGGCGACAGCAACGCCTCCCCGCAAAGCTGCCACGGCATCACCCTGGATGCCTGGGGCGCTCCAATCTCCTATCGAGTCATCGAGGACAGAGGCAGTCGTGAACTGCCGGCATCCAGCGTCCTGCACGTCTTTGAACCGGAAAACGTGTCCAGCGTCCGGAATGCCCCAACGCTTCAACATTCCATCAACCACGTCATCGACGAGATGGAGCTGCTCGCTCTGGAAAAGCACGCTGTGAAGGACAACTGCGATGTGACGCGCATCCTGAAGACTGAGGCAGGCGACCTGAAGGATGATTCCGACTTCGCCATCGAAAGTGATCCTGCGCCCGGCAGCGAGGGCAGCAACCCAGCCAGTTTGCAGCAGATCACCGGGGGCAAGCTGGTCGCCCTCAAACCCAATGAATCTCTCGATTCCTTCGAGCCCAAGCGGCCAAGCCCAACCTTCACAGGCTTCCTGGAGCATCTGCGAAGGGATTCCGCCCTGGGTGTGCTGCCCTACGAGTTTGCTGCGGACTCCTCCAAGGTCGGCGGAGCCGGGGTTCGCCTGGCTGTGACCAAGGCAGATCGCCGCTTTTCCTACCGGCAAATGATCCTCATCCAGCGGCTCATCAAGCCGGTCTGGTTCTACGTGATCGGAGATGCCATCGACCGGGGCGAACTGCCTGCGGTGCCGGGTTGGTGGAAGATCAGCTGTGTCACCCCGCGCCGCATCACGGTGGATGCTGGCCGCGAGGCGCAACAGAACCGAGCCGATGTCGAGATGGGGCTCAAAACCATCAGCGACCATTACGAGGAGCTGGGGGCGGACTTTGGCGAGGAATTGGAGCGCAGGGCTCGTGACGCGAAGATGATCCTGGACGCGGCATCGCGTCATGGCGTCCCCCTGGACATGCTTTGGAAGCCAAGCGGCGGTTCCATGGTGGCTCCCGTTCCGCCTGCTGCCGTTGACAGCCAAGGCGGGGTGTGACCGTCCTTGATTCACTCCTCTCCCGCCAGCCGTGGCTGATCACCTCGGAGGCCATGCAGAGCATGGCAGCTCAGGCATCTACTTTTTTTGATGCCCGTCTCACGCTTCCTGAAGCGACAGAAAACCCGCTTCTGACGGTGGAGGATGGTGTGGGCATTGTCCGCATCCACGGGCCGCTCATGCGTGACCCGGATCTGATTTCAACGCTGCTTTTCGGAGCGACGGACATGAACCAGGTCGCCGCTGCGATTCTCCATGCGACCGAAAGCAAGGAGGTGAAGTCCATCCTTTTGGACATCGACTCGCCTGGCGGAACTGTGAACGGAACGCCAGAGCTGGCCCAGTCGGTGGCAGACGCCTCCAAGCTCAAAACCATCTATGCCTTCAGTGCAGGCCAGATGTGCAGCGCTGCCTACTGGGTCGCCTCCCAGTGCCAGGCCGTCTATGCTTCACCTTCGGCACGAGTTGGCTCCATCGGGGTGATGCTGCCATTCATCGACAGCGCCGAGAAGTTTCGCAGCCAGGGCCTCAAGGTTGAGGTGTTCGCGGCTGGAAAGTTCAAGGGAATGGGAACGCCTGGGGTTTCCCTTAGCGAGGAGCAGCGGGCTCTCCTGCAGGCGGACGTGGAGGAAATTGCTGCCGACTTCAAGGAGGCCGTGCTTGCCCGTGGCCGCAGGATTCCTGACGAGGCGATGGAAGGGCAGAGCTTCAGCGCTCGCAAAGCCCAGCGGTTCAACCTCGCCGGGATGGTGCGCGGTCGAGACGAGGTGCTGGCCCGTCTTCGCTCCGTGGCTGCCCCACAAGTTGACACGCCTTCCCGGTCATTCACCCCGATGAAAACCGTCGAAGACCAACTCAATGATGCGCTCGCCCGCATCCAAACCCTGGAGTCGGACGCCAAGGCCCGCGAGGCCCTCATGGCGGACGCATCCTCCCAGATCGAAGCCCGCCGGGCAGAATTCCAGCAGGCCTGCACCGAGCGGGACACGCTCAAGGGCCAGCTGATCGCTGCCCAGGGTGATGTTCAGCGCCTGAACCAGCGCAACGGCGAACTGGAAAACCAGGTTCGCGACCTCTCCGCCCGTGAGCAGGACCTGGACAAACGAGCCGCTGCCAAAGCCGCGCAGATCGCCGCCGAAATGGGCACGCAGGTTCCCGCCCGAGTCACCCCCGGTGGGGACACGAAGCCCACCACCGCTGCCGAGGTCTGGAACCGCCAGTTCACCAAGGCCTGAGCCATTCACCCCAACAACACCCCCCTAGAATCTCATGTCTGTTCCCACTCTTCTCGACATCGCCAAGCTGGATGCCGGCATTGGCTACCCCATCATTGAGGAGGCCGTCAAGATGGCCCCCGAGCTTACCATCGTTCCCGCCGACACCATGACCGGCACCACGATGGAGCTGACCGTGCGCAGCGGTCTGCCTTCTGTTCGCTTCCGCAACGCCAACGAGGGTGTTCCTCGCAGCAAGTCCAGCTACGAGACGCGCACCTTCCAGACCCACATCCTGGATCACCAGATCGCCGTGGATGCCCAGGTCGTGGACGGTGCCCGTGATCCGGGCCGGCTTCTGGAGAACCACGCTTCGGGCGTCATGGAGGCCGCCATGCAATACATCGGCTCTCAGTTCTACTACGGCACTGGCAATGACAGCAAAGGCTTCCCGGGCCTCCTTGCCCAGATCAAGGCGGATGCCGCCCATCTTGTGGACGCTGGTGGCTCTGCCTCGAAAACCTCGGTCTGGTTTCTGCGTCTTGGCCGCGAGTGCGTCGAGTTTCTCTTCGGGAATGCTCAGACCATCCGCCTCCAGGACACCTGGGAGCTGGAGACGGTCTATGATGCCGAGGGCAATCCCTACAAGGCTTACACCAACTGGATGACTGGCCGTATCGGGATGCGCCTTGCCAACCGCAACTGTGCGGTTCGCATCAAGAACGTGGAGGAGTCCGGGTCCGGCAAGAAGAGCCTCAACGATTCGCTGCTCTACTCGGCCTACGAGAAGTTCACCGACTTCGGCTTTGAGCCCACTCACATCCTCATGAACGGGCGTTCCCGCGAGCAGTTGCGCAACAGCCGCACGGCCACCAATGCCAACGGCACACCCGCTCCTCTGCCCACCGAATGGGAGGGCATCCCCATCATCCGCACGGCCTCGATCACCAACGACGAAGCCTGATCCACTCCAACCCATTCGTTCATCTCATGCACTCACTCAAAGATGCTGAACTGATTCGCACCGTGGCCTTGCCTGCCGCTGGTGCCACCTCAACCACGGAACCGTTCAATCTCACCCAGAAGCCGCCACACGAATGCCATTTCGAGGTGGAACTGACCCTCCCTGCGCTTCCTTCCTTGGCGGACACCAAGAAGGCCAGTGTGACGCTGGAGGACTCGGAAGACGGCTCCACGTTTGCCGCCATCGCCGACTTGGCTCCCCTGGAGCTGACTGGCGCAGGTGGCACTGGGGCCGCTGGAGTCAGCCGCAAGGTTCAACTGCCCTCGGATGTCCGGCAATACATCCGTGCCAAGGCTGCCGTGGAAGCCATTGGCGGCAACAACACCGCCAAGTCGCTCACTGTGGCCATGGTGTTTTAACAGAAGAATTCTCGAGGCGCGGGCCTCGGGTTCGGGTGCGGCCCTTTTCGCCATGTGCGGGGAGGGCTGCTTCGTTTTGACGTGGTGCCTTTGGCATGTCCATCCATGACGAAATCGCCGCCGACTTCTCCCAGATGCTCCAGGACTTCGGCAAGGTCATCTTTTACCAAGGGCAGCCTCTCCTTGCCCTGATTTCCGAACCCATGCTCTCGGGCCAGTTGGCGATAGGAGGTGAGGTCGAGGAAGTGCGCTTCAATGCCAAGGTCCTTCGCTCCTCCATCCCGGACATTCCCCACAGTGGCAAGATTGTTCGATGGGAGGACAAGGACTACCGAATCAAGGCTGTGATGAACCGCCCCCCTCACGCCATTGTGACCTTTGAACTTGGCCCCCTTGATCCCTGAAATGCGTGTCACAGGAAAAGTCACGGGGCTCGACCCGATCCGGAAGCAGATTGCGCTATTCCCCAAGGAGGTGCAGCGCCCCATGGACAAGTTGCTGATCCAGGAAGTGCGCACGCTGGCCGTGGAGAGCGCGCGGATCACGTTGCCTTTCGGTCTCACGGACAAACCCTTTAAAAGGCTGGCAGACCGCATCAAGGCAGACATCAATCGGATCTTCAAACGGGCTGACAACCTTGGAGCTGCTTACAAGCAGCTTGAGGCGGCAGACCCGGCCCTCGCCCGAGACTTCTGGCGTGCTGAGAAGGCTGGAGAGAAGGAGAAGGCGCGACGCCTGCTACGCAAGCTCTGCGCCAAGGCCGGTATTCCCATTGGAGCAGTCCGGCCAGATCTCCACAAAGCTGCAAGAACAGCGCGCTACGGGAGAGTTTCCGATAACGCGAAGACGCTTGCAGTGGTTTCCAAAGGGGAAGCCTTGGATCGCTACATCGCCAAAGTGCAGCGGCAGATTGGTGCCGTGAAGGCGGGCTGGATCACAGCTGCCAAGGCACTTGGGGGCACCGTTAGGGGCGTTCCAAGATGGGCGAATACGGGCGCGCACAAATCATCAAACGGGACCGCTATCGTGAAGAGGGGAGCCAAAGGAGCGAAAATCGAGCTTCAGAACCAGGTGAGCTATGCGCAGGAAGCCTGCAACGATGCTCAGCTGCGGCAGGCTGAAGGCCGTGCCCGGTTGAGACTCCAGAACGCCATGACTCAAAAGCTCAAGGCGATGGCTTCGCGCATGTTTCGACAAGGCAAGTAGGGAGTGAACGATCAACCCTCGCTCGAATACCGCCTTGCCAGGCTACTGGCCGATTATCTCATCCATGCCCAGGAGCAGGGGGCCTTGCCGGACTCTCTCAACATCGGCATGGGGCTGGACATGGCAGCCAGGCAGCGTCCTTGCATTGTGTGCCACGTCGACAGCCTGGAGTTTCCTCATTCAAGGCTTGTCGAGGCCAACGCCCTCCTTCTGCTGCATACTCACGCGGATGAGACGCCTGCGCTGGATGAGGCGATGTGGATCGGCTCCCTGAGACGGCTGCTTTGCGACACCGATTCCTTGTTTGCCTGGCTGGAAGGTCTGCCTGCGGCTGAGCGCCTGGGATGGGATGTGCGTCGTCTGCGAATCACGCGGAGCGAGACTGAGATCAATCGGGAGGAGCGAACCAGGACGCACACGACCCGGTTCACAATGAGCGCACAGGCGGATGAATTGACACCCTTCGCCTGATCAGCCATGCCAGTTCAAGCCATCATCGAACACGGAGCGAAGCCGACCTACGATCTCGTGGATGAAACCGGGGTGCTCGTCACCAAGCTCTCCATCAAGCCCACCCGCGAATACGTCGAGCGCAAGAACAGCCAGCGGATGGTCTCCTACATCCGTGCGGAGAATCCGCGCATCACCTTCGAGTTCTCCGGCATCATCGTCGGCAATACCGCCTCCGGCTTCGCTGACCAGCATCCAGGAACAGCTGTCGCTGTTCTGGCCAACTTCCAGGGAGCGATTCATGGATTCTCGCCCACTGAGGGTAAGATCATCTTCAAGGACCCGACCCGGGAACTGAGCGACACCGATGAGCCGCAGGTTAGCTTCACGGCTGAAATGTTCCCTGGAATCGCGCCATGATCGAGAGCTGGTGGCCCACGCAAAGCCTCTCCATCGCCTCCTGTCTTGGGTCGCTGGGGTTTCCCGTGCGCACTGACTTGGTTCTGGATGAGCGCAGTGGTGAGGAAGTGACCACGTTCTATGTAGGACTCCAATCCCTTTGGAACTCCATGACCGTGGACGGGTTGATGAGCGGCTGGCATTCCGGCTCATTGCAGCAGGCAGATCCTCTTCATCCTTTTCTTTGCGGCCTTCGGGCCTGCCACAATGCGAATCTGCTTTCATCCTCGTTGCGCAACAAGCAGCGCATCCGTCTGACTCCCACCGAAGACGGGCACGCCACTCTTTACGGTGAAGGCGATGAACTGCCAAGTCTTCGCGAGGCTGACGAACTGATCGAAACTGATGATGCCGGATTGGTGGCAGCCCTTGGAGTGATCGGTGTTCCAATGGTCGAGCATGAGGGCGGCCTGTTCAGGCTCCCGCGCTTCGGTCATTCCGTGAAGCTGCTCGATGAATCCTGGATCAGGCATGACGCCCAGAAACTGATCCTGGAGCTGCGTCATGGAGATTTGGAACGCGATGATTCCCAGCATCCGCTGGTCTCCGCTTACAACGCACGCTGCGTTCACGACCAGATCACCAGGCATTTGCGAGCTACAGGCCGCCGTGTGCTTCTTCGCAAGCCTCGCTCTCTTCGCTCGGCCTTCATTCCCGAGCAGGCAGGCACTGACATGCTCGACCGGGTCCAACGTCATTTCAAAATCGCATGAAACCTCAGACTTCACAGCTTCAGATCGACCCGACACCGCCCAAGAAAACGTGCCGGAAGATTCATCGGGACAGCGTTCCTGAGGCCGATCTACAGAAAGCCCATGCAGAGCGTGAACAGGCCTTCGAGGCTGAACATGTCTGGCAGGTCTGGAACCAGCAAGCTGGCAGGTTTGAGGCTAAACTGCTTCATGGTTACAGCTCGGGCCGTGAGGCGTTGTTCTACAAGCTCAGGGCTGCCGACGGGGCACTTCCACTGGCAAAGACCTTGGAGCAACTCACCACCTTTCTGGGTGATGCGATCAAAATCCTCTGGCTGTGCAGTCACGAGCCATCGGACTGGCGTGTGCTGCGGGGCGAACTGCCGCTCTTTCTGGAAACCATCGAAGCCTGGGGAGATTTGAATGTGCCCCGGGCAAAGCATGTGGAAGCTGTGAACCTTGCCCTGCAAATCTTCAATGAGGCGGGCGTGAACCGGGTGGTGCCGGAACCTTCGGACCGAGGGTGCCTGGGAAACTAGCCTTGCCCGTGGCGGAGGCGCAATACGTGGCAGTGATTGCGCGCGGCACGGGCTGGACGGAAGACTTCATCCGCTGGCATTTGCCCCTGTCGCGGGGGCGGGCCTACGTCCATGCGCTCCGGTTGATGGAGGGCGAGGCCATGATGTGGCCTGATCGGCGGCTTTCGGAGTTGGGTAGATGGTGGGAAAGAGCACGTGCATCCTTCCAAGCTGGCGTCCCAGCTTAACCAGTTGTCCGAAGCCTGATTCTGTGCTTACCATGCACACGATGGTCTCACTACAGGATCCCCATCTATTCCGGCCAGATCGTCGTCGGCTTTGGAATCGGATTGCCCTTAAGCTCGAAGGCTCAAGGGACAGTCTTCATTTGCCCTTGGAAAACATCGAGCGCTGGCTGCAACATGGCAGGCTTCATCCAGCTCCTCTGCTTGAATGGCGTGATCGGCTTACCAAGGCACAGGCCTCAGACGAGGCCTGGTTCGAACTTTTGAATTTTTTGAAGGCGGACAACTGTGATGAAGAATCCCTGAAGTCATGTTCGCCTTTTGTCGGCCTTCTTAGCAGCGAAGAGTTGAATCAGTCCTATCAAGTGCCGTGAACTTGCCTGCTCTACAGCATCTGTTGAGATCGGCCAAGGCATTGGCCGAAGACTGTGAAATCATCGTGCTGGGATCAGCCTCACTACTGGCATCGTTCCCAAGCCTTGGGAATGATGCAGGCCCTCTTGTCAGCACCTATGATGCGGACCTTTGCCCATCACCATTCGAGGAGACCACTGCAGTGATGCTCAATCAAGCACTGGGCGAATCTCAAGCCTTTCATCTCCGATACGGCTATCACGCAGACATTCTTCGCCCAACCATTTTTGAGACACTTCCACCTGGCTGGCGAGATAGAGTGGTCGGGGTGCCGGGTTGCACTTTTGCATTTGCGCTTGAGCCAAACGACTTGGCTGTTGTGAAAATGCTTGTGGCCAGAGAAAAGGATATTCGCCTTATTGCGATGCTGAATCGGCTTGGTCTTCTGGATGGCAAGCTGGTCTCAGACCGCCTTTGCCAGATGGAATTGGATGAGAAGCTGATTCAAAGGTCCTCGGCAGCCTGGGAGCGGGCATTTGTGAACCCAGCGGCTTAAATGGCAGGTTTTGACAGGGCTCGCCAGCTACATGGCGGCACCGAAGGTTGAACTCGAATGGGACAATACCGACCTGCAGGCCGGGGCTGCCAAGGCCCAGGGCATCCTGACAGGATTCGCTAGCCGTGCCCGCAGCACCTTGGGCAAGGCCATGAGTGCCGACGTTGTCGGTGGGTTTGGCCAGGTAGCTGCTGCGGTGGGTTCACTGGCGGGGCTGAAGTCGGTCATCGACCAGTTCGACCGTCTGGGCGACCTCTCCGTGCAGCTCAACACAAGCGTCGAGAGTCTCCAGCGCCTCGGTGCAATGGCCAAGCTCTCGGGCAGCGATGTTGATACCCTCGTGAAGGGTGTTTCAAAGCTGACGCGTTCGCTATCTGACGCTGAAAACAGCGAGAAGACCGCTGATGCTCTGAAGCAACTTGGCATCAGCGCCTCCAGCCTGCGGTCGATGTCTCTGGAGGAGCAGGTGATGGCCCTATCAGAGGCCTTCATCAGCGCTCGCAACCGGGGGGAGGGATTTGCCGAGGTATTCGACCTCATGGGCCGCAATGGCGCTGAATTGATCCCGCTGCTCATGCAGGGGCGGGAGGAACTGCAAGCGCTCGCTGATACACCTGTTCTGAGCGCCGAGCAGGTTCAGCGCCTGGCCGACTTCAACGACCAGCTGGATAGCGGGTTGCTCAAGCTCAAGGCATGGTCAGCTGAATCACTTCTGAGCTTGGCTGACTTTGCAGCTGTTTCGGGCGTCGCCCTCTTCGGTGGTCTGGATGGCAGCTTCACTGAGCGAGTTGAGCAGGCAGCCTCGGCGTTGGCCCAATCCAAGGTCGAATCCGAAGAGGCTGCGGCTGCTCAGGAAAAGCAGCGTGCGGCAGCTCGTGAGGCGGCAGACTGGGCCAGGAAGATCGCCACAGCACAGAAGGAGGCAGCAGACAGCATCGAGAAGGGCCAGAAGGAGCTGGAGGCCCAGGAGAAGCGAATGCAGGGCATCCGTGAGCAGATCACCCAAGCAAAGGATTCGAACCTTAAGCAAAAGCTCACGCCCGAGGAAAACCTGGAGATGGCCAAGGGCAACGTGGCGGACATCGAGGCCAGGATGAAGGCCGCACGGGACAAGGCCTACATGGAGGGCAAGGGCGGCCAGGACACCGAAGAGGTTCTTCAGCTTGAACTTCAGCGGCAGAAACTGCTCGGCGACATCCTCTCCCTGGAACAGCAGATCAGCTCGGAAAAGGACCGCCAGCAGCAGGCTGAAGCGGAGAAGGCCAGCCAGCAGAACATCGCCAAGGCCGGGCTTTCAAGTGACCTCCAGGTCCTGGAACTGCGTTCCCGTGGCCGAAACAAAGAGGCTGATGCCTTGGAGCGTCAGGCCCGCATCCAGCAGGAGGCCAGGCGCATTGCCGAGGAGACCGGCTTGTCCATGCAGGAATCCCTCCGCATCGCTCAAGCCAAGAGTGCCTTGGAGGAAAAGGCTTCCGGCAGGCAAGGTGAGGGGAGACAGCGCATCCAGGGCTATTCCGCACTCAGCCAAGGCACGGCAGAAGAAGCACGAACCCGCGCCTTGCAGCGCGTGGATGATGCTCGTTCCCGCGTGCAGGATTCCTACGACCGCTTCATGCCCGGACTCAAGGGAGGAGGCCAGGATAACCCACTTGCGCAGCGGGCGGCTCAAAATGCCGCCGGCGACAAGTCGCCCGCCGAGAACGGCACCACCCAACAGGCAGCGCAGATGGTCGCTCAGATCCTGCCGCAAATCCTTGAGGCCCTGAAATGAACACTGCTGCCTACATCGAACATGGTCAGCGAATCCTCGAAATTGAACCTGAGGATTTGGTGATTCGCCCCTACGGCTTGGACAGCGCCGTGCAGGTCTGGCAGACCGACAGGGAATACACTTTCCATCACGGCGGCGCACCGCCTCGAAGGCCGAACATGCGAATCAAGGAGGTCCAGACAAAACCGGATGGCCCCGTCTTCATTCATCGTCTTCAGTGCGACGGCCTGGCTCGGTCAGCAGACAAGATCGAAGCCAATCGTATTCGGCAACCCGAGGAAGGCTGGGACGAGGGGCCGATGGATATCCTCACGACTCGCCCTGAGCAATTCAGTCAGGGAGCAATCGCACCAGGTTTTGCAAACATGTGGATTGTCGGGATCGAAAAAGAGGATCTGAATGGCCACATTTGGAGGGTCTCGTTGGACTGCAAGGGGCTGCTTGCGCCAAAGGCCCGAAAGCGCCGCATCACCGTCAACAATCAGCCGGTCAATGCCTCCACCACCCTTAGCATCACAGGTTCGACCTTCACTGATGAGCAGGGTGTTTTCACCGGATGGGCAGACCAGCGCTACACGAACCTCGACAGCAGCCGCATCGTGGTCGTGGACACGTTTCTCTCATCAGACCCGCCGCCTACGGATAAGCTGCCAGGGCACCTCACGCCTGCGAATGCTCCAGCGGTAAAAGACATCTTCGCCATCCCTTGGTATTCCAGTGCAGGATTCACCTTCAACTGGCCTTGGGGCTGGTCCCTCAAGGGCATCCAGTCCGAGCAACTGCTCGACAAGCCGCTGTGGCTCACCTCGATCACCACCGAATACGTCCCGAAGGCGGTCGTCCGGTAATCCTCACTGATGAGCGCGCCAAAGCCCAAGCCCTACGAATGGAAGCGCACGCGCGGAGTGCTCCCCGCCTGGCTTGTTCGCGACTATGCGACCTGGCTGTTTCCTCAGTTGGGTTTGAAATGGGAGGCCAAGGGAGTGACCGATTTTTCCCGCCGCAACAAGGACGCAGAACGAGCGGTGAAACCCTATCAGTTCACACGCTCAACCGGCCTGATGCGTGTCCGAGACCTTCGACATCTTGCCGCCTACGTCTTCGCAGCCATTGGCAAGCTCGCTGACAAGAACCCCTACCAATGGCCCAGAGCAGCTGGGATCGCGCTGATTCCCGACATGATCAGCTTGGCCGCGCATTTTGAAAACCTGCTCAACCAGAAACGCTCACAGTCCTCATGAAAATCATCTTCGACACCGACACCGCTCAACTCCTGGTTGCGGAGGGTTTTGTCTCTCCGATCTCCATGCTTGAGGCAAAGCGGGGCACAGGAACACGCATCCAGCTTGTCCTGCTACGCGATGGCAGGCCATGGATGGCTCCAGCCCTTTCGCAATTCCGATTCATCGTGAAGCCTTGGGGCCGTTATGAGCCCGAGCTGACCTGTGCCATGGCTGACTCCTGGACCTTCGACAGTTCACGGTTGGTTTATGAAGCGCGCATCAACTACGTCACGGAAAGGCTCAATGAGCTGCTCAGGATTGGCAATGCCGCCGGCGAGAACTCCGACACGGGAAAAATGAGCCTGATGGCGGAGTTTGCCTGGCGCGAATCCGACAACCTGCCTTGGACGGACCGATCTCAGACCATTGAGTTCGTGCTTCACAACAATGTTTGGCGTGGAACGGAAACGATGCCGGGAGCTGCGCCTGTGCCTGAAGGTTCGGTGTTGCCGCTCCTCACTCCGGCCACCGTCGCGATCACCACAGGTGTGGTGAATAGCAACGCCGTGGCGAACACGCTCCAGGATGTCACCGGGCTGAAATTCCAGGTTCAAGCGGGCAAACGCTACAGCTTCAAGTTTCACATTCCATACAACGCTGCCGCCACCACGACGGGCAGCCGTTGGTCGATCAACGGTCCGGCCTTCAGCCTGCTCAACTACCACTCGCGCTACACGCTCAATGCCACCTCCGAGACAGTAAACTTCCTGAGCGCCTACAACCTTCCAAGCTCAGCCAATGCCAGCAGCCTCCTTTTGGGTAATGTGGCGATCATCGAAGGCACGCTGACTGCTGCTGCGGATGGCGAGGTGATCGCACGCTTTGCCTCCGAGATCGCCAACAGTGCGGTGGCCGTGCTTCCTGGGGCACACGTCACCTACATGGTGCTGCCTTCTGGTTGATTGACATGCCACCAGCGGCATGGACCCGCAGCACTTCTGCATCAACGCAGCCACAGGCGATGTCACGACGACGAACGTGACCTCTGCCTTTCCTTCGCTGACGGGGCTTTTGGGCACAGCGCTCAACCTTCGGCTCACCTTTGAGCAGGACAACATCACCGTTCAGCTGCCCTCTGGCACCACGGGACGCCTCACCGCTAAGCTGCCAGGCAAAGAAAGCGGACCTGCCGTGCTCATGGCCGGTTCATGGACGACAACAGGTCTCGGTTCGGCAACTGCCTATTCATTCTCCCTTGTCGCTGACTCTCAGGCACTCCGCGAGGCCATTGGTGACAGTCCGGCGGTCGCTCTAACAGCTCAGGTCGAATGGCAGATTCCAGGGGAAAGCCCGACCCCACGAAAAAGCCTGCCGTTCCCCATTACCATCCGAAACTCACCCTCCCGGCCTGGAGACACGGCTCCAGATCCTGCGGCAGATGCTGCATGGGCATGGATCAAGTCTCGCCTGGTGGCGGGTTCCAACGTCACCTTCACCATCAATGAGGCGGCCAAGACCATCGCCATCAACAGCGCCGGATCGGCAGCGAACCAAACCGTCACTTGGTCGAACGTGACGAGCAAGCCGACCACGTTCCCGAGCGCCTGGAACGAGGTGACCGGCAAGCCGAGCACTTTCCCGCCGAGCACGCATTACCATTCATGGTCGCAGATCATCTCCGGCAGTCCGGCCGACAATGCAGCCCTCGTGTCCTACATCCAGAGCAACGGGGTGGGTGGTCAGTCGTTTGATCAGCTCCTGCAGCTCCAAACCGGTTATGCGATAACGAGCTTTGATTCCTACTTCTCAGGCTCGCCGTTGGTGTTCCCGCGCGATGCCGTCATTACGGATCTGAGCCTGGCCATTCGCAACGCCACGCCAAGATGGTCCGACGCTTACTTTGAGGCCAACGTGGTCGTCTATGGGTCGGAGCCACCGGCAAGCTCGTCCTGGGGCTCTCTCTACGCCCAATCGTTCTGGTATTATGAGGTATTCCAGAACACCGATCCAAAGGGGCTCGGAATTCCGCTGATGGTGAACGGCAGCGTCTCCATGCCGGCGGGTTCTCGCATCGACATCTCCTTCAACACGGGTTTTCCCGGCTCCTATGGCTCCACGGCCTACTACGAGGGCCTTTGGCTGCGCGTTCGGGGCCGCTACACCAACTGATTTTCCATGAAGCTCGCCATCATCACCTGCCACTACAACTGGTTCGGATTCGAGAGCCCACGAGCCAACCTGCAGAGGTTCCTTGAGCTGACATCGGATCTGCCAGTTTTTGGCACGGAAGCCCAGCTTCCAGGGCATCCTTTTCAAACCGCAGGCAGGGCCGGCTGGGCTCAGATCACCGCCGACAACGATCAGGTCATGATGCAGAAGGAGTGCCTTCTGAATCTGGCTGCGGCCCGTGTGCCTCAAGATTTCGATGCGTTGGCGTGGGTGGATGCCGACGTGCTTTTCGATCAACCTGATTGGTTCGATCGAACGGCCAAAGCCCTCGATGCTCATCCTGTGGTCCAGCCTTATGCCACAGCCCGATGGCTCAGCAGGAGCGGCAGCGTCATCATGGAACGCCCAAGCATCGCTCGTGAGCCGCTGATGCTCCATCGCTGCCAGGCCCATCCTGGATTCGCAATGGCGGCCCGCAGGGAACTTTGGCTTTCCGTCGCACCTGGACTCTACGAACACCTGATCGTCGGGAATGGAGATGTCGGCTTTGCCGCCGCTGCCCTTGGCTATGACACCCCAGGGCACATCCAAATGAACCCGTCCCTTTGGACGCACTATAACTCCTGGGCATCGCGACTGAAAAAGTGGGTCGCAGGTCGCCCGATGGGTTTTGTGGAAGGCAATGCCTCCCACCTTTGGCACGGGGACCTTGCCAACCGACGCTACATCGAGCGCAATGAGGTTCTCATCAAGACGCTCGATCCTGAACTGCATCTGGCTCACGGAGCCAACGGACTGATGAGTTGGACGCCTTCTGCGCCCTTTGGCCTGCGCTATGCCGTCAGGTCCCATTTCTCCAACCGCAAGGAAGACGGATGACCCCATGATCACGATTACCTCCAATTCAGTTTCCAGGACTGGCGAATCAGCCATTCATTTTGCGAGGCTTTCCATGGCCATGCGCCGTCTCGGTCGTGCATTGATCATGGAGCCCGGAGGGGCGTTCCATGCCGCTGACGGTAATCCTCTTCCGAACGAGGAGATCATCGCTGAGATTCTCAGCAGCGCAGGCAATGCGCCCGCAAGACTGCCTGCGATCAAGGCTCGCCAGCTGCGGCTCTGGCTGCACGGCGCAGGGCTACTTGAGCAGATCCCAGCTTTGATTGAGGCGCTGCCCGAGCCTCGCAGAACTCCTGCTCGAATCGAGTGGGAATACGCTACGGACTACGAGCGGGAGCACCCGCTTGTCCTTCAGCTGGGCGCGGCGCTTGGCATGTCCGCTGCCGAGATCGACATGGCTTGGCGGCAGGCTGCTGCTCTTTGAGCGAGCGTACAGACGCATGGTAGGCCTAGCCTTGGGAAAGGAGCCCAGGACTCTACCTGGATTGGCCGTTTGGCTGCGTTTTACAGGCAACCCGGTGCCGCAAGGTATGGCAGTATGCCCCTGCCTCTCGTGAACTTGTTGCGATTAAAACCTGGCTTGTTGAGATAGGCCAGGGGGGGGAATCCTCGTTGCGCAACGAGGTAGGCTCATTTCCAGACGGCATTGATCTCCTTGTCATTCGGAATCAGATGCCCGTAGTGGTCCTCAACCACGTCCACTCGGTCACCAAGCCATCTTGCCACCTTGTAGATCGAAGTGCCTCGGGAGACATGCAGACTGGCGAACGTGCGCCGCAGATCATGGAAAGTGGTGTTCGGAAGGCCGCATCTGGCCACAAGCGACTCGTAGGCCGTTCTGAAATCAAACCTGTAGCGGTAGTCGCCGTGCTTCACCTCTGGCGCGAGCATGAACGTCGTGTTGAAGCTGTAGTTCTCACGAAGCCAGTCGGCAAACTCGTCGGTCAGCGGGATGGTGCGGTTGTCACGGTCCTTGGGCTGGAAGGTGTCTGTGGCTTGGACATGCAGCAGTTTGGCATCAAGATCGAACCAGTTGCTGCGAGCTTCGACGACCTCCAGTTTGCGAAGGCCGGCGTGGATGCCGCAATAGAGAGCGAACTTCATGTCCCGGGTTTCTGCCGCTTCGAGAAGCAGCTTGGCCTGATTCGGAAGCAGGAAGTTGCGTCGTTGCCGCATGGGCAGCCGGGGAATCTCCACATCCTTCGTCAGGTCCCGGTTGATCCGTCCCGTCTTCACAAGCCACTTCATCCAAAAGCGGGCGATGTTCAGGTAGGAGACAGCCGTGTGAGGATTGCGCTCCCTGTGCTTGTCGAACCAGCGTTGCAGCGCGCTGCGGGTGATGGAGGTCGGGGACTTCACCCCAAGATGCTCAATCAACGAGGTCAGGACGTAGCGGCGGGAGGTGATCGTAGATTTGGACAGCCCGCTCTTCTTGATCGCCTCCAGGTAGTTCAGGACTTCCACCTCGCAGGAGCCAGCCTTTTCGCGAGCCCCCTGTTCGGCACGCTCAATGATTTCCCGAGCCCGGACAATCGCCACCGCCATGTCGTCAGTTCCAAGAGCGATTCGCTCCTGGGGAGCCCCAGGGATTGGCGTGAACCGAATCCACCAAGATTTGCCGCGCAAGAAAAGACCCTTCATAGACCCTGAAGCCTGAGTCAAAATGAGGGGATGTCCGTCTGATTGGCGGGTGCCGTGGGGTGCGAGGATTCCTGAATAGGCGATTTCGGACACGGGTGCAGAGTCCGGCCAAATGAAGGGGGAGGGATACCCGTGGCCAGAGGGGCGGCAAAAGTGTGCTAAAACCCTGTGCTAAATGCCCCAAAAAGTGTGCTAAAACCCTGTGCTAAACCTCGCAGGGATTGCAGAAACTGCACAGTGCCTTTGGCTGCTTAAAACCCTCGTTTTGAGTGGTTTATGATGGTCGGGCCGGCGAGATTCGAACTCACGACCTCTTGCACCCCATGCAAGCGTTCTACCAGGCTGAACTACGGCCCGACCTTTTGGCCGGTCAGCAGGACTGACCGGGTGGGACGCGGATGATGGCGGGATGAGGCTGGTTTGCAACTGACTTGTTCAATCCTGCGTCAATTTCTTTGGTCCTCGCATCGCTCCCAGGGGGCTGCTTTCCTGGGGGCATGGGGCAGGTAGGAAGGCTGTGCCACCTTGTGTTCGGCAGGCTAGAAGCCTGCACCACCTTGTGTTCAGCAGGCTTGAAGCCTGTGCCACCTTGTGTTCAGCAGGCTTGAAGCCTGTGCCTCCTTGTGTTCGGCAGGCTGGAAGCCTGCACCACCCTTTCTCAGGCAGTCGGGTTGCGGCGGCCACGCAGGAAACCGAAGGTGATGAAGGCGATGCCGGTGAGGATCATGAAGAGCGAGAAGAACTGTCCCCGGGTCAGGCCGAGGATCGATTCCGCGCCGGAATCGGGCTGGCGCACGCATTCCAGGCTGATGCGCGCGACGGCGTAAAGCAGGAAGAACAAGCCCGTCAGCACGCCATGCGGCAGGCGGGGATAACGGATGCGCACCCAGAGCAGGACGGCGCTCAGCAGCAGGCCTTCGCCCAGGGCCTCGTAAAGCTGGGACGGATGCCGGGGGTGCAGGATGGCGTCGAGCTCGGCCCGTCCGCCGCCGTTCTGTTCGAACCAGGCGATGATCTCCGGGCTGTGCTGCAGCGACAGGGGCAGGGAAGGTGCGGTGCCGCCCTGGCGGACGAAATCCTCATGCAGCAGCTCGGTGGGGAACTTGACCGCCCAGGGAACCGAGGTCAGCCGGCCGAAGAGTTCGCCGTTGATGAAATTGGCGATCCTGCCGCAAAACACCCCCAGGGGTGCGCCGCAGACCAGGGTGTCGCCAATGCCCGTCCAGGAGATCTTGTGCCGGCGGGCATACCAGAGGCAGAAGAGGGCGACCCCGGCGATGCCGCCATGGCTGGCCATGCCGCCCTTGTGGATCATGAAGATCATCCAGGGCTCCTGGACAAAATGATCCCAGTCGTAAAGGAGCATGTAGCCGATGCGTCCGCCCAGGACCACGCCGAACATGGCCACCAGGGTGATGAAGTCCGCCACCTGGTTTTCCTTGAGCTCGGAAAGGCCGCGCCGGGCCAGGAACAGCATCACCAGATAGGTCAGGTAGAAGCCGAGCACGTAGGCCAGGCCATACCAGTGGAGGGCAAAACCGCCCCCCAACTGCAGCATGTAGGGGCTCAGATCATGCAGGTAGAAGGCGAGGTCGGAGGGCATGGGCGGGGGCGCCAGCCATGGCCGAGCCACCCGGGGACGGCAAGCAAAAGCATGCGGGCCCGCACTGACCGCTCTTGCAGCTTGGGACTTGTCTGCCACAAATCACTGGCATAGATGGCCATGCGGCGTTTGTTCGACGTCCCGTCCGTCTCCCTGAGCCCCAACCATGTCCCAACCCTGCGTTTCTTCGATCCTAGGCACCGGCAGCTACATGCCTGAAAAAGTGCTGACGAACGATGATCTCTCCAAGATCGTCGAAACTTCCGATGAATGGATCACCAGCCGCACAGGCATCCGGGAGCGGCGCATCGCCGCCGCCGACCAGGCCACCAGCGATCTCGCCAGCGAGGCTGCGCGTCGCGCGATGGAAAACGCGGGGGTCAAGCCGGAGGAGATCGATCTCATCGTCTGCGCCACGGTGACGCCGGACATGTTTTTCCCCAGCACCGCCTGCATCATCCAGCGCAAGATCGGTGCGGCCAATGCGGTGTGCTTTGACATCAGCGCGGCCTGTTCCGGCTTTGTCTACGCCCTGCAGGTGGCGCGTCACTTTCTGAACGCCGGCACCCGCCAGACAGCCCTGGTGATCGGCGCGGAAAAGCTCAGCAGCCTGGTCAACTGGCAGGATCGCAACACCTGCGTGCTGTTTGGCGACGGCGCCGGAGCCGTGGTCATCCGCGCCACGGACGCCCCCGACGCCCCGGGCCGCGTGCTGAGCACGGTCATGGGCAGCGACGGCAATCTGGTGGACCTGCTGAAGGTTCCTGGCGGCGGCAGCGCCTGCCCGGTGACCCCGGAAAACGTCGATCAGCGGCTGAACACGGTGCACATGGAGGGTCGTGAAACCTTCAAGCATGCGGTCACCCGCATGACCGCCGCCGCCGAGGAGGCCCTGCGCCTGGCCGGCCTGACCAAGGACGACATCAGCCTGGTCATTCCGCATCAGGCCAACGCGCGCATCATCAGCGCGATCGCCGACCGTCTGGGCCTGCCCGAGGAGAAGACCTTCATGAACGTTCACAAGTATGGCAACACCAGCGCCGCCACGATCCCCGTGGCCCTGGACGAGGCCAATCGCGAAGGACGCCTGAAGCGTGGCGACGTGGTCCTGCTGGTGGCCTTTGGCGGTGGTTTCACCTGGGCGGCCTCCGTGCTGCGCTGGTGAGGCGAATCGAGGGAAAGTCGGACGTCGCGCAGGTCGTCCCTACCGTCTCAGGGTAGGGCTCCGCTGCGTCGGGGCCGAAGAATCGCGGGGGACGTTCGCGCATCGAGGGAAAGTCGGACGACACGCAGGTCGTCCCTACCACGTCGGGGCCGGAGGACCGCGGGGGGCGTTCGCGCCATGCAGAAAAGCGGGACGACGCGCAGAACGTCGTCCCTGCTCATGTTCAACCAATCAGGCAAACAGCGGCGTCACCGGCTGGCCTTTGTCGGCGATGGTGAACGGGCGCTTGCTCGGGCTGTAGATGATCTGGTCGAGCGGCAGCCCCAGCGCATAGGCGATGCTGGCGTTCATGTCCTGGATCTTCACCGAGCCGGCGACGACCTCGCGGCCCTCCTTGTCGGTCTGGCCATGGACATTGCCGCCCTTCACGCCACCGCCCCACATGGCGGCGGAGAAAGCCTTCGGATAGTGGTCGCGGCCGACGTTCTGGTTGATGTCCGGCGTGCGGCCGAACTCGGTGGTCAGCACCACCAGCGTGTCCTGGAGCAGGCCGCGGTTGTGCAGGTCGGCGAGCAGGCTGGAGAGGCCCTTGTCGAGGGTTTCGCAAAGCTCGGGCACACGGACAAAGTTGGCGTTGTGGGTGTCCCAGCCGCCGAGGGAGACCTCGACGAAGCGCACGCCGCGCTCCACCAGACGGCGGGCGAGCAGGCAGCCCTGGCCAAAGGCTTCGCGGCCGTAGGAGGTGCGCAGATCGGCGGCCTCCTCGGTGAGGTCAAAGGCCTTGAGGTCCTCGGACTTCATCATGGCGATGGCATCGTCATACATGTCGGCGTAGGCCTTGACGTTGCGGTGCTTGAAGGTGGCGCGGAAGTCGGAGTCGAGTTCATCGGCCAGCCTGAGGCGTGCGTTGAACTTCTCCTCGGTGAGGCCGGGCTGGACCTTGATGTTCTTCAGGCCGGACTCCGGATTGTTGACGAAGAGAGGCGCCTGGGCGGCCGGGAAGAAGCCTGCGCCGGGATGGCGGCTGTCGTTGCCGATGTAAACATAGTTAGGCAGGGTGCTGTTGCCGCCGCCCTGGAACACGTTCAGCCAGGCGCCCATGCCGGGGTGGCGGATGGTGCCGCGCAGCTCGTAGCTGGTGTGCATCATGTAGTTGCCCTGCTCATGCGCGCCCTGGGTGGAGGAGAGGGAGCGGATGACGGTGCCGTGATGCATCTGCTTCGCCGTGAGCGGCAGGTTTTCCGAAATCTGCACGCCGTCGGCGCTGGTCTTGATGGCCTGGGTGGGGCCGCCGGTCTCGGTGCCGGGCTTCGGATCCCAGGTGTCGAGATGGGTCTGGCCGCCGCTCATGTAGAGGTAGATGACGTTCTTGGCCGTGGCCACCTGCTTGAGCTTCGAGGAATGCTCGAAGGCGGCGAAGGAGCGGCTGGTCATGGACTGGCCGAGCAGGCCGACTCCGAGCAGGGAGGAGGCGGTCTTGGCGGCGAAATCACGGCGGGTGATCTCACCGGAATGAAGAAGCTTGGAGGCGAGTTCGTGTTTCATGAAGTGGCGTTGTTGAGGGTGCTGGAAAGGGATGTTGCTCCGCCGGGTCGGCTTACTGGATGAAGATGAACTGCTGGGTGTTGAGCAGGGCGTAGATGAGGTCCTCCGTGGTGTTGAGGCCGGAGTCCTGGGCCTTCAGCCAGGCTTCCTTCTCCTTCTGCGTGGGCTTGCGGGCGAGGATCGCCATGTAGGCGGTCTCGAGCTTGTCATCGGGATACTGGGCCTTGCTGAGCGCGAGCATGAGCTGGCTGTACTTGCTCAGGATGTTGGGCATCAGGTTGCCGTTCATCATGAACAGGCTCTGCGGCACGCTGGCGTCGTAGTTGGCGTTTTCGATGGTCTCGCGGTCGCTCTGACCGAAGTCGCGCAGCGGGTGGCCGCGGGGCGCCGGGCTTTCCAGTTCGGCGGAGCGCAGGTAGTCGCGGGACTGCTGGGCGCGGGCGCGGAAGTAGTCGCGATGCTGCTTCTCGGGAATGCCGTAGTATTCGGCTTCCTCGCGGTAGGCGGCCTGGCGCTTCTCCTCCTCGGCCTTGCGCTCCTCGGGGGTGAGCTCCTTGCGGTCATAACCAGGAATGACGACGCGTTCGGCACGCACGCCGTTGGCCATCATCATCATGCTGTCGCCGGCCATCATGCTGGGGACCTCTGCGGTTCCTGGGGCGGCGCTTTTGGCCAGCGAGGCGTTCACATACGGTTTTCCGGTGACCTTTTCATAGAGCTTCTTGTGCCCGGGCACGACGACCTCGGCCATGGTCAGGCGACGTCCTTCGTTCTGGATGTCGTTCACCTCGCGGCGGAGATCATCGACCTTCTTGCGGGCCTCGGCGACCTTCTTTTCCATCGCTTCGCGCTCAGGCCCGGGCTTGAGGGCTTCGAGCTTCTCCTGCAGCGCCTTTTGCTGAACGCGTGCCTCGATGTAAACCTTCTGCTTCGCCTCGGTGCGCTCGCGGTTTCTGGCATAGACATCGGCCGCCATCTTGAGGCCGCGGTAGGCTTCCTCGACATCAAGCGACTCGATGCCTTCGGCGTTTTTCTGGGCCTGGAGGATACGCTGCTCCATCTGCTCGCGGGCGGCGCTGTTGATCATGTCGGGGTTGGGGTTGATCAGCGTGACAAAGCTGTCCCACATCTGCTCGGCGCTCATGCGACGGAGCACGGGGCCGGTGAAGTGGTAGGCGACGCCGGGGGCGACCTCCTCACGAGTGACCTGGCGCTGGTAGGTGCGGGTGTTGAGAAGCACACGCAGGTAGGCCTTCATGTCATAGTTCAGCTCCTTCATGAGCCCTTCCAGGTGCGTTTGAAGCTCGGGGATCATGGGGATGGTGCCGTCCATGAGCTCATCCAGAGGTTCGATCAGCGCCAGACCGAAGGCCTTTTTCCAGAGGCGGTTGGCGATGACGGAGGTGAAGCGTGGATTGTCCTTGGAGGTCATCCAGCGCGCATAGGCCTGAAGGGCTGTCTCTCCCGGCTGGGTCACGCATTCATGCCCCATCATCGTGCCAAAGCTGACCACTGAACGAGGCTTGGCGTCATTGTATTGATAATCGTGGGGCAGAGTGAGCTTGCGGTCGCGGGTCGACACGCTGGTGTAGCGCATGGTGTCGCGGATGTCGTTCATCGGCTCCTGGAAGCTGCGCTGCTCCTTGCGGATTTTCTGGCGCAGCTCGTCCTGCTTCTTTCGGTAGGCCTTCATCTGCTCGCCGTAGGCCTTGTCAGCGGCGGCATAGGCCTGCATGGCGGCGGTGTATTTTTTCTCCATCAGCAGCTTCTCCTCGTTGCTGATCTTGCCCTTGATTTTCGGGCGGTCCGGACGCTGCGGACGCCTTGGTTCTGGAATAGCCTTCAAGGCGGTGCGCTCCTGGTCGCTGAGCATCTCACGCACCTCGCCAATGGTGCCGCCATAATAGTCCTGAGTTTCGATGCCGTAGGTGAAGGCGGCCATCTTGTAGAACTGCATCTGCGTCCACTTGTCGAAGGGATGGTTGTGGCACTGGGCGCACTCGATGCGGGTGCCGAGGAAGACGCGCACGGTGTTGGCCATGTTGTCCAGAGGCATGCCTCGGTCGCGCATGTAATAGCCGATGGCACCGCCCTCCCAGGCCTTGCCCTGTGCCGACACCATGTCGCGCACAAACTGGTCGTAGGGCTTGTTGCTGCGCAGGCTCTCCTTGACGAAGTTCATGTAGGCCGCGCCGGTGATGACGCCGGTCTGGTTGCCGTTGGACGTGACACGCAGGACGTCAGCCCAGTAATTGTACATGTGCTGGACATAACCCTCGGTCGTGAGCAGCCGGTCAATCAGGCGGGCGCGCTTGTCGGCTTCTTTGGAATTCAGGAAGGACTCGACCTCGCGGGTTGTCGGGATGCGACCGATGAGGTCGAGGTAGATCCTGCGGACGAAGGTGTTGTCGTCGGCTTCGGGATTGCCCTGAAGCCCGGCTTTTTTCCAATCGGCCTCAAGGATGGCGTCGATTTTCTGGGCAGCGGCCTGGGGGCTGGGGGCGGCCTTGACTGTCAGGGCGACAGCCAGAAAGGAGAACAGGAAGAGGGGGCGCATGGCGGTTTGCCATAAAAACGCCAATCCTCGCCTACTTTTTCACAATCTGGAATAATAGCCACAGGCTTGCTCACTGAGGCTTATCCCCCAGGGCGGGGTGATTTCTTACAGGATCGAACCTGGCTCGTAGCCCGCTGCTTCCGGGTGGGCGGCCGTGAGGCCGGAAACCACCTGGCTGAAATGATCCACCTGTTCGGCAGCGTCACCGGCGTTGGCTCGGCCCTGGGCCACCAGCTTGTCGAAGGCGTCCGCTTTCAGCCCCAGGCGGGAGTCGGCGGCGAGACGGGCGAACAGGTCGTTCTGGGCGACTTTGCCGGTACGCATGTCGCGGGCGACCTGGACGGCGTGCTCCTTGATGGCCTCGTGGGCGGCTTCGCGTCCGGCCCCGGCCTTCACGGCTTCCATGAGCACGGTCGTGGTCAGCAGGAAGGGCAGGTAGCGCATGAGTTCCTGTTCGACCACGGCCTCGAAGACCTCCATCTGGTTCAGGACGGTCAGGGTGGTTTCAAGCAGGCCGTCCATGGCAAGGAAGGCG
This sequence comes from uncultured Prosthecobacter sp., assembly GCA_964642905.1. Classification (GTDB taxonomy): domain Bacteria; phylum Verrucomicrobiota; class Verrucomicrobiia; order Verrucomicrobiales; family Verrucomicrobiaceae; genus Prosthecobacter. Next base: position 32,381 of record CAZXPU010000035.1, read on the forward strand.
TCTGGCAGCATCACGCGGCGGACCACGGAGCAGGAGACATCGCCCTCGTTCCACTGATCACCGGCCAGGCCGGAGGCCATGGCCAGGTAGCCCTTGAGGATGACGTGGAAGCCGTTGATGCGTTCGCAGGAGCGGCTGTTCATCTTGTGCGGCATCGCGGAACTGCCGACCTGCCCCTTGGCGAAACCTTCACTGGCCAGTTCATGGCCGGCCATCAGGCGGAGGGTCTTGGCGAAGCTGCCCGCGCCACTGGCGACATGGCAGAGGGTGGAGACGACCTGCATGTCGAGGCTGCGGGGGTAGACCTGGCCCACGCAGTCGAGCTTGGCATGGATTCCCAGGTGATGCAGCACGCGCTCCTCCAGGGCCCGGGCCTTGGAGGCGTCGCCATTGAAAAGGGTGATCTGGTCCAGGCGGGTGCCAACCGCCCCCTTCAGGCCGCGGGCGGGGTAGCTCTGAATCAGGCTTTCCAGGGCCTGCACCCCCAGGAGCATCTCCTCGCCAAACATGGCCAGACGCTTGCCCAGCGTACTGACCTGGGCGGCGACGTTGTGGGTCCGGGCGGTGAAGGGGATGTTCTTGGTCTGCTGGGCGCGGCGGGCGAACCCGGCGAGCACGGCGATGCTCTTCTTGCGGATCTCCAGCAGGGCCCGGAAGGTCTGAAGCTGCTCGACATTTTCCGTGAGGTCACGGCTGGTCATGCCTTTGTGGATATGCTCGTGTCCGGCCAAGTCACAAAACTCCTCGATTCGAGCCTTCACATCGTGGCGGGTCACCCGCTCGCGTTCCATGATGGAGGTCAGGTTGACCTGATCCTTCACCTTTTCGTAGGCCTCGATGACGCCGTCCGGCACCGGGATGCCAAGGTCACGCTGCCCCTTGAGCACGGCGATCCAGTAGTCGCGCTCCAGCCGAACCTTGCCTTCGCCGGACCAGAGGGCGCGCATGGCAGGGGTGGCGTAACGTTCGGCGAGGACATTGGGAATGGAATCGGGCTGGGACATGGGGCGGGCGATTTAGGAGCGGATTGAGGGGTGGTCAAGGTGGGGGTTGCGCCGTCTCGGAGGTAGACAGGCCAAACCGCTGGCGGATCTCGGCGACCGCCCAGCGGGCGTGTTCGGCGATCAGAGGATGGGGTTCGTTGCTCAAAGCTTCCAGAGCGGGCAGGTCTTTCGGGTTGCCGACATTGCCGAGGGCGACGCAGACGTTGCGGAGGAAGGCCGGGCGTTTGATGCGTTTGATGGGGTTTTTGGCAAAAACCTGACGAAAGGAGTCGTCGGTCAGGGTGAGGAAATCTTGCAGTGAGTGACTGAAGATGGAAGCCCGGGCCTGGAACGCCGCCTCCTGGGATGCCTCGGCAAACTTGTTCCAGGGGCAGGCCACGAGGCAATCATCGCAGCCATAGATTCGATTTCCGATGGCTCGGCGGAATTCCTCAGGGATGGACCCCTTGTTTTCGATCGTAAGGTAGCTGACACACCTCCGCGCATCCAGTCGGCGAGGCCCGGTAATGGCCTGTGTCGGACATGCAACGATGCAACGGTTACATTTTCCGCAAGAATCCTTGGATGGAGTATCCGGCTCAAAATCAAGTGTGGTAATCAATTCAGCCAGAAAGAACCAAGTTCCGAGTTTGCGATGAACTTGCATGGTGCTTTTCCCTCCCCAACCCAGGCCGGAAGCGCTGGCCCAGCTCCTTTCGAGCACGGGACCTGTATCGGTATAGTAACGCTGAGAACCTCCATTTAGCGTTAGCCATTCATCCAAGGTTTTGAGCTTGGGTGTGAGAATGTCATGGTAGTCCAAGTTCAAAGAGTAGCGTGCAATTCGATACCTTTGCGTTACATTTGGGTCATCCAGGTAATAATTAAGCGCTAAAACAATCACGCTTCTGGCTCCTTCCTGAACAAGCCTTGGGTCGCTGCGTTTTTCCATGTTTCTGGCCATCCAAGCCATGTCCCCATGCTTGCCCTCAGCGACCCATTGCTGGTAAAGATCCGCGTGGGAGGCAGGTCCGGCCCTGGCGATCCGGCACTCCGAAAACCCAAGTTCGCGGGTTTTGGCGAGGAGCTGGGTTTTGAGATCGGGCATGCCAGAACCCTGCCTTGAACCTGTCGGAATGTCAAAAGTCCGAGTCGGCCTTGCGCATTCAGACGTTTTCTTCGAAACGTACCTGACTCAATTATGGACGAAGCCGCTCTCCAATCCGCCCTCAGCAATCCTCAAAACCTGGGTGAAATGCCCGATGCCGATGCTGTGGGCACGGTGGGGTCTCCGGACTGCGGCGACATGGTGCGCATGTGGTTGAAATACAAGGAAAAGGACGGGCGCAAGGTCATCGACAAAGCGAGTTTTCAGTCCTTTGGCTGCCAGACGGCGATTGCCGTTGCCAGCCTGGCGACGGAACTGATCCGGGGCAAGACTCGTGAAGAAGTTCTCCAAATGAGCGCCTCGGAACTGAGTGCGCCGCTGGGGCCCCTGCCGCCGATGAAGATTCATTGTGGCCAGATGGTCGAGGGAGCTCTCAAAGCCGCCTTGGAAGCCGAGGTCGGCGAGGTTTCCAGCCCAACCCTGGCAGCTGCATCGGCCCCAGTGGGTCCCACCCTGGCCGAGGCCCTGATCGCCAGCGGCAAAACGGCGGGTAAGATCAAAATCGTCCTGGAGCCGTCGGCGGCGCAATAAAGGCGGAGTCAAGAGCCTGAGGTGATCGGCTGAATGGCACAGGAAAAGCTATTCAGACACCGCCATGACACCCGAGACCACTCCTTCCTTGTACGAACGCATCGGCGGCGCCCCGGTGATTGATGAACTCATCGAGGCCTTTTATGTCCGCGTGCTGGCTGACCCGCTGCTCGCCCCCTTTTTCCACGATTCGCCGCTCGATCGGCTGCGGGCGATGCAGAAGGAGTTTTTCTGCATGGCGCTGGGCGGGCCGGTTTCCTACTCCGGCAAATCCCTGGCCCATGCCCATCATGGCCGGGGAATCCGGCCGGAGCACTTCGCTCATTTTGTCCGGCACCTGGTGGAGACCCTGAAGGACGTCGGGGTGGGTGACGAGGACGCGGATCACGTCATCGAGCACATCAACACCTTCGCGAACGAGATCACCGGCACGTCTTACTGACGGCCGAGGCGCATGTCCATCCAGACGGCGGCCAGCAGCACCGTGCCGCGGGCGATGAGCTTGAATTCCGGAGAGACGGACATCAGGGTCATGCCATTGAGCAGCGTGGCCATCAGCAGGGCTCCGGCAAGTACGCCGAGCACCGTGCCACGACCGCCGCGCAGGCTGACGCCGCCGATGACGCAGGCCGCCACGGCGTCGAGCTCCATCCATTCGCCCAGATCCGTGGTCGAGTTGCCTGTGTAAGAGGTAAGCATGAAGCCCGTCACTGCCACGATGGCACCCATCAGGGCAAAGGCGCCGATCACCACCCGGCTCACCGGGATTCCAGAAATGAAGGCCGCCTCCGCATTGCCGCCGATGGCGTAAAGGTGGCGTCCGAAGGCGGTGTGCCGGGTGATCACGTAAACCCCCAGGGCGACCACGGCAAAGATCAGGGCGGGCAGGGGAATGCCGCGAAACTGGCTGGTGACGATGACAAAGAGCAGGATGGCCTGGGCCGCGATGAAGGTGCGCAGGAAGCTGGATTCGCCATCCTCCACCTCAAAACCGTTGTTCCGTCGTTCTACCCGGCCTTTCCAGGCCGCCCAGGCAAGGCAGGCGATGACCAGAACGGCCAGGGCATAACCAGCGGCGGGCGGCAGGTAGTAGGTGCTGAGCAGAGAGTAGAAGTTGGTCTTTCCGCCCGCCACCACCGGAACCGTTTGATTCTGGATGACCAGCCAGAACAGGCCTCGGAAAATCAGCAGGCCGGCCAGGGTCACGATGAACGCGGGGATGCGTTCTCGGATGATGAGCAGGCCCTTGCCCCACCAGATCAGCAGCCCGGCAAGCAGTGCGATCAGGAGAGCGACCGGGGAGGGCAGGCCGGCCTTGCTGGTGAGCACCGTGGCGATGCCGCTGAGCAGCGCGAGGCCGCTGCCGACGGACAGATCGATGTGCCCGGGCAGGATCACCAGCAGCATGCCCATCGCCAGCGTGGCGGTGATGGAGAGCTCCGTCATCAGCAGGGACAGATTGCGGGAATCCAGAAACTTCGGCTCCATGATTCCGAAAAAGACGCAGATGCCCAGCAGGGCGAGGGCGATGGAAGAGTCGCGAAAGGTGAATGTGCGGGACATGGAGTCGACTGAGGCCGTTTTTAGAGCCTGCGCACAAGTCGAGGCAAGCAAAAGGCATGTCGGCCGATGTTTCGTCACTCGTGGCCGGAAAGCCTCAGGTCGTCTGAAGGTATTGTTCCGCCGTCCTGGCCCCGGCTTCGTAAAAGGAATGCATCTGCTTTTCCGTGCCGGAAAGCAGGGAGGGTCTTTCGTGGTGAGTGGTCAGGACGACGACCTTCTTTCCGTGCATCTGAGCGAGCTTGAGCCGGTACTGGAGCAGCTGTTCGCTGGCGCAGGCGTGGGCTTCGGCGGTGATGCGGATCAGGTTGAAAGGCACCACGGTCGGCATGTCATTCCGCGGATGCATCACCCGGTGGAGGAGAATGGTGTCGATTTCAGGCTCCTCGAGCCAGGGGTCGATTGGTGTCTCGTGGGCGACGCCGCCGTCAAAACAGTCCATGCCGGCGTGCTGGAGCGGCTGAAAAATCGTCGGCACGCAGCAGCTTGCCACCATGGCGCGAGCGAGGGATCCCTGGGTTAGGAAGTGCGTTTGATGCGTGGAGAGGTCGCTGACCGCCGCCATGAACCTGGGCGTCAGGTTCTCGATCTTCAGGTCGCCAAAGAGGGATTCGAGAAAGCTCACGGCCGCCTCCGGCCTGAACAGTCCGGGTTTGCTCTCCGCGAAGGTGCAGCGCAGGTATTGGGTCAGCCAGGGGGTCTGCTGGACGAAGGACTGGCGGAAAGCCCAGGAGGTCACGACTTCCCGGCATTTTTCCGGCGGCAGACCGGAGGCGTGAAGTCCGGCGGCGATGGCACCTGCGGAGGAGCCTCCGACTGCGTGCGGGCGCAGGCCAAGCTCGTGCAGCCTGGCGAGGAAACCGGCATGCGTGGCATAGCCAAGAAAGGAGGCACCGAGGGAGATGGCGACACGGGACGGCACGGGCGGATCGGATTCAGGTGTCAGTAGCAAGGGTTTCCGAAGCGGACGCCGGTGACAGCAGCCGGGCATCCCCCCCTTTGAGGAAGAGCAGGCCGCCCAGCAGGCCCCAGACCACGCCCATGAGCCAGCCAACCAGGGAGGCGGAGACGGCCGTGGCTCCTGGCAGGCCGGCGAGTCCTTGCATCAGCGTTTCAAAGGTCTTTTCGCGCACACCCAGGCCGGACACGGAAATCGGCAGGCCGGACACGGCGTCCACAATGGGCATGGCAGTGACCAGGTCTAGGAGCGGCGTGCTGCCACCGACGGCATAGACGGCACAATGGAAGGAGAGGAAATGAAATCCAAAAAGCAGAACCGACAGCACGGTGGAGTAGACCGACCCCCGCCAGTCGCGACGCAGGGCGTCGCAGGCGGTGGCGAAGCTTTTTAAAGGCGCGTAACCCAGCATCCAGGGCCATTGTTTTTCCCCCCAGTTGTAGAGCCGGGGCGTGAAGGAAATCGCGGAGAGAATGACGAACACGATGCTGCCGCCCATGAACATCTCGAAGCCCTTGAGAATGGTGCGCACTTCAGGCGTGAAGGTTTCCAGGCGATCGGCCAGCATCAGGCGGCAGGTCAGGAAAAGCAGGCCCAGGCCGAGCATGCCGAGCAGGTGGTCGAGCATGACCGAGACCATGACGGGCAGGCGACGGGCGCCAGGCTGGCGCAGCATGGCCAGCACACGGTAGGCATCACCGCCGACCACGCCGAGGGAGGTGATGTTGAAGAAGTTGCTGACCAGGGTCACGCGCAGGACTTCCGAGCCGGAGGCGGTCTGTTCCTGTCCTCTGAGCAGGATTTCCCAGCGCAGGGCGGCGAGCCAGTTGGACACGCCCACGGCCGCCAGTCCCGCCAGGGTCCAGCCCCAGTGCTTTTGCATGGAGGCCAGGTGTGGAAGGATGCTTTCGAGAAAGCGGTGCTCACGAAAGATCATCCACAGCAGCACAGTGGTGACTGCCAGCTTCAAAATGATGGGCAGCACCTTCTTCATGGGCGGCAAGACCGGCAAAATCAGGCCAGTCCGGCCTCCTCAATGGCCTTGGCGATGGTTTCCACGCTCTGCAGGACCTCCCTGGCCCGGGCCTGGTCGCCAATCTTAAGCTTGAAGTGTTTTTCAATCGCCACCACGAGCTGCAAGGCGTCCACGCTGTCGAGTCCGATGCCGTTGGGGCCGAAGAGAGGGGAGTTGTCTTCGATCTCCTCCACACCCACCTCCAGCATCAGTTCGCTGGCCATGACTTCTTTGATGCGCAGACGGAGATTCATTCGGTGATGTCGGGTGCTGAAAAGAGGAGCTTAGATGAGGCCCCCGTCGAGCTTGAGGGCGGAGCCAGTCATATAGCTCGCCTCCGGGCTCGCAAGGAAGAAAACCACGGCGGCGATCTCCTCCGGACGGGCAAAGCGTCTCATCGGGGTTTCACGCTTGATGGCCTTGATCTGATCCTCGCTCCATCCTGCGGGCAGGGCGCCCTCGATGTGGCCTGGGCAGACGGCGTTCACCGTGATGCCCAGCCGTGCGGTTTCCTTCGCCAGGCTCTGAGACAGGCCGATCACGCCAGCCTTGGCGGCTGCGTAGTTGGCCTGGCCCGCAGGGGAATGCAGGGCGCTGAGGGAGGCCACGTTGACGATGCGTCCCCAGCGCTGGCTCATCATCGGCTTGAGCACGGCCTGGCAGCCATGAAAAACGGCGTTCAGGTTGGCGTCGAGCACAGCCTGCCACTGCTGGAATGACATGTTCGCCAGCAGGGCGTCTTCATGAAACCCGGCGTTGTTGACGAGCACGTTGACGGGGCCGCCCCGGGATTCGATGAGGGCCATGGCGTCCGCCCAGCCTTCCGGGCGGGTGATTTCAAGCGGGCAAAGGTGGGCTCGTCCTGAAAATGCCGCGACCAAGGTTTCGGCCCGGTCCCGGCGCTCGCGCACGCCCAGATGCACCTGGCATTCAGGATCCCTTTCAAGAAAATGTCGCGCGGTGGCGTCACCAAGCACACCGTTGGCACCGGTGATGAGAATGCGTCGGCTGGGCGGAGGAGTCATGCCGCTGTCTGCTCCTTCTGGCCTGAATCGTCAATGAACACCTCGGTTCAACAGGCCGAAATACCAGTCCAGGATGGCCTGGCCCTGAAAAACCCAGGCCAGGGCACCCGCCGCCAGATAGGGGCCAAAGGGGATCTTTTGTCCCCATTCACTCCGCCCCAGCAACCGAGAAATGCCTGCGATCAAGGTTCCCATCACGGAGGCTGCCAACACAGTGAACAGCACGCACTTCCAGCCGGTGAAGGAGCCGATCATCATCAGCAGCAACACGTCGCCAAAGCCCATGGCCTCCCGGGGAATCACGATGTTCGTGGTGGATCCTTCGAGGAAGGTGACGCCCTCGAGCGCAAACTCGTCCAGTTTGCCGTCAGTGTGCCGGACCTTGAGCTTTTCCATCCACAGCTCGGCCACGACGTTGTCATAGCTGCGTTCATTGACCTTGAGAGCCGGGGCGGTGATGATCATTCGGTCGCTTGCCCGAGAGAAAATGTCGGCCCAGCCCGTCTTTTCCTCACCCAGGGTCACCACGGGAGGCTGGGTGTCATCGGGCTGCGTCACGCTCCAGGCGGTGGGGAAGTCGAAGCGCAGGCGTTTTCTGCCAAAGGCCATCTTGCCCAGTTCCACCACCAGCCAGAGGCCGCCGAGGCCGAGCGCGGCGCTGGCCAGGGAGATCATGAAACCGCGAAGGTGCGTCTCTTCTCCCATCATGGCGGGCACCAGGGCTGCTCCGCCCAGGCCGACCACCGTGCCGCCGATGGTGATTTCATGCGGCAGGATGTAGTGCTCGATGTCGATGAAGCTGCCGGCCACCAGCAGGCTGGCAAAAATCCAGAGCAGGAGCATCTGCGGACCCCAGTCCTTGATGGCCGCCCAGTCGCCTCCGACCTGCCAGAAGATGCCGTAGAACAACAGCCCGGTGAGGAGCTCGACGCCAAAGTAACGAGCCGAGATGCCGCCGCCGCAGTTGGCGCAGCGACCGCGAAGCAGCAGCCAGCTTGCCAGCGGAATGTTCTGATACCATGGGATTTTGTACTGGCAGGAAGGGCAGAAGGAGCGGCGGGGATTGTTGACGGAGATGCCGCGCGGCAGGCGGTAGATGACCACGTTCAGGAAGGAGCCGATGCCCGCGCCCATGAAGAAGCAGAGGAAGTGAAGCAGGGCGTTGAGGATTTCGTATCGGGACATGCGTGACGATGAGAAGGGATGAGCTGAAAACTTGCCTTGCGATGCCGGGGAACGGAAGCAAAAAAGTCGAATGTTCGGAAGCAAACTTGGACTTCTGGGGGCGGGTCTGCGAAACAGCATGCTGGCTTCAGGCCTGGCATTGCTGGTCTCCTGCGCTGTCGGCGAACGCCGCAGCGCCGTCCTGCATGGAAGGGTGGTCGCAAAGGCGGGATCTTACGACCTGGTTGATGTCCGGCAGGCGGTTCCTGACCTGAAGGTCGATCTGCGTTATGCCACGGGGCAGAACGTCACCGGACGTCCGCTTTACCCGCGTCACATGCCCTGCCTGCTGCGCAGCATGACCGTGGACCGATTGAAGCAGGCTCAGGCCAGCCTTCGGGCCCAGGGTTACAGCCTGGTGATCTGGGACGCCTGGCGCCCGCCGGAGGCGCAGGAGAAACTTTACGCCCACGGGGGCGGCACCGGCATGTTCCTTGATCCCAAGAACGGCTGGTCCCGCCACTGCGGAGGAGTTTCCCTGGACGCCTCTCTGGCGGATGCTGCGGGGCGTGAGCTGAAAATGCCGACCTATTTTGATGAGAACCTGGAACAGGCCTCCAGCGCACGGGTGGACCCGGATCCGGCGGTGCGTGAGCGCCTGAGGATTCTGCACACGGCCATGCGCCGGGCCGGCCTCATCCCGCTGGATGGCGAATGGTGGCACTTTGACGACCAGGACCATCTGCATGACCCGGTGCCGGTGGTCTGGGGCAGGGAGGTGGGTGTTCAGATTGATTGAAGAGCAGGGTTGCACCTCCGGCGGCGTCAACGTAAAGGCATCGCGTAAAGGCATCGCTCCCGTCCCCTTCATGATCTGGTTCCGTTCCATGCTCGCCAAACTGCACGCGCTTCAGAAGCGTTCGCGGACCTGGCCGTATGCAGGCCGCATCACCTTTTCGCTGGCCCTCATCGCCATGCTGCTGCTGGTCACCCAGGGGCATCATCTGGACAATCCGGCGGACATCCTCGGCTATGACACCCAGGGCGGCAGGCTGGTTGCGGAACAGGGGACTGCTCCGGCAGGACCGGCCCTGCGCTTTGTTTCGGTGGCTCTGCCCTACCTGGATCAATGGATGCTCGTCGGCGGCATCGTCTTCATCACCATCCTCCTCCGCCAGTGGGGGCACATCCGCAAACTGGTGATCCCCACATGGGCGGCGGGCGTCTCGGTGGCCCTGTGGGCGGTGTGCAAGGACATGGCCGTTCATCTGGGGGTGGCCAAGGTGACGGAACTGGGCGAGCCCTTTGCCGAGTTTGCCTATTGGGTGAAGCTGGTGCTTCTGGCACTCGCCATCCTCAGCCTTCCCGGACTTCTTCATTATTATCAGCGTTGCGGGGCGCTGGACCGTTACACGCTGCGCACCTTCCTGGCGCCGTTGGTCTTCTGCTTCATCGCCTTCACCTCGCTCTGGCTGATCATGGATCTGCTGGACAACATGAAGGATTTCCAGGAGGCCGGAACGCCTCTGGGCAGGGTGATGCTTTTCTACGCCGGCATGCTGCCTTTCATCTATGTCTCGGTGATGCCGGCCTCGCTGCTGCTGTCCGTTCTCTACACGCTGACCAAGATGTCGCGCGCCAATGAAATCGTGGCCATGCTTGGCATCGGCCGCAGCGTCCTCCAGGTGCTCGCCCCGGTGCTGACCGCCGCCCTGGTCATCTCCCTCACCAGCATGGCCGCCAACTACCACTGGGCCCCGCGTGCGGAAGGCAACAAGAAGGCGGTGATCCGCGGGTTCGACGCCCGCCAGAAGGACTCGATCCGTGAGGAGGCGCTGCTTTACAAGGACGCCGTCACCCGTCGGCTCTGGCATGTGGCCTACTTTCCCTTCTCCCTGCAAAGCGGGCGTTTGCGCGGCCTGATGGTTCGTGAACAGGATGGCAAGGGCCAGGTCACCCGCGTCATTCATGCCGATTCAGCCACCTGGTGGCCCGGCGGGCGCTGGAGCTTCTATGATGGCAAGGAGGTGGATTATGTGAACGGCCGTCCGGAAGTCGTCCGTGATTTCCCGAAGGACGCCCAGGGCCGTTCGCAGCTCGACATCAGCAGCTTTGAGGAGACGCCCTGGAGCATGATCAGTGACGCACTGAAACCGGAGCACCTGGGCGTGCCGGAGATCATCTCCTACCTGAAGGCGCATCCTCGTGACCCCAAGGAGAAGCTTGCGCCCTTCCGCGCCCACTTCCATCACCGCTTCGCGCTTGCCTGGCAGAGCTTTGCCCTGGCCCTGGTCGCGGCGCCGCTCGGCATTGCCTATTCACGCCGGGGCGCGGTCGGCGGCATCGCGGGTTCCATCTTCATTTTCTTCGCCCTGCTCTTCCTCAACAACCTCTGTCTCAACCTCGCCAAGGGCTCCCATGTCGCCGCCTGGCTCAGCTCCTGGATTCCGCATCTTTTGTTCGGCACGCTGGGTCTGGTCCTGCTGCATTATCGCTCTCAAAACAAGGACCTGCCGCGTCTCTCCCTGGCCAGGCTGTTCGGCTCCTCCAAGGCCAGGGTTGCCCGCCCTCGCAACCGCCAGGCTGCCTGACTTTTCCGACGCCCCCGTCCAACCATGATTCAAAACTGGTCCATCCGCTCCCGAGCCCCCCACTGCGCGCTTTCCGAACGTCCTTTTGCCGAGGGCGAGGTCTTTCACACGGCCATCTACTTTGACCCGGAAGCCAACGGTTATGTGCGCCGCGACGTGGCCATCGATGTCTGGCCCCAGGAGATCGCCGAACGCAAGCCCATTGCCTACTGGCGCACCACCTACACGCCTCATGTGGTCGAGGCGAAGCCGGAGGTGACCAGCAAGGAGAGCGCCATGGCTCTGCTTCAGCGTTTCATCGAGGAGGATGATCCGATGACGGAAAACGCCCGTTACATCCTGGCCCTCATGCTGGAGCGGAAACGCATCCTCAGTCCCACCGCCACCAAGGAGGTGGACGGCAACAAGATGCTCTTTTACGAAAACAAGAAGACCGGGGAGGTCTTCATCGTCCGCGACCCCGAGCTTCGCCTCGACGAACTCGCCACCTTGCAGGATGAGGTAGCCATGCTCCTTGGCTTCGGCGGGCCTGCGGCGGAGGCAGCCAAGGCCGCAGGCATGAAGTTCACTGCGGATGGCAAGCTGGTGAAAGAGGGGGAGGCTGCTACGACAGGCGAAACGACTCCCGATGAAGCCGCAGCTGCGCCGGAATCGACGGAAACCCCGTCCGAGGAAGTTGC
>CAZXPU010000036.1:0-43679 GCA_964642905.1 uncultured Prosthecobacter sp.
CCTGGAGCGCGACGCCCTGCTGCTGTTCGGCAATCAGAAGCTGCTGCATGAGCGCCTTTTTCTGCTCCTTTTTGGCGGTGGTGAGGTCGCGATAGCCTTTAATTACCCATTCAAGGGTTGTGATTGGCTGAGCAATCCTGCGCTGCTCTTCAAATGTGGGGTAAGGTATCGGCACCTTCCGTAGGTCGTCGATAGTTACTTCGCGGAAAGTGCTCCCCTTGGCCCATGCATTCACCAAACGACGAACCTCATACGACTCAAGCACGTGCCGGACAAATTGAGAATCAGTCATTTTGTTCGGGGATATTCTGGCTGTTCCTTGGGTGAGGTTCGCCCCATCTAGCTCCTCGGGCACACAAGACACAGCACCGATCTCACCCCTCAAAGAAAAAACAACATCACCAGGTTCGACAGCCGCACGCCTATACTCTTGAGCAATTTCAGGTGTGGTTCGGAGCAAATGCTCCGCAGAAACGAAAGGTTCACCAACATCGGTGCTCCTGATATAGGGGATACCTCCGGGAATATCCGGACCTGCTTGAACGATACCATAGACAATGGGGCGACCAGCCCTCACGATCTCGCCCAGTAGTTTGGTCTCCCAGTCCTTCGGAATCCACCCAACCTTGGTTTTCTTGTAGCCGCGCTTGTTTTCGTTGGGGTCGGTCATGACTTCTTTCGGCGGGGGGGTGTGCGTTTTGCAACCTTCTTGCCGATTTCTTCCAGGACTTTCACGTCCTCGGTATCGGCAGCGAGACGGGCAACTTGAACCGTCAAGGAATCCTTGACGGTTACCGCCGCCTCCCAGCTATTCAGGGCGTGGAGGCTAACGTTTTGCTTGGCGGCCTGGGGTAGGTCGGAGGTGCAGAGAATGAATTCGGCAGTGTTCATGCGATGCCTAGTTCCTTGAGATAGCCTTCCATCTTGGCCTCTACCTTGGACAATTCGGCCTTTATGCGCACGATGTCCTTGCGAACGGCCGCCAGATTGACTTCGGGCTCGGGCTCGAATGTGTCCACAAACCTGGGAATGTTGAGGTTGAAGTCGTTCTCCGCCAGTTCGGCAAAGGTGGCGAGGTGGGAGTATTTCTTGATCTGCTTCCGGCTATGGAAGGTGGAGACGATCTTCTCCATGTCCTGCTCGCGCAGGCGATTCTGATTGGTGCCCTGCTCAAACTCGCTGGAGGCGTCGATGAAGAGGACGGGGTCCTTACCCCTGGGCTTGCGCGCTTTATCGAAAATGATCAGGGCGGCGGGGATGCCGGCCCCATAGAACAGGTTGGCCGGCAGGCCAACGACACCTTCAAGGAGATTCTCTTCAATCACCGCCTTGCGGATCGCACCTTCCTGACCGCCCCGAAAGAGCACACCATGCGGCACAACCACGCCGACACGGCCCTTGCCCTCGACCGCCGTGGCGATCATGTGGCTGATGAAAGCCCAGTCGCCCTTGCTCTTGGGCGGGATGCCCCGGCTAAAGCGCTCGAAGCGGTCGCCGGCGGCGATTTCCTGGCCCCACTTGTCCAAGGAAAAGGGTGGATTGGCGACAACCACATCAAATTTCATGAGGGTGCCATTTTCCACCAGCATGGGGTGTCGGATGGTGTCCTCCCACTCGATGCGGGCGGCATCTACCTCATGAAGGAACATGTTCATCTTGCATAAGGCCCAGGTGCTGCCGTTCATCTCCTGACCAAAGAGGGAGAAATTGCGGGAGCCGATCTGTTTGGCAGCATGAATGAGCAGAGAGCCGGAGCCGCAGGTGGGATCGCAGATGCGATCGCCTTCCTTGGGGCATACGAGGCGTGCGAGCGTCTCTGAAACCTCCGATGGGGTGTAGAATTCCCCTGCCTTCTTGCCCGCCTGCGCAGCGAAGCGACCGATCAAGTATTCATACACATCGCCGATGATGTCCATGTGACCGATGCGTTCAGGACGCAGGTCAAGCTTGTCGTCAGCGAAGTCCTCTAGGAGTGTCTTGAGCCGCTGGTTGCGCTGGCGGGTTTTACCAAGGTTAGCCTCGCTATTGAAGTCGATGTTGCGGAAGACGTTGTGCAGCTTGGACTTGTTGGCGTCTTCAATGCGCTCCAAGACAGTGTTGATCAGCTGTCCGATGTCGTTGTCGTCGCGGTGCAGGTAAAGGTGCTCGAAGGTGCAGTCTTCGGGGACAACGAAACGCTCGCGGGCCATTGCACGCTCAACGCGCACCTTGTCCCCTTTGTAAGCCGCCTCGTGCTGAGCAAGCTTCGATTTCCGCACATCGCTGAGGTATTTCACAAACAGCATGGTCAGGATGTAATCCTTGTATTGGGCCGGGTCGATGACGCCCCTGAAGGTGTCACAGGCTCGCCAGACGGTGTCGAAGATCTCTTTCTTTTTTTGCGGGTCTGTCATGGGTGTTATTGGGTTGGGAGTTGCTCGTTGGCGAGGCGGACACAAGCTTCGTTGAAGAATAGTTTTTGGGCCGTGGCGAGATCCAAGAGAAGCTCCTGCTGGCGGCGCATTAGTTGGTCCAGATTCACTACCTCCCGCTGTTTCCCTTTGGATGGCAGTGGTAGTTCAAGGTTTTCGATGACCTCCCGACGGACGACGGGCATGTGGGCAGCATGGCCGGTTGACTGCGTGAAGACCCGACGGCTGGAGTCCAGGTTCAAGAACCAAGCAAGGTATTCCGGCAGGATTGTGGCCACGGGGCGAAGGATGAAAAAGTAGGAGGCGGCGAGCGTCAGCGGCGGCACCGCATCCAGCGCAAAGGCAAAGTTCCGAGCCCCCTTTGCCAAAAACAGCACGTCGCCATCTTGTAAGACTTGGGCAGGGTTGATGGCCCCCGGCTCAATCCGGGTTAGGTCGCTCAGTTTTACCGAGGTCCTGTTCTCATTGAAATCGCGGATCTGGAGGAGGCGGTGACTGCCATTGGCGGCTTCGACAACTCCCGAGCGGGTCTGGTAGCCTGCGCGGATGGAAGCGAGTGAGCGAATCTGGAAAATGGGCGCGTGCACGAGGGGTTGCATTGATGAAAACGCGGTATAAGCGAAACCGCGATAAGAAAAAAGCAGAAAAGGGTTGCCAAGTCAAGCAACCATCTGCACAATTCTGCAACACAGTGCGGTTTATACTGCTGATGGTTTCAGCGGGCCGCAGCCATCCCGAGCCATCCAGTATAAGCACATCATGAGCCGAAATTCGTCCATGTTCGACCACCACGCCTTCCTCCAGTCATTCGCTGGCAGGGAGGAACTCATTGAAGAATACCTCGATTCCATCCCCCGTGCTGGAATTACGGTCACCCGTCCGGTCACGGACGCTGGGTCATTCTCCACCCATCTCGACCTCTGTCCGCAGGAAGAGTATCGTGCCCTCACCGCCGGCATGGTGGAGTCCTGGGAGATGGCGTCAGGCGAGGGACATGACCAGCTCCTTGCCGCTATTCAGCAGGCGGGCCTCAATGGTCCAAGGCTACTCACCATGCCAGCAGAATGCCTTGCCCTCCACCTTCTGTCCACTCGTCGCGACCTTTTTGAGACTGCCTTGAGCTTGGATGAGGTGCGAAAGTGCGAGTCCCTCCAGATGTTCAAACCGCAAAGGGCAGTCAGCTTGGTGCAGGATTTGAACGCGGCGACCAACGCGTTCCGCACGGAGATGGCCGCCAGCTGTGGGGAGCGCTTTGGCAGCCGGAGAATCCTGCTTCGACGGTTCGAGGGGACGGACCTGTTCACAATCGGCTTCTACTTTGAAAAGTCGCCCAAAACGCAGAGGCGTCTCACTGGCACCGAAGCAGAACCTTCTCTTGAACGGGATGAGGCCAGGCTTCTTCAGTTCGATGCGGCAATCTTTGAACCGGACTCAGGCATGCTTAGCGTGCGATCTGGCCACGGGCGGCTTACCAATCAGATCCGGCGTGCCTTTGCCAGCGCCTTCCTCAACGATCCGGCCGCCTATGAGTGGGAAGGAGCAAGCGACATCCTCGACCTTGCCGCGCTCTTTGATCCCGATCTGGACATGGAGGACGCCAGCGGGAATCGGCACCTGCTAACGGAGGCTGACTACTCACCCAGTCACGACGAATTCATGGCGAGGTATCGGGTCACCGGTGCTGATGTCCATGCCATCCTGCAACGGGACAACCGGACGGACGGCGTGCGGCGTTCGCGGATCCGCAAAGTGGTCCTGAAGATGGCCGTGGAAGGCACTAACCGACGGAAAAAGGTGACCCTGACCTCGCCCAACAAGCTGGACTTCAAGCGAGGCTCCGACACCGAGCAGATTATCGCGCAACTTCACGATTGGAATGTCCTCCGGAGCCATGAAATTCAAACGCCTGCTGAAGCTACTGATTGAGGGAATGACCGGGAGCACCGAGCCGATTTTCTCAGCGACATCCCTCACGGACGCCTGTCCGGAAGCCTTTGCTTTGTTGAAGACTAAAAAAGTCCTACAGCGCGTGGCGTCCCCGGAAACCATGATCCTAAGGGGCTGCGACGGCGCGGTGAGGCAGGTCAAAGGCAAATGGTTCTGGATCAGCTTGGAGGAATCTGCTGCTCCTTGGGTTGAGGTTGACCAAGATGTCCTTGAAACTTACAAGCTGTCTCACCGGTGTCTTCTGGCGTGGCTTGCCGAGTGCTGCGGCACGTCAAAGGAAATGAACGCGGACGGCATGGTGTGGAGCCTGGGATCCATGATCATCCAAGGCCGAAGGTGTCAGGTGCTCTACTACCCAGGAACCACGTCTAAAGCGGAGTTCCTGGAGGCCATCCGAGGTCTTGAATCAGTGGCCACCGAGATTCCGCGGGTGCTCTTGCTGCCCGTTGGGGTGCCCATCAATGCTTCGGAACGGTCGCGATGGGAAGGCCATGGGCTCTTCGTGGATTACGTGTATCGGCTTGCCACGGACCAAGGCGTGAACTTGCAGGCTGCGCTGCCTTCCATCACGACGAGCATGGATACGTCCGGCTATTATTTCCGAAGGGTCAAGGTGGGGGGGAGCTGGGAAGTGGGGTTCAACACCACAAAGCCCTTGGGAGTGCCGGCCTCCGTGGCGATGGATCGGATTTGGCTACTCCTGAGAAACCCGGGCAATCAGTTCACTGCTGCCGAAATGACAGATGAATTGGAAGGTGTGTCTGCGGACAGGTCGGTGAACGGCCGCAAGGCGGAATCGAAAACGATCCAGAGAACCGGCGGCACGAAAGCAAGAAGCATTGAGGACCTGACCCACCAGTCACGAAATGAAGCCAAAGAGATTCTCCGCGATTTGGCCGCTGCTCGCGAAGAAAACGGTGAGGAAAGTCAGGCCTTCGCAGATGCGAAGGAGGCATGGAATCATTTCCAGCGCTCTCACGGATTAGCCGAAGCATTCCAGGGCAAGGCAAAGAAAGAAGGAGATGATGGAGCGAAGGAGGCCGCGCGCATCAAAAAATCCATAGACCGTTGGATCAAAGATCAGCGCAGGACTGACCTGTCTGCTTTAGCCGAACACCTCGACAAGTTTATCTCCAGGGGGACAAAGTTCAGCTACGAACCCGAGACAGAATTTCCCTGGCAAACCTGAAGGCACACACATCAGCACCCCGCATGGAGCGACCTGGATGGTCGCTCCATTTTTTTTGGAAAGACACAGCCTGTCCAGACTGGGACACGGTTTGTCCACCCAGCTTTTTGACAAGCAAAGACTGTCATGAAGCCACCCACAATTTTCCGCAACCCGCAGCAACCGTCAGATCGAGCACTCTGGTCAACCCCGGAGTTGGCAAACTACCTCGGATGCTCTGACCGGCAAGTTTACAACCTGAGAAAGTCAGGGCTGCCTTTCGTCCTCGTCGGCGGGCTTGTCAGGTTTGAACCGCAACAGGTTCAAGAGTGGCTCAGGACACAAAAATCGCCACGCGATGGTGATGCTGAACGCCTGAGCCAGCTCGCGGACATCGCCGCCCATGATGGTGACGAAGACAACGCGGAAGTCGCCGCAGCCGACCTCGCGCGGGAGTTCCCATCGGTAGCTGTTCCCATTTGACCCTCAAACTGAACCAACCCCGAACCCATCACAAACCCCATGCCCAAGCTCCTCCCAAACGCCCGCATTCTGAGCCAGGCCGATGTCTATCGGCTGCTCGGTCGCCAAGTCGCCGATGACGCCATCAAGCACGGCTGGCTGAAGCCCTGTTGCCTCAAAACCGTGCCACGCGGCCCTAAGCGCCGCCTCTTCGATCTCCAGGCCCTCCGTCACGTCGAGGACCGCCTCCTCACCGGGGAATACCCCGGCCAGCCCACTGCTTGACACCCTTTTCCCAACGCAACCCGCCCAAACCAAAAACTCAGACACCATGAAAATCGGAACCTCCAACTCCAAGTCCTTTGAATCCCACCCCGAATACTCCGGCCCCGCTGTGTGCGTGGACGTGACGCCCCTCAAATCCGTCCAAACCGACTACGGCACTAAGGAGCAGTTCAAGCTCGTCTTCGAGACGACTGAAATGCGTCAGGATGGCAAGCCTTACCTCGTCTGGTCCCGTGGCTTCACGCCCTCGCTTGGTGAAAAAGCCGCCCTTCGCAGCTTCCTCAAGCAGTGGCTTGGCCGCGAACTCACCGCTGCTGAAGAGCAGGAGTTCGACACGGAAACTCTCATCGGCCGCCCGGCCAACCTGGTCATCGTTCACAACGAGGGCCGCAACGGCGAAACCTACGCCAACATCGGCCTGATCCGCCCCGACAAGAGCGGCAGCCCGCTCAGCCCCTCTGGAAAATACATCCGGGTCAAAGATCGGCAGGACAAAGACGCCACCTACAGCCGTGTGGCCCAGCCAACGAGCCAGCCTGAGCCAACCCCAAGTGCGCCCTCCTCGACCGGCTGGGAGTTCACCAAGGTCCATGTCGGACGGCACAAGGGCCTCGAGCTCTGCGAGCTGGATACGACGGCAGTGCGCGGCCTTTACGACAACTGGCTCCCCATCGCTCGGGAGATGGACAAGCCGCTCAAGGCCGACCGCGAGCTGATGGCCGCGCTCGAACAGGCCGCCGTCCAGCTCGGCTTTCACAAGCCTCAGCAGCCCGAGGACAACGACCTGCCCTACTGAGCCCTCAACCAAACCCGAACTCATCCCGCACTCATGATCCTCGTTCACCGCGAATCTCCTTCCCACTGGTATCTGTCCGACGGCACTCCGTATCACGAGGTGCCCCGGGCGGACGGCAACGGCCTGCGCAGCGTCACACTTCGTGACGCTCGCAAGGTCAATGCCTTGCCTAGTGTCACCAACGTCCTCTCGGTACTTGCCAAGCCCGGCCTCGAAGGCTGGAAGCAGGAACAGGCCATTCTCGCCGCCCTCACGCTGCCCAAGCGTGAGGAGGAAACCCTCGATGACTTTGCCCGCCGTGTCGTTCAGGACATGGGCGAGCAGGTGACGAAAGCTGCCGATCTCGGTAGCACCGTTCACGCCGCCATCGAGGTGTATCTGCAAACCGGCGAACCGCCGGAAAACCCCGCCATTCAGAGGCTCTTCGCTCCCGTGAAGATCTGGATCGACGAGCATGTGGAGCGCATCGGACTGGTGGAAACCGTGGCCGTGCATCCGGCGCTCGGCTTCGCAGGCCGCATCGACCTGGTGGCCAAGCTCAAAACCACAGGCTCCTGGGCGGTTATCGACTTCAAGACCCAGCGCATGAAGCCCGACCGCAAGAGCGTGCCGCAGCCAAGCTACTACGACACCTGGCCGCTCCAGCTGATGGCCTACTTCAAGGCGCTGGAAAGTCAGGGCGAGTGCAGCCGCCGCCTGGAGGACATCGCCTCCGTCGTCATCAACTCGGTCGAGCCAACCGACGTGCATCTGCGCGTCTGGCCGCGCGAGGAACACGAGGCCTTCTGGCAGGCCTTCAAGAACGCCCGCGCCCTCTGGAGCTTCATCAAGGGCTACCACCCCGAACCCCTGACCCCAGCCCTCAGCGCATGAACCTCTGCCCGAACAAGCCTCTGCCCGTGCTTCTGGTCGTCCACGCGAGCCGTCACCGCAGCCCCAACGGCCTCTCCCCACACTGGCCCTGGATCGCCTTCCTCCTCGGAACCGCCTTGGGCTGGCTCATCGCCCATTCCGTGCCATGACCACCCAACCCAGAACGGTCGCTGAGGAGTTTCATTCCTTGGTGACGCAAGGCCGCAACGTGCTGCTGACCGGTCAGGCTGGCACGGGCAAGAGCACCTTGTTGCGCAACGAGATCGACACCTTCGATCCCTCGGTGGCCATCACTGCGTCCACGGGCATCGCCGCCATCAACGTGGGAGGCAGCACCATCCACCGCTGGAGCGGCATGATGCTTGGTCCGGGAAGGGGAGAAGATCCCTGGGATTACATGAACGACCTCATGCGCGACAAACGCCAGTCCGTTCGTGCCGGCCTCGACCGCATCCGCAGCTGCCGACTCCTTGTCCTAGATGAGGTGTCCATGCTGCCGGGCACCACACTCGCGTTCTTTGACCTGCTCTGCCGCACGGTGCGCCGTGAAAACGCGCCCTTTGGCGGCATTCAGGTGATCGCCACAGGGGACATGCTCCAGCTGCCTCCCGTGCGCACCGATCCGCGCGAGCCCTACGATTGGTCGTTCATGACTCCGAACTGGGTGCAAGCGGACTTTGCCACCCTTCATCTCACCAAGGTTCATCGTCAGGAGGATCAGGCCTTTGCCAATGCGCTGGGCGAGTTCCGCATGGGACGACTTTCCCCTGAGAGCGTCGCGCTTCTGAGCTCACGCGTCAGCCTGTTCCCGGAAGCGGATACGCCCCGCCTGTTCACCCACAACAGCCAGGTGGATCGATGGAACGATTACAGGCTCGCCTGCATTGAGGCTGCCGAAACGGTGATCGAGGCTCGAACCGAAGGGCCTGAGAACCAGGTCCAGTTCCTCTGCAACAACCTCCTCACTCCCCGGGTCCTCGTGCTCAAGCCGGGGGCCAAGGTGATGTTCACCGTGAACCAGCCCGATCAGGGGTTCATGAACGGTCAGACCGGCACCGTGATCGAGTGCAGCCATGGCTCCGTGTCCGTCCTCTGCGGTGAGCGTCTGATCCAGGTCCAGCCCTATGAGTGGCGATTCGATCCCCGCGACCGCAACAGCGCCACCTTCACGCAGCTGCCCCTGCGACTGGCTTGGTCGATCACCATTCACAAGGCCCAAGGCCTCACGCTGGAGCGCGCCTACATCGACGTGCGCGCCGCCCGTGAACCGGGCCAGGCCTACGTCGCCGTGTCGCGAGTCCGCAACCTGTCCGGCCTCCACCTCAAGTCCTGGTTCAGCGGCGTCTTCGTCAGCCAGGCCGCCCTCGAGTTCTACCGCTCGCTCCCTCCATCCCGCTTTTCTGAATGACTCCAAGCATCCCCGACCACATCAACGAGCTTGACCGGCTCCATGCCGCCGAGTTCTACCACGGCCAGCTTGGCTGGGCCGTGCATCCGCTCATGCCGCCCGACCGGGGCGATGAACAGGAGCGCGGCAAGAAGCCTCTGCTCAAAGGCTGGCGCAATCACCGCGCCGAGGAGGTCACCTCCGACTTCCTTCGGCGGCACTTCAACAATTCCAGCCACAACAACCTCGGCTGCGTTGTCCGCCCGCCGTTCGTCCACGTCGATCTCGACAGCAAACCCGACGCCGGTCAGTCCGTGCGTGAATGGCTCGCCACCCAGCCCGAACTGGATCATGCGCCACGCGAGCGCACCGGAGGTGGAGCCCACTTGGCGTTCATCTGCCGCGATCTGCCCGAGGGCGTGCTCAAATCGAAGAAAGCCATCACCTGCCAGATCAATGAGAAAGTGAGTGCCGAGCTCTACTTCGACGGCCTCAACATCGTCCTGAGCCCCTCCGTTCACAAAAGCGGGCACCGCTACACCTGGGAGGTGACCGGGCCAATTCCGGAGGTGAGCTGGGAACAGTTGCGCAACTGGTTCGGCTTTGAAGCTCCTGAAGCTCCCAAGCGCGGTCGTCCAGCGAAGGATGCCCCATGGTGGGCGGCCTACAACGGGGACCTGGCCACCCTCGACATCCTGGCTCTGTTTCGCCGCGCAGGGCGCTTGGGAGACTGCCTTGATCCCGACCAAGGGAAATGGGCCGTGCGCTGTCCCTGGGACCATGAGCACTCCAAGCAGAACGACTCCATCGGCAGCGACACCGCCGTGTTCGCCTCCGAGCCTCCCGGGTTCAAATGCCTGCACGCCCACTGCGCTGAGCGCAGCCTCCAGGATGTGGTTGCATGGTTTGAGGCTCAACAGCCCGGCATCGTGGACGAGCATTGCCGCGAGCAGCGCGTCTGGCAGGACGGTCAGACCGACCTTGATGGCCGCCCCCGGATCATCCTTCCCGGCAATGACCGCGAGGACAGCCAGTTCGCCGCCGAGATCGCCGAGGTGCTTGCCCCCAAGGAGGTCTGGTTCAACAAGTACGAGCGCGTGGTCACCGTTCGCCTGACCCGGTTTTCAGAGCATGCCCAGACTCTTGGGTTCCAATCCCTGGAAGCCATTGAGGCCCGCACCGCCATTGAGGACCACCTTCAAACCGGCATCGTCCAGACGGACCGGGACTCCGGCCAGCCCACCTTTCTGGCCCGGACTATGACGCGCGAGTGCGCCGCTGGTCTGCTGGCCTCCCCACAGCTACGCCGCCGCCTTCCTGAGATCATCCGTATCCTGGACTTCCCGCTTCCGGTCCGGCTGCCCGACGGCGACATCGCCACCCCCAAGCTGGGCTACGACCCGCGCTTTCGCATCTACACCGACCCATCCGCGCCTGAGCTTCGCAGGATGTCCCGGGATGAGGCCCTGCACTGGTTGCGCAACTGCCATGTCGGGTTCGGATTCCGGGATCGCCAAAGCCTGGTTCACGCCCTGGCTCGTCTCATCACGCCCTACTGCCGCGGCATCATGGGCTGGGATGGACGCTTCCCGCTCTGGCACTTTTCCGGCAACCGTCCCAGGGCCGGCAAGGACTACCTGGCCGGTGTGACGCAGATCGTCTATGAGGGCCGCACCATCGAAGACGCTCCGCTGGAGCGGGAATCCGAGGAAACGCGCAAGCGAATCACGGCAGCTCTGATGTCCGGCCGACGGATGCTGCACTTTGCCAACTGCCAGGGCCACATCCAGGACGCCGCCTTCATCGGAGCCATCACCAGCAAGACCTTCGGTGCGCGCAACCTGGGAGCCACGGACGCCAAATCCGACCTCACGCTACCCAATGAGATCGAGTTCAGCCTGTCTGCCAACATCGGCCTCACCTTCCGTCCGGACGTGGAGCCGCGCACACGGCGCATCACGCTGGAGTTCCCCGAGGACGACACCAACGGGCGGAAGTTCCCGAACCCGGAACTGCATGACTGGATTCGGCAGCATCGGCGCGAGGTGCTCTCCGCCATCCACTCCCTCGTGTGCCTGTGGGCAGAAGCGGGCTGTCTGCCTGGTGTGAGGCCGTTCAACAGCTTCCCGGAATGGGCGTCGGTGGTCGGCGGTGTGATGGGCTTCCATGGCTTGGGTGATCCTTGTGAGCCGCATGTGGACGATGGCGGCCTTCCCGCTGACCGGCAGACCGAGGCTATGCGCACCCTTTTTTTGATTGGGTATGCAGCCCACCCAGACAAGTGGATCAACAAGGCGGAAATCTACGACATCATCGAGGCCAACGCGGACACAGACGCCTTCTCATGGTTCGGTGATCTGGCCGAGAAGGGAGCCAAGACGCGGGTCGGCAAGGACCTGCGCCAGTTCAAGGACCGTGAATTGGAGGGCATTGTCCTCCTGATTGACGACCACGCCGGGAAGAGCCAGCAGCATCGCTTTCAGTTCACGAAGCGCGGAAACAACGCCCGAAACGTCCTCGGTGAGTTCTTCACCACCGTTGGAGCGCCTGATTTGACCCCAAACACCACTTCTGATGGGCACATTGGGCACATTGGGCACTTCGTAGCTCTGCCACACACGGGAGAAAATAAATCCCCTGATATTTGTAAAAATGAAGAGAATAAAAAAGAGACGTATAGAGCTGAGGGGACGGTTGTGCCCAACCTGCCCAATGTGCCCATCGGCAGGCTGGTCACCTCTCCGGCTGATCTCCCCACCATCACGGCTGCCGTCCGCTCCGCTCGCAGTGTCGGCCTAGACCTGGAAACCTATGGCCCGCGCAAGGGTGACGGGCTCGACCCATGGGCTGGAGACATCCGCCTGCTGTCCCTTTGCGTCGAAGGCCATGAGCCCTGGCTGCTCGACCTTCGCGCCCTTGGCTACGACCTGGGCGAGCTGAAGCCTGCCCTCGAAGCCGTCGAGATCATCGCCCACAAGGCGACCTTTGACCTCCTCTGGCTGCGGCAGAAGTGCGGTCTGCGAGCTACCCGAGTGTTCTGCACGCTCACTGCCGCACGCCTGCTAACCGCTGGCACCAAGCCCGGCAACGACCTCGACAAGTGCCTGGAACGATACCTGGGCGTCAGCCCCGCCCCCGATCACAGCCGCTCTGACTGGGGCTCGATGTTCCTGACCGAGGGTCAGCTCGCCTACGCCGCTCGGGACGTGTTCCACCTCCAGGCGCTTGCCAACAAGCTCTGGGGCGATCTGGAGCACGAGAGCCTCGACCGGGTCGCTCGGCTGGAGTTCGATCTCATCCCCGTCATCGTCGAGATGGAAGCGGCTGGCATTGCCGTGGACTCGGACAAGCTCCGCTCCATCGAGGCCAAAGGACGGGCTCAGGCTGCTGAACACGCCGCCCTGCTGCGCAAGAAGTTCAACCTGCCCAGGCTCAACCCGGGCAGTCCGGCCCAGCTCCTCGAAGCCCTTCGGGGCGAAGGCATCGACCTGGAGAACACCAACGAGGACACTCTCAAGGCGGCAGACGACGGCGACCTGATCCCGTTGATCCTGGCGTTCCGAGGCGCTGAAAAGCTCGCCCAGCAGGCCGCATCGCTCCTGGACTGCGTGAAGTCGGATGAGCGCATCCACGGGCACTTCGATGCCACGGGAACGGCGACCGGTCGGTTCGCCTCCAAGGAGCCCAACCTCCAGAACGTGGGTCGAGGCGAACTCCGCGAGTGCTTCGTGCCCAAGCCGGGCCACAAGCTTATCGTCGCCGACTACTCCCAGATCGAGCTGCGTGTGGGGGCAGTGATCGCCGGGGAAAAGAAGATGATCGCGGCCTACAAGGCAGGCATCGACCTTCACCGCCAGACAGCGGCGGAGGTGCTCAACAAGCCGCTGGAGGCGGTGACCAAGGATGATCGCCGTTTGGCCAAAGCGGTGAACTTTGGTCTCATCTACGGTCAGAGCGCGCCCGGTCTGGTTCGCTATGCCGCCTCGAACTACGGGGTAGCGCTGGAACTCCAGGAGGCGGAGCGCATCCGCCGGCAGTTTTTCCGCACCTACGACCGTCTTCGCCAGTGGCACGGTGTCAGCCGCAATAAAGCGGACGACGGTGCCCGTGAGGTGCGAACGGTCCTGGGTCGCCGCCGCCTGATCCCTGAAACAGCCTCGGAGTGGGAACGCTTCACCGCCCTTGTGAACATGCCCGTGCAGGGTGGCTCCGCCGACGGCATGAAGCAGGCCCTGGTGCTGCTCGCTGAGCGCCTGCCCGCCGATTCGCAGATCCTTTCCACGGTCCACGATGAAGTGCTGGTTGAGGTGCCGGAGGCGAAAGCCGCCGAGGTCCGCGACCTGGTTCAGTCTACCATGACCGAGGCGATGGCCACCCTGTTCCCGCAGGTGCCAATCGAAGTTGAGGCGGGGGTGTGTGCCCACTGGGGTGAAAAATGAAGGGAGCCGCCGCCATGCACTACGACGATGACGACGACACGCCGCCGGAGGAGCTTCAGTCCTACCAGAGCCGCCAACGTGATCTCGATCAGATCTACAGCCGCGAGTATCGGGAGTGGATGGCGTCACTCGGACCTGAGGAGCGCTCGAAGCTCAAGCAGCTTGGCTTGGACAAGGCTTACCTGCCATCCGGCTCCGGTGGCGCTACCATGGACGTTGCCGAATCCTCGCTGGCCAGGTGTGAAGACAGCCACGAGCGGCTGGATGCAGGAACGCCAACCAGCGATGCGGCGCACGAGCCTTCCATCGACGGGGAGAGCCAGCACGATCTGCTGCGCCGCCTTGTCGGGGAAATGCTCGGGCAAAGCAATGCCAGCCTGTCCCTCGAATGCCTGGCCCTGGTCACAGGCCTTGCCTACGACGGGGATTCCATGACCGAGATCGCCCGACGGCATGAAGTGACCCGGGCCGCTGTCTCCAAGCGCTGCGTCGAGTTGACGCAGGCCCTCAATCTGAAACCCAGCCGCGCTATGCGCTCTCTGCTCGCCCGGGAGAGCTACCGCAAGGCCCGCATGAACCATCTCAACGCCCACCCATGAAACCTGCCCGCATCGACGCCAAGATCACCATCACCCGCACCGGCCTTCAAGTGGCCGATGAGTTGAGCTTTCAAGAGTGGCAATCCCTCGCCGCTCGCTTCGGAGCTGCCATGTCCAGCGCAGCCTTCGTCATCGGCGACTGGCTCGTTTATGGCGAAGATCACTTCCGGGGGCAGCAAAGGCTGCCGGGCTTCGAGAAGGAGGCCATCGGCAGCAGCAAGGTGCCAGGCGAACTCTATCAGGAAGCTCTGCGCCTCACCGGCCTGGACCGCACCACCTTGCTCACCTACGCCTATGTGGCCAGGCGTGTGCCATCCTCGTTGCGCAACGAACATCTCTCCTGGGAGCATCACAAAGCCGTGGCGAAGCTGGCCGTGGACCAGCAGAAGCACTGGCTGGAAATCGCCGAAACGCGGGGCGACGAACAGCAGGGGCCGGTATCGACCCGTCGCCTCCGCAAGAGCATCACCGCTGGACGCCTTCTTACCCCCGAGGAGATGACCCTTGATCCCGCCGACCGGGGGCGGCTCAATCACATTCCGTTCCTCAACCGCCTTAATGCCTGGTGGGCGCAGATGAAGGAGAACGGCTGGCTCAAGCGGGCCACCCGCGAGCAAAAGGAAACCCTCAAACGCGACCTGAGCATGGTCGTGCGCATCATCCGCGAACTGGATGCCAACTGAACTCACCCAAACCCATCATGGAAACCGACCAACCTCTCCAAGACCAAGCCCTCGAACACGTCCGTGAACTCCTCGCCACGCACTGGCGGGAGGCCAAAGACTCCGCCGATGAAGACGGCAAGTTTGCCATCGGCCTGCGCATCAGCGTGCTCAACGGCGCGCCTGCCAAGCTGAAGGTGAAGTGCAGCATCAGCAAAACGATCACCGACGAGATCGAGAGCCAGGTCGATGACCCGGATCAGATGAACCTGCTATGACGCTCAACCCCTTCAAGAACACACCTCATGACACCCTCAGACATCATCAGCTGGTCGCTCGCGATTGGCTTTTCGTGGATTCTCCTGTCCATGTGCCTCCCTGTGGAGCGCTGGATCGAGCTCCTCCTTCAGCGGCGTGCGGCAAGCAAGGCCTTGAACCAGCGGCTGGAGGAACTGGAGCGCCGAGTTCACGGCAAGGCCGACCAGGAGCCCGTGGGTTGACGCAGGGGGCTAGACATGCCCCGTCTCCGCTATCGCGCCAAGAAGTCACCCTCCAGCCTGGAAGAGCGCTTTTTGAGACTTTGGTGCCTCGCTGGCGGCCCTCCCCTGGAGAGGGAGTATCGCTTCCACGACAAGAGACGTTGGCGGGCCGATTTTGCGCATGTGGAGGCCCGAGTGCTGGTTGAGGTGGAGGGAGGAATCTGGGTGAACGGCCGCCACAACAGGGCTGCCGGGTTCAACGCCGACCTCGAAAAATACCTGGAAGCAGGGCTCCTGGGGTGGCGGGTTTTTCGGCTCGGGCCGGATCAGATCACACTGGAGAACGTCGCCCGCCTGGAGCGACAGGTGAGGGGATGGATTGAGCAAATTCCCACCGAATCCACTTCACGGCCAGATGCTCAACTCATTGATTCTGAGTCCACGAACGGCAAACGGGCGGTGAAAAAAGTGGAAAGCTGATTTTCGCGTTTGCATGGAATTTGCGTGGTGGTGTGCAGACCCAGGGTCACAGACGAGCACGGAAAGAGATTCCCTTGCGCGGGTCGGCTCACATTAGCACTCGACTGAAACACTCGGATCAGCCACCTCACACCCCCGTTTCCGCTCCAATTCCAGAGCCGACTCGACACTGCCCATTCAAAAGCAATTTCCTAGCAGCCTTTCTTGCCATTCGCTTCCTGGCCTTATGGCGTAAACGTCGAGAATTGCGGTGATGGGATTTTGCTGAGGCATAAGCCCAAGCCACGCCAATGATGGCCAGCAAGGTTCCAAGCAGAATGACAGCTCTTTCATCTGCGTCTGCACTCATCCAGATTCGTCATGCCAACGCCATGCGCCTACTGATCATCTTAGACGTTCGCAAAATAGCAGTCTTCTTACTCATCAAGGATGCGACGCTGTTTGTGTGTATGAGGGACGCTGCAGCAGAAGGTTAGCCACGGCTCCCTGCCCTATGACTTCCGTGGGCCTCGTGGCTGCCATGATTCGCCACGAGTGAGAAGGCTCCAGCGGTGGCGATGATGCGCCACTTTTGAGTGTCGAATCGCTTTTGGAAAGTGCCGGTGCGCACGATGCCATGGGCGGCAGGACCATCAGTCAGTTGCTCCACGCAATCTTGAACTGAGGTGTAAAGATGGGAGGCCTGCTCGGCAGTGGGAGTGCCCGTGAGATCGGATTCACGTCTGGTAATGTGGAGAAGGTGGTTCGCATAGTAGGCGAGTCCCTCTGTGCGGGTTTCACAGGCAAAAAGGATGGCAGCATCGGCATCGGGCTCTTGCTTGCGGAGCTTGACCACCAACTCACGCGAGGAGGCCTGGACCCCGAGATGATCGTTGTTTTGTGAGATCACAGAGTCGAGCGAGATCAGGCAGACCGCCGTAGGCAGAGCCACGACCCAGGCGCGTCTGAGGCTGGGCAGTGAGCAGGCGATGCCGAGAGCAAAGGCGGGCATCAGGGGCAGGATGTAGGTCGGCAGCTTCGATCCGCTGAAGGAAAGGATGATGAGCGGGAGCATGATCCAACCGAGGAGCAGGGTCTGCCAGCCGGTGAAGGGTGCTGACCAGCAGCGCTGCCAGATCCGGCGCAGGGGAAGTGTGAAGACCCACGGCAGCAAAGCCACCGGCAGGATGGCTAAGAAGAACCAGAAGGGCTTTGAGCGACCATGCGTGCTCGATCCGAAACGTTCCACGAGTTCATAGCGCCAGAAGTACTCGAACAACCGGTGATCCAGAATGGCCAGGGTGATGAACCAGGACAGGCTGATGCCTAGAGTGAGCACCAGCCCGCGCTTCCAGGGCAGGTCGAGCTTTGCCCCCGGCATCGCTTTCCACTGCCAGCCGAGGACCGCGCACAGCGGCACCACGAGTGCCATGGGACCCTTCGTGAGAAAGCCGAGGCCCATGAGAATGAAAAACCACCAGGGCCTCCGGTACAGCGCTGCCGTGATGGAAGCGGTGATCCAGAAGGTCATCGTCATATCCGGCGTCAGCAGGCGGCTCATGGCAAAGAAACCCGCCAGAGTGGTAAGCACGAGTGCCGACTGAACGGCGATGGACTTTGAGCCGAATAGACGTAGCGCGGCGAGGTAGGTGAACACGACAGTGCCCAGAGCCATGATGGCTGATGGGAAACGCGCCGCCCAATCATGGTGCCCAAAGGCACGCAGGCTGAGAGCCGTGAGCCAGTAGATGATGGGGGGCTTTTGGATATGCGGCATGCCATTCATGTGGGGCACCAGCCAGTCACCATCCAGGTTCATCTCGCGGGCGATCTCGGCATATCGACCCTCATCTGGTTCATTCAGCCCACGCTGACCGAGCAGCGTGAAGAAGACGAGCCCCGCAAACAACAACCAACCGTAACGATTCAGCAGAATCTTCATGCTCAGGAAATAATCGATGGGCTAATCTCTTCATATCGGCGTTGGATGAACCACCACACGCCAAGCATGTCCAGGATGGGACGCCAGAGCATCACGCCAAGCCCATACTTGGAGACACCGGTTTCCCGTGCCCGATGATTCACGGCGACTTCCTTCACACGATACCCTGCAGCCACCGCCAGTGCTGGCATGAAGGAGTAAAGTGTCCGAATTGGAATGAAGGCGGCGCGCACCTCCCGGCGGAAAACTTTCAACGCACAGCCAGAGTCGGTCACGCCATCGTGCAGCAGCCTTTGCCTGACTGCATTCGCCAGGCGTGACATGTGCCGCCGCAGCCAACCATCGCGTCTCTTGGCGCGCACTCCGGTCACCATGTCAGTCTTTGTACCCTCAAGCTCCTCGAGCATCGCCGCGATGTCTGACGGATCGTTCTGCCCGTCGCCATCCATGGTGATGAGTACTCTGCCACGCGCTGCACGCAGCCCATCGAGCAAGGCCGCCGCCTGACCTCGATTCCGATCGAAGGCGAGCACGCGTAGGGAGGGCCAGTGCATCATCAGCCCCTGAATGTGCAGGCGTGTCCTGTCCGAGCTGCCGTCGTCCACGGCGATGACTTCGTGGCTGCGACCCAGCGCCTGCATGGCTGCACATGCCTCTGAAAGCACGGACGTCACGCTTTCGACTTCATTGAAGAAGGGGATTACCAAGGAACAGGACAAGGCTTCGCGCTCAATCATTGGATCAGGTCGCATAGGAAATGAATGGGAGAGCAGGAGAACATCAAAGTGTCAGGAAGAAGCGGTGGCGGAAGAGATACAGCAGCACCGTGCCAAAGATCAGAAGGGCGTGACTGCCCATCCGCTGACTCCAGGGCAGCACGCCCAGAGAGACAAGCAGTGGCGCTGCCGACAGCAGTGTCGCCGCGATATGCGCACGATGATGCCCCCAGGTACGCCGTAGGATGAAGAAGATCATCCAGACCACGGCACCCAACTCCAAAAACGAAAAACTCGTTTGAGTCGAATGCTCACGGCGGAACAAGCACAACAGGGCGACTTCAAAAGCCAGGAGCCAGGGCCAGAGCCGGATGAGATCTTGACAAGGCCACTTCTTGCAAGGCTTTGATGGGGACACGAGAGGTGAACTCATGAGACATGAAAGGAAGCGTGTGCACGATGGCGTGCGGATGCTGCTGTGTACCAGAACTGCCTTCACACTCCCAGAATCCCAAATGAAAGAACTGTCATGAAGATGAAAAAGCTGTCATTATCCGCAAAGCGAGCCCGGGAAAATGACAGCTCTTTCATTTGCACTCATCTCAGCCAGACTCGTCATCCAACTTATGCGCCTCCTGATTATCGAAGATGACCGCAAAACCGCCGCCTTGCTTACCAGCGAGCTCATCACGGTGGGAGGCGTCGTAGTCTGGGCCAAAGATGGCGAACGCGGCCTGAACGAAGCACGGAAAGGCGGCTTTGACGCTCTAATCTGCGACATCATGCTGCCGGGCGTGGATGGGCTCACCCTCGTACGCACTCTCCGCGCCGAGGGGGTGAACACACCCGTCATCATGCTCTCCGCACGCGGCGAGATAGAGCAGCGGGTCGAGGGTCTCGATGCGGGTGCGGACGATTATCTGCCGAAGCCATTTGCCAGCTCTGAACTGCTCGCCCGCCTGCGCTCCCTCATGCGCCGCAATGCGGGGCAGGCTCCAACCACACTGAAAGTCGCTGATCTCACTTTGGATGTGGCCAGCCGTGAAGTGCGGCGTGGCGGCCGGCGGGTGGAACTCTCCTCGCGTGAAAACCTGCTGCTCGAGTGCCTGCTGCGCGCCGAGGGAAACGTCGTCAGCCGTCGGGACATCATCAGCGCCGTGTGGGCGTACGACTTTGATCCCGGCACCAATCTTGTGGATGTCTATGTTCGTCGGCTCAGGGACAAGATCGACCGTGACTTCACGCCAGCTCTCATTCAAACCGTGCGCGGCCTTGGCTACGCGCTGCGCCTCCAGCCATGACCCTCCGCCGTCGCATCCTGTTTTATTATGCCTTCACGCTCAGCTTCTCGCTGGTGATCGTGGCCTACTGGAGCTGGTTTGAGTTCAATGAGCAGCGTGACGTCGTGCTGCACGGCGGCGTGAAGGCGGCACTCAAGGAAAGCCCGTTGCTGGAATCGCTGGAGATCATTCTTTATGGCGGTCTGCCAGCCATCTTGCTGGGCATCGCTGGTGGGGCGCTGCTCATGCGCCGGGCTTTGCTCCCCATCGAGGAACTCACCGAAGCGCTGGAAAAGACGGACGTGTCCAATCTGTCCAGCCCCGTGCCACGTAGCGGCAACGGGGACGAACTGGATCGCATGACGGCTGTCTTCAACCGCATGAAGGAGCGTCTCGGTCATTCCTTCACCCAGGCGCGGGAGTTCACGCTCAATGCCTCGCATGAGCTGAAAACGCCGCTCACCGTCATCCATGGAACCCTGGAGCAGATGGCGACGAATGAGCAGGCGGCGGAGGTGGACCGGGAGCGGGCGGCGTCCTTGCTGGAGGAGGTGCAGCGGCTCTCCTCCATCGTCGGGCAGCTTTCCTTCCTGGCCCGTGCGGACGCCGGACTCCTGCCGAGCGCTCGTGAATCCGTGGCGCTGGATATACTCGTGCGCGATCTGGCCGAGGAAACAGTGATCCTTGCCTCCGGTGCGGAGATTTCTGTCGTGCTTGGCGAGTGTCAGCCAGTGACCGTATCTGGCGATAAAATGCGGCTGCGGCAGCTTTTGCTGAACCTTGCGGACAACTCGGTGAAATACAACGAACGCGGCGGCAGCATCGAGATGTCTTTGGTTCGCCAAAACGACGATGCCGTTTTCACCCTCACCAACACAGGCATGGCGCTGCCAGCAGAACTTCGCAGCCGTGTGTTCGAGCGCTTCTTCCGTGGCGACCTCGCACACAACAGCGCCATTGAGGGCAGCGGCCTCGGCCTCAGCATCGCCAAATCGATCGTCGAAGCGCATCAGGGCGGCATTGGCTACAGCGTATTAGCAGATGGTCGGACACAGGTTGTCGTCACGTTGCCTTCTCCAAGATGAAAAAGCTGTCATAATCCGTTCCGCTATTGGTTTGTAGGAGATGCTTCTCTTGAGTGTTCGTTTTGCATTCACTCCATGAGATTGTCTTTCCTGCTTCTGCCTCTTGTCACCCTGGCTCTTGCTGCCTGCGTGCAGTTCAAAGCACGTCCGCTGGCCGCCGAAAACAGCAGCGCAGACTTTTCGCGGCGTTCGCTGAATGATGCAGGCTTAAAGACCTTTCTGGCTGATAACAAAGCAGCAGGCGGCTCGTGGTCAGTGGATCGCCTGTCACTGGCGGCAGCGTATTTTCATCCCGATGTGGCTTTGGCACGGGCGGAGGCCGATGAAGTGGCGGCGGGCATCAAGACGGCGCAGATGCGGCCCAACCCGGTTTTCACCTTCATGCCGCAATACGCGAGCTTCCGCGCTCCTGTGTTCACGCCGTGGTTCCTGGGGCCGAGTATGTCCGTGCCCATCGAAACGGCAGGCAAGCGATCGAAGCGCACGGAGCAGGCGCTCGCTGCTGCCGAGGCGACTCGGTGGCGTGTGTCTGCGCGGGCCTGGGCGGCACGTTCCCGCGTGCGAGCCGCGATGCTGGAGTTGCATGGTGCACGCGAAAACATCCGTCTGCTGGAAACGGAGCAAACGCTCCATGACGAGGCCATCAAGAAACTCACCGCGCAGATGGAGGCGGGGGATGTGTCGCCCTTTGAACTCACGCAGGCTCGTCTCATGCTGAATCGCACGCGGCTGGCCTTGCAGGATGCGCGGCGTATTGCTGCCACCGGCGAGGCACGACTGGCAGCAGCGGTGGGTGTGCCTTTGAATGCGATCCAATCGGTGAAGCTGGATTTCTCCGCCTTTCATCGGCTTCCTGAGTCGGGAAACAGCCGCAGGCTCGCGCTCACCCGCCGGGCGGATTTGATGGCTTTGCTGTCCGACTATGCGGCAGCTGAAGCGGCGCTTAAACTCGAGCTCGCCCGGCAGTATCCCGACGTGAACGTGATGCCCGGCTACGATTACAACTCCGGCCAGAACCGCTGGCAGCTAGGTTTGAACGTGCAGTTGCCCGTGAATCGTAATCGCGGTCCCATTGCGGAAGCCGAAGCCCGACGAACCACAGCAGAGAAACGTTTCCTCGCACAGCAGGCGGCCATCCAGGGTGAACTCGACATCGCGCTGGCCGCTTACCAAGCCTCGCGTGCCAAGGCCACCACCGCCGCGCAGCTCGCCCAAGAAGCGGATGCCGCATCCGACACCACGAAGAAAATGGTCGAGGCAGGCAATGTTTCCGCACTCGAACTCACCCGTCGTCAGATCGAGGCCAGCGCTGCGAAAGTCGCGCTCATGGCCGCCAACCTCGAAGCCCAAACCGCCGCCGGTGCGCTGGAAGACGCCATGCAATCCCCTCTCCGTTGATTTATGATGAATCAAACAATACTCACGCTGCGTTGCGCGACCCTTGGGTTGTGTATGATCGGAAATCTGATGGCTCAACCCGCCCAGCGTCTGGCTGCGGACGCCAGCATCAGCTTCTCCTTTCCTGACATGCCGCCCACGTTTCATGACATCGTCACCGGGCGGAACGATCAGGCCCGGATGACGATT
Organism: uncultured Prosthecobacter sp.; assembly: GCA_964642905.1. Taxonomy (GTDB): domain Bacteria; phylum Verrucomicrobiota; class Verrucomicrobiia; order Verrucomicrobiales; family Verrucomicrobiaceae; genus Prosthecobacter. The sequence goes on from CAZXPU010000036.1 coordinate 22,578, forward strand.
TATCTGCCGCGCAACTACGACCCTGCACGAAAACATCCGCTGCTGGTCTATCTCAATGGCGGTGATGGCGGTGATGGCAGCGCGCTTGGTATCGCCCGCAGCATCACCGGCCAGCAGGACTTTGTCTGCGTCAACATGCCGCTCTTCCGGGCACCAGGATACCAGCCTACTAAGCCAGGCTCGCCGGGTGGGAACTTCATCATCACCGAGCCTGATGGCCGGTCCATGTGGCCGCATTTCAAGGCGATGATGGACAAGCTGGAGTCGATGGTGCCGAACCTTGATCCAAGCCATCGAGTGATCGGTGGCTCCTCCAATGGTGCCCACACCATCGCCGCATTGATCGACGGCTCTGATGGTGATCTTTGCAAGATCTTCTCCGCCTTCCTTTTCGTCGAGGGTGGTGGCAAGCTAGTCCATTACGAGCACCTGAAAGGCAAACTCTTCATGATGGTTTCCAGCCAGTCCAAGTCGCAGCCGCGTGCGCTGGAGATCACGGCGCAGGCCAAAGCTGCCGGTGCCCGCACGACGTTTTTGCTACAAGACATGGGTACGCATGGTTTCCCGGAAGCAGCGTATCCTAAAGTCATGGCCTGGTTGCGCGGGCCGGTGCTGGAATGAACAACGATGAAAGCCTCCACGAACATCCTGAACGACCTTGGCGTCTCTGCGGTTTTCTTCGCATCATTGATGACCGGATGGCTTGAGGCTGCCGTGCCGGAGTTGCGGACCGCCACCATGCACCCGATGAAATACTATCTTTCGTTGCCTGAGAACTGGTCTGCGAACCGCACTTGGCCAGTGCTCGTTGCTCCCAACGCCCACTATGGTGGTCAGGGAAAGCACATCGCGCTTTTTGCGGCGGAACGGGACGCTCGCATGGCTGACTTTATTATTGTCGCGCCCTTGGTCATCAATGCCGACCGCGTGGCCGACATGGCCGAATATCGTGGCGATGTTGCAGACGCCATCAACGCGGCGGATGCAGCCAGCCCCCCTGGGAGCAAAAGACCGAACCGGAATGAAATCGCCCGGGCCAAATTTGATTCAGAGGGAATCAGGGCCGTCCTCAAGGATGTTCAGAGCCTCCATCGTGGCGAGGACAAGGTCTATATCACCGGCTTTTCGTCCTCGACGCATATCGCATGCATGTTTCTTTTTGCGCATCCCGAGCTGCTCAAGGGCGTGATCGTCAATTCAGGAGGTTACGCGGGGCGCGGGGTTGATGAATCCCATATCCCCTTTTTGAACTCGCCGGAACGCGCCATGCTGCCAATCAAATTCATCGTCGGCGAGAACGATCGATGGTGTAAAAATTATCTGGATGGCTGGCAGGACACCACAATCAAGCTGCTCAGTTACGGGCACCCCTCGTCCAAGATGGAAATTGAAGTCATCAAGCAGGGCGATCCGGAAGGTTTGAGCGCAGGTCATAACTGGTTCCCAACAAGGATCTTCGACTTCTGCGCCGCTGTCGAAAGGGGGGCGTGGAAGTGAACTCATCTAGCAGCGCGACAGCCTCTCCAACCGAATCACGAACCATGACCACCGTTCACCACCCCATGAACCAATCATCACTCTATGATCTCGTGAAACGTACGCTCGTTGCTCTGGTCCTCTGGACGTTGCCAGTCGCATCATTTGCCGATGAGGCTTCAAAGGCCGACATCGGCCCGCGCGCGTCCTACTACAAGGACGGTGAAATCTACATCACCGTGCTCGGCCACCCAGAGACGAAGCCGATCACGACGGGGCACTGGGACTTCAAGCCCTCATGGTCTATTACCGGCGATCATCTCGTGTTCTTCCGCCGCTTGAAGGACGACCCGGATGTCAACAATTGGATCACCGCGATGTGCATCATCAACTCGGATGGCAGCGGATTTCACCAGCTCAGTGATGGAACCTTCACCGACTTCAATCCCACCTGGACTCGCGATGGCAAGAACACGCCGGTCTGGAGCCGCAAGGTGCCGGGCAAGGTGAGCTACTACATCATGGCGGGCAAGATTGGCGGGAAGCCCGGAGAAGAAGTGCAACTCACGGACAAAAGCCACCACTCCTGGGTCCACTCGGCCTTGCGCGATGGTCGGCTCTTCATTTCCTCCAACCATCCGAAGCTTGGCCGTGGCTACTTTTTGATGACCCCAAACCCCGGCGGCAAACCAAAGCTTGAACGCGTGAACTGTGAACTGGCCGCGAAAGGCATTCTTGACCGCATCAGCGTCTCCCCCAGCGAGACGAAGATATGCTTCGAGTATCAAACTGGCTTCAAATACGAGTTTCCCGGGCGCACGCTCTACGTCGCGGACTTTGATGCGAAGCAGCGCACGATCAGCAACCTCAAGCCCTTCGCCAACGCCGAAGGGAAGAAGGTCTGGTTCGCCTACCCACGTTTCACCAAGGGCGAGTCCTCCATCGTGTATCATGCAGGCGGCAAGTTGTTTCTCCACGACCTCGCCGATGGTTCGACGCGACAAGTTTCGACCGACAACAAGGCCGACTATCGCTACCCGCACGGCGAAGCCACACCCAATTGATCCCCGAGGCCGTCAGGCTGCTTTGCACGTTCCTCTCCGTTGATTTATGAAACGACTCCTCCTTCTCCCATTCCTCGCCCTCCGTCTCCAGGCTGCTGATGCTGGTGGCTCCGCGCCTGCCACGATTACGAAAGAGGGAGACCTCGTCATCCTCACGCTCAAGCCGGAGGCTGAACAGGCGTTGCGGCTCAAAACCATCGCGGTCGAAAAACGCAGCGTGCCTGCCGTGCGCCTTTTTTCCGGCGAGGTCGTTACACCGCTCGCGGCGGAGGGAAAACCTGTCGCGCCAGTGCTCGGCGGCACGTTGGATGAGGTGCTGCGCCTCGCCGACACGCAAGCCGCCGCCGATGGCCGCATCCTGCAAGCGCAGGTGCAAATGGATGCCGCGAAGATCGCCGTAGAGCGAGCTCAAAAAATGCTCAGTGCGGAAGCGGGCAGCGTGCGCGGAGTCGATGAAGCAAGAGCTACGCTCCAGCTCGCCGAGGCCGCTTTGACCACGGCCAAAGCCCAGCGTGATCTGCTCGGCGCACCCGTGGGTCAGAGCGGAACCAAACGCGCCTGGGTGCGTGCCGCCATCTACAGCGGCGAGGCCGCGCTGCTGGATGCCAAAGCGGCTGCCAGCATTCGTGCGCTGGTTTCAGGTGCCAAACCGATGAGTGCCAATCCTGTGTCAGGGCCGCCCACTGCGAATGCGCTCACCAGCACGATCGACTGTTATTACGAGCTGCCCGCTGACACGCCTCTGCGGGCCGGTGAACGTGTCGCGGTCGAGATTCCCACGCTGGACAGCAAGCAGGAAGCGCTCGTCATTCCCTTCCACGCCGTCCTACACGACATCCACGGCGGCCAGTGGGTCTATGCCAAAACCGGCGATCACAGCTACACGCGCAAACGCATCCAGGTCGCGCGGCTCGCCGGTGCGGATGCCGTGCTCTCCAGCGGCCCACCCGCAGGCACCCAGATCGTCACCGATGGTTCTGCCGAGCTGTTCGGCACGGAGTTCATGACTGGCAAGTAACTGCACCTTGCGACCCACATGCTGAACTCCATTGTCTCCTGGGCGCTGAACATGCGCGTTCTCGTCGTGGCAGCCGCGATGGCGCTGCTCGTCATTGGCATCAATGCCACACGAAATGCGCCACTCGATGTGTTTCCCGAGTTTGCACCGCCCTTGGTGGAGGTGCAGACGGAGGCCCCGGGTCTCTCCACGGAGGAGGTGGACTCGCTCGTCACCGTGCCGCTGGAAAACTCGCTCAACGGCCTGCCCTTCCTCAAAACCATCCGCTCGAAGTCCGTGCTCGGCCTTTCCTCCGTGGTGATGATCTTCAACACGGGCACCGACATCCTCAAAGCACGTCAGCTCGTGCAGGAGCGGCTGCATCTGGCACAAAACCGCCTGCCTGCCGTGGTGAAGCCGCCGGTGCTCATGGCCCCCTATTCATCGCTGAGCCGCGTTTTGAAGGTCGGTCTGCGCTCGGAAACGCTCAGTCAGATGCAGCTCAGCGAGCTGGCGGTTTGGACCATGCGCCCGCGCCTCATGGCCGTGCCCGGTGTGGCCAATGTGGCCATCTGGGGGCAGCGAGACCGGCAGTTTCAGGTGCTCGTCGATCCGCAAAAACTCCGCGCTGCCGGTGTCACGCTGGATGCCATCACGAGGGCCGCAGGCGATGCCGCCGTCATCAGCGCGGGCGGCTTCATTGACACGCCGAACCTCCGCCTGCCCGTCAATCAGCTCGCGCTCATCACCACGGCGGATGATCTCGCCCGCACCGTCGTGGAGTTTCGCAATGGAGCGCCCATCCGGCTCGGCGATGTCGCGGAAGTCGTCGAAGGCAATCCCCCGCTCATCGGCGATGCGGTCATCAATGATGGCGATGGCATCCTGCTCATCGTCGAGAAGCAGCCCTGGGGAAACACACTCGATGTCACCACCGGCGTCGAAAAGGTGCTGGAGGACATGAAGCCCGCGCTGCCCGGCGTCATCATCGACAGCACCATCTTCCGCCCGGCGACCTTCATCCAGCTCTCGATTGATCATCTCACTGAGGCGCTGTGGCTCGGCTGCCTGCTAGTAGTCGTCGTGCTCGCCCTCTTCCTCGGCGACTGGCGCACCACCATCATCAGCATCACCGCCATCCCGCTCTCGCTCGCCGTGGCGCTGCTGCTGCTCGCCTGGCGTGGCGAAACGATCAACACCATGATCCTCGCCGGCCTCATCATCGCCCTCGGCGAGGTCGTGGATGATGCCATTATCGACGTGGAGAACATCCTCCGCCGTTTGCGGCAAAACGCCGCCTCCGCCTCGCCCAAATCGAAGCTGCAAGTCGTGCTCGATGCCTCGCTGGAGGTCCGCAGCGCCGTGGTGTATGCCAGTGTCATCATCGTGCTCGTGTTTGTGCCCGTGTTCTTCCTGCCGGGCCTTGCGGGCACTTTTTTCAAGCCGCTCGCGCTGAGTTACATCCTCGCCATCACCGCCTCGCTTGCCGTGGCGCTCACGCTCACGCCAGCGCTGAGCCTCATGCTGCTCAAAGTGAAGCCCGGCGCTCATCGCGATGCCTTGCTCGCCCGTGGCATGAAGGCCGTCTATCGCGGCTTGTTGCCCGTCTTTGCCCGCAGCCCGTGGCTCGCGCTGTTGCTCCTGCTCGTCGCCTTCACCGGCACTGGCTGGGTCTGGCACACGCAGCTTAAAGAAGAGTTTCTGCCTAGCTTTAAAGAACGCGATTTCCTCATGCACTGGCTGGAAAAGCCCAACACCAGCGTGGAAGCCAGCAAACGCATCACCATCGCCGCCGCGCATGATTTGATGCAGGTGCCCGGCGTGCGCAATCAAGGTGCGCACATCGGCCGTGCCGAGGTGGCCGATGAAGTGGTCGGCCCCGACTTCACCGAGTTGTGGATCAGCCTCGATCCCGCCGCGCCTTACGACGAGACGATTCACAAGGTGCAGGCCGTCGTCGATGGTTATCCTGGCCTCACACGCGATCTGCTCACCTTCCTGCGCGAGCGCATCAAGGAAGTGCTCACCGGGGCCAGCGCCAGTGTTGTGGTGCGTATCTTCGGCCCTGAACTCGATCAACTCCGCGCCCACGCCACGGAGGTCGGCGAGGTGCTCAAAGACATCCCAGGCGTCAGCGCGTTGAAGGTGGAGCCGCAGGTCCTAGTGCCGCAGATTACCGTCAAACTGCGCCCCGAAAACGCCGCGCTGCACGGCCTCACCGCCGGGCAGGTCCGTCAGGCCGTCACCACGCTCATCAGCGGTCGAAAAGTCGGCGAAGTGTATCAGGAACAGCGCGTCCATGATGTAACCGTCTGGAGCGTGCCTTCCGCACGGGCGGATTACACCACGCTGCGCGAACTTTTAATCGAAACTCCCTCCGGCGGTCATGTGCGCCTCGCTGATGTGGCTGATCTCGCCATCGTGCCCACGCCGAATGCCATCAAACGCGAAGGTGCCTCCCGCCGCATCGACGTCACCTGCAACGTCGCCAGCGGGCAGGCGCTCGGCGATGTGGTGCGCGAGATCGAGCAGCGCATCGGCAAGATCACTTTCGCGCGCGGCTACCATCCCGAAATCCTCGGCGAATGGGCCGAACGCCAGTTCGCGCAGAGCCGTCTCCTCTGGCTTTCGCTCGCCAGCCTCGCCGGCATCCTCGTTTTGCTCCTCGCCGATTTCCAAAGTGTTCGCCTCACCCTGCTCATCGCGCTCACCCTTCCATTCGCCCTCATCGGCGGCGTGTTCGCGGTGTGGTTCTTTGGCAAAGGCATTCTCTCCCTCGGCTCACTCGTCGGTTTTGTCACCGTGCTCGGCATCGCCGCGCGGAATGGTATCCTGCTCGTCAGCCACTACCGTCATCTGCAAACCGAAGAAGCTCAGCCCTTTGGCCTCGATCTCATCCTGCGCGGTAGCGAGGAACGCCTCGTTCCCATCCTCATGACCGCCGCCACCGCCGCGCTCGCGTTGCTGCCACTCGTCCTCAAAGGCGATGTGCCCGGCAACGAAATCGAACGTCCCATGGCCCTCGTCATTCTCGGCGGCCTCGCGACGAGCACGGCGCTCAATTTGTTCCTCCTCCCGGCGCTTTATGCGCGGTTCGGCAAGGTCAGAACTTGATCGGCCACTTTGAGGTGAGCCATACGGTGATGGTGTGGTTACTTTCCCACACTTTGCAGCCGCGACGTTGGACGGTCTGCTCCATGAAGCCAATCTCCCGGCAAACCTCCAATCCCTTCGCCCCAGATTCGCTCCGCTTCACAGCATAGATGATCTGCTCTTCGCTGTGTCTTTTTTTTCATGCTTTTGCTCCCTGTTTGACGGTCTCACGCCGGAAAACACTCTAATTTCCGCGTTACAGTTTCAAGGAGGCAGGTCAGCCTGATGAGAAGATGAAACCTGGTCCACTCATTTTTTCATGTGACAAAAGTGTAACAAAAAACCCCTTGGTCTCGTTTCCGGACTTCTCTTTGCGACATGCCGACTCTGGACTCCATCCGTCTTTATCACCCGCTCCTAAATATTCGGGCGCTGCCTTTCCTGGTCTTGGGGGTCGCTTTTATCAATCATGCTGGCATCGCTGCCGATGTGCCAATCGTGGCGGCAGTGCCGGTGAAGAAGGGGGAAATCTACCGTGAGGTGGCTTTTGATGCCGAGTTGAGGCCTTACAAGGAGATCGAGCTGCATGCGCGGGCCACGGGTTATCTGGACAAGATGCTCGTCGATGCGGGCGATGCGGTGAAGGAGGGCCAGATGATCGCGGAACTGGACGTGCCGGAGCTGAAGTTCGACCTACAAAATGCCGAGGCGACGGAGCGACGGGCGAAGGCGGAGATGGAAAAAGCCACAGCAGCTTATGATGAGGCGCATCTGGCGCTGACCCGCCTCGAATCGGCTGACAAGGCCCAGCCAAACCTCATCGCCAAGCAGGACATCGACTCCGCCCGGCTGCGGGACCAGTCCGCCCGTGCAGCGCTCAACGCTGCCAAGGAGGAACAAAACGTGGCTGCGGCGAGCAAGAGCCGTTTTCAGACGATGCTCGACTACACGCACATCTCCGCCCCTTTCGCCGGTGTGATCACTCGGCGCTATTCAGACCCGGGTTCGCTCATCCAGTCCGGCACCAGCTCGGGCTCGTTGCCGCTTGTGCGCCTCTCGCAGGTGGATCTGCTGCGCGTGGCATTTCCGGTGTCCGTCTCATATGTCGCCGGCGTGAAGGTGGGCGACGAGGCGGAGATCCGCATCCCCTCGCTGACGAAGACGTTTTCAGCCAAGATCACTCGTGTCTCGCAGAAGGTGGAGACGGCCACGCGCACGATGGAGGCGCAAATCGACCTGCCAAACGAGGATCGCAGCCTCATCGCGGGGGTTTACGCCACCGTGATGCTCAAAATCGATCGCCGGAGTGACGCGCTCGTGCTGCCCGTCGAGGCGGTGACGCGGGACAAGAGCACCGCGAGCGTCTATCTCGTCAAAGAGGGCAAGCTCGAGGCGCGAAACATCACCGTGGGCACGGAATCGCCCACGCATCTGGAGATCAAGGAAGGCCTGGCCGAGGGCGATCTCGTCATGGTCGGCAGCCGTGCGCAGTTCTTCCACGGCCAGAGCGTGCAGCCCAAGCAGGTCGAACTACCCACCCTCGACAAGAAATGAAGACCGGCGTTGCTCCCGAAACCATTCAGGCGCTGCAAACCCTTGACACCTGCACGGTGGCGAACGCCATCGAGACCTTCGGCATGCGTTTGCGCAATGAAGGCTATGCCGATTCATCCATCCGCTGTCTCACGGGCTGTAATTCGCCCGTAGTCGGCCATGCGGTCACAGCTCGCATCCGCTGCTCCAGCCCGCCTGTGACGGGTGGTGCCTTTGTGGACCGCACCGACTGGTGGGATCACCTTCTGACGATCCCTGGACCGCGCATCGTGGTCATCGAGGATGTGGATGAAAAGCCTGGGACCGGTGCTTTCATCGGCGAGGTGCACGCGGCCATCCTGCAGGCGCTGGGATGCGTGGCCGCCATCACGAACGGCTCCGTGCGCGACATGCCTGCCATCATGCGCAGCGGTTTCAGGCTGTTTGCAAACCACCTCTCTGTCTCGCACGCCTATGTGCATGTCGTTGAGTTTGGCGGACCTGTGAAAATCGGCGGATTGGAGGTCAAACCGGGTGATCTGCTGCATGCGGATGCGCATGGCGTGCTATCCGTGCCCTCAGACATCGCGGCGGCGATTCCACAGGCCGCCACGGCGCTCATCGAGAGTGAACGCCGTGTGCTCGACCTTTGCAAGGCGGGTGGTGTGACAGTGCAGGAGCTGCGCGATACCGTCCAGGGCATCTTCAACTGAAGAATCGGAGATTGACCTATCATGACGCGATTCGCCCTCCGCTATCCCTACTTCATCATTGTCTCATGCCTCGCCACACTCGTCGTCGGTCTCACCAGCCTCGTGCGGATGCCTGTGGACCTCTTTCCAGAGATCAAGATGCCGGTGGTCATCGTTGCCACCTTTTACCCCGGCATGCCGCCAGAGCAGATTGAGCAGGACCTCACCTCGCGCCTGGAGCGATTCCTTACTCTCGCAGGCGGCATTGATCACATGGAGTCGCGCTCCCTGCCGGGCGCGAGTTTGATCAAAATCTACTTCCAGCCCGGCACCAGCACCGATTCCGCTGTCAGCGCCATCGGAAATCTGGCCATGGCGGAGCTGCGACGGCTTCCACCCGGCACGCTGCCGCCGGTGGTGCTAAAGTTTGACGCATCGAGCCAGCCCGTGTGCCTGATCACACTGAAGGGCGAGGGCATGAGCGAATCCCAGCTCCGCGATGTGGGCCACTACAAAGTGCGTACGCAGGCCGCCGTGGTGCCCGGTGCCGCGCTGCCGCAGCCGATGGGCGGCCGCTACCGCCAGATCCAGATCTATGTCGATCCGCTGAAGCTGGAGGCGCATCAGCTCAGCCTCATGGACGTGGTGCGCTCCGTGAACGATTCGAACCTCATCCTGCCTGCCGGTGATGTGCGGATCGGTCCGTTTGACTACAATATCTACGCGAACACGCAGGTGCCCACCGTCGCTGACATCGGCCGCATTCCGCTGAAGACCGTCGGCCAGTCATCCGTGCTCGTCGGAGACATCGGCGAGGCCAAAGACGCCTCGCAGGTGCAATACAACATCGTCCGCGTCGGCGGCCAGCGCTCCGCCTACCAGCCCGTGCTGAAGCAGGGCGGCGACTCCAACACCATCGCCATCGTCGATGGCGTGCGTGAGGTGCTCAAAAACCTCGTCGATGTGCCGAAGCAGCTCGAAACCAGCGTCGTCTTTGACCAGTCCGTGTTTGTCAAAAAGGCCGTGGAGAACCTTCTGCATGAGGGCGGCATCGGCCTCGTGCTCACCGGCTTCCTCATCCTGATCTTCCTCGGCAGCCTGCGGGGCACGGTGGCCGTCTTCCTCTCCATCCCGCTCTCCGCGCTCGCCATGTTCATAGCGCTTTCCCTCGGCGGCGGCACGATCAACACCATGATCCTCGGCGGGCTCGCACTCGGCTTTTCACGCCTGATCGACGACTCCGTCGTGGTGCTCGAAAACATCTTCCGCCACATGGAGCATGGCGAGACGCCCGAAGTCGCCGCCGAGAAGGGCGGGCGTGAGGTCGCCCTGCCTGTGCTCGCCGCTACTTTGACCACGGCGGTGGTGTTTTTCCCCGTCATCTTCCTCTCTGGAGCCAGTCGTTATCTCTTCATGGCGCTCGGCCTCGCTGTCGTGCTCTCCATTCTCGCCTCCTACCTCGTCGCCATGACCGTGGTGCCGTTGTTTTGCGCCAAATGGATCAAAACCGTGCAGCCACACGGCTCACCGGACGCACGTGGCTTTCACGCCTGGTTCAACCGCCGCTTCGACACCCTGCTGAACGTCTTCGAGCGACTCCTGCGCACGGCGCTCAAGGCTCCATCGCTCATCCTCATCGTCCTCATCGCGGCGATCGCCGCCTGCGGCCTGCTCGTGCCGGGCATCGGCGTGGCGTATTTCCCACGCACGGACGCTGGGCAGTTCACCATCAGCCTGAAGGCACCCAGCGGCACGCGGCTCGAAGTCACTGAAAAACTCGTCGAGCAGGTCGAGGCCATCTGCCGTGAGGTGATCGAGAAGGACGACTTCGACATCGTCGTGTCAAACATCGGCATCACCGCCGACTTCTCCGCCATTTTCAATCCCAACTCCGCCCAGCACACCGCCACGCTCCTCGTCAGCCTGAAGGAGCACCACCGCGTCGGAAGCTACGACTACATGCAGCGTGTCCGCGAGCGTCTGCGTGCCGACATGCCGCACGTCAGCGCCTTCTTCCAGTCCGGTGGCCTCGTCGATTCCGTCCTGAACCTTGGCCAGCCAACACCCATCGACATCCAGATCAGCGGCAGCGACATCAAGGCCACTCACAAGACCGCGTCCGAGCTCGCCGCCCGCATCCGCCAGCTTCCCGGCGTGAGTGACGTGCTCGTGCCGCAGGACATGGACTACCCCGCCATCCGGCTCGACCTGGACCGCAAGCGCATCGCCGAGCTCGGCCTCACGCCAAAGGAGGTCACGCACAACATCATCACCGCGCTCATGTCGAACGGCCTTATCGCGCCGACATTTTGGGCCGATCCGAAGAGCGGAAACGACTACTACCTCACCGTCCAGTATCCCGATCATCATGTGAAGGACTTTGAAATGCTCCGCGCCATTCCCATCCGCGGCCCAGGCATGGAGAAATCCGTGCGCCTCGATGCTGTGGCGACTTTGGAGCCCATGCTCGGCCCCACTGAGATCACGCACTATCAAATCCGCCGCATCATCAATCTCTTCGTCGCGCCTGAGACCGAGGACGTCGGCCTCGCCATGAAAGGCATCGAAAAAATCCTCGCCGAGACCAAGGTGCCCGAAGGAGCCAAGATCGACCTCCGTGGCAGCGTCGGAAACATGAACGCCTCCTTCAAAACCTTCGGCCTCGGCCTCATCCTCGCCGTCGTGCTCGTGTATCTCATCCTCGTCGCCCAGTTTCAGAGCTTCCTCGATCCCTTCCTCATCCTGCTCGCCATCCCCACCGGCCTCATCGGCGTGGCGCTCATGCTTTGGACCACCGGCACCACGCTGAACGTCATGTCGCTCATGGGCGTGGTCATGATGATGGGCATCGTTGTCTCCAACAGCATCCTCATCGTCGAATTCACCCGCCACCTCCGCCAGGACGGCACACCCCTGCGTGATGCCCTCATCACTGCCTGCCGCGTGCGCCTGCGCCCAATCCTCATGACATCGCTCGCCACGCTCATCGGCCTCGCGCCCATGGCGCTGGCCCTCGGTGCTGGCAGCGAGGCCTACGCCCCGCTCGCCCGTGCCATCATCGGCGGACTCGGCGTCTCCGTCGTGCTCACCATGTTCGTCGTGCCCGCCGCCTACCTCATCGCCCACCGCCCCCGCGACCCCGCCGCCGTCCCCTAATGAAAAGTCTCGCCCTCACCTTCCTCCTCGCGGCCCACGCCGCTCATGCAGGCGACCCACCGCGCACGCTCACCCTTGGCGAGGCCCGCACTCTCGTTCTGAAACGGCATCCGCGCATCAACGCCGCCGATCTCACCGTCCGCGCCACCGAGGAGATCGTAAAGCAAAACCGCGCCGCCTACCTGCCTCAGGTGCAGGGCATCGCCGCTGGCGTCATCACCAGCGATGCCACTGGCGGTGTCAAAGCCTCCACCGATGCCCTCCAGCTCGCCGGCGTGTATGATCGAGCCTCCGCAGCGCTCAGCGTCACCCAGCTCATCACCGATTTCGGCCGCACCAGCAACCTCACCGCCAGCTCCCGTCTGCGTGCCGAGGCCGAGGCGCAGAACGCTCAGTTCACCCGTGCCCAGATCCTCCTCGAAACCGACGCCGCCTGCTACGCCATCCTCCAGGCCCGCGCCCTGCTCAATGTCGCCGAGCAAACCGTCAAAACCCGCCGCCTCCTGCGGGACAACACCGTCTCCCTCCAAAAAAACCAGCTCAAGTCCGCCATCGACGTCAGCTTTGCCGAAGTGAACGCCAAAGACGCCGAACTGCTCCTCGCCCGCTCGCAAAACGACCTCAAATCCGCCCACGCCACCCTCGCCCGCCTGCTGCTCGACCCCGAAGGCACCGAATACCATCTCAGCTCGCCCGCGCAACCCGTCGACCTTCCCTCCAAAGCCGCAGGACTCATCCAAATGGCTCTCAACTTGCGCCCTGAGCTCTCCAAGCTCCGCCTCGAACGCGATGCAGCGCAAAAATTCGCCTTGGCCGAAAACGCCCTCAGCCGCCCCCGCCTCAGCCTGCAAGGCACCGCTGGCACCATGCCGTGGCGGGATCGTTCGCTCGATCAAAACTACGCCGCCGCCGGTGTCGTGCTCACCTGGCCGCTTTTCACCGGCGGACTCAACACCGCACGCCAGAACGAAGCCGCCCTTCGCGCCCAGGCTGCAGAACAAACCCTCAAAGACCAGGAAGCCGCCATCACCCGCGACGTGCAGATCGCCTGGCTCAACGCCACCAACGCCCTCGAACGCCTTAATATCACCGACCGCCTCCGCGAGCAGTCAGCGCAGGCCTACAGCCTCGCCGAAGCCCGCTTCCAGGCCGGCAGCAGCAGCGTCGTCGAACTCAGCCAGGCCCAGCTAACCCTCACCGCCGCCGAAATCAATCAGACCACCACCCGCTACGAGTACCTCCTCCGCCGCAGCATTCTAGATTTTCAAACGGGTGCGATGATGCGTGCTCTTATAGGCGCAAACGAGTCGTCTATAAGCCGGTAGACATCAAAATTTGATCGGCCACTTTGAGGTGAGACAGACGGTGATGGTGTGCTTGTTTTCCAATACGTTGACGCCGGGACGTTGGACGGTCTGCTCCATGAAGCCGATCTCCAGCTTGGTAGTGTCGTTCAACTGACTTCCGAGGTCGATGAAGTTGAGGTTTTGGTCGAAGTAGTGCATCGAGAAGTTCGAACCGAAATCAATAACCTAACGGGTTTGAGTGAGGGAGGGTGAAAGATGATTGTTGAACGTTGTAGTGAGCGCTAAAGGTTTAACAACAGCCAGTGATGCGCAGGCCGATTGTTCGCGCATGGTTAATTCTTTCGGATTTTTTTAAATCTCACCTCTCACAAAACCCAATCCTCCGCTTCGGCCCCGTCTTCTCATCGGAGTGCTCCGCCTTCGCCTTCCTGGCCTTTGCAATCTCCGCCTCGATCATCGCTTGCGTCACCACCCAACGCTCCGGGTTTGGATCGGTGCTCCCCGCGTAGATCGCATTCAGGCAGATGTTGAGGATGTCCCCGCCGCTCAGGCCCTTGGAAAGCTCCGCGAGAACCGCGAAATCTGCCCGCACCCGCTCCGGGTTGGGGAGGTGGAGGGCGAACAGCTCCCGACGCATGGAGGCGTTGGGAACGCGGAACTTGATGTGGCTCTGGATGCGCCGCAGCAGCGCCGGGTCGTAGTTCTCAAACAGGTTCGTGGTCACAATCACCACGCCCTCAAACCTGTCGAGCTCCTGCATGAGCGTGTTGCGGTTCTGGTTGATGCTGGTGGAGCAGGATTCCCCGGCAGGAACACGCCGGGAAAGCAGGCTGTCGGCTTCGTCGAAGAACAGCACGGCGTCCTGCTCCGTTGCCGCCTGGAATACCGCTTTAATGTGCTTGGCCGTGTCGCCGAGGTATTTCGAGATCACCGCTGAGTAGTCCACCTGATAGAGCGGCTTGCCCAGCCTCAGGGCAATGCCCAGGGCGGCGCGTGTCTTGCCCGTGCCGGGCGGCCCGTAGAAGTTGAGGATGCAGCGGCCCTGCTGAGGCTGGATGCTGCTGAGGTTCCAGACCCGTTCCAGGTCAGCGCGGGTTTCCTGGGCGCGCAGGGCGGCTAGGATGTCCGTCTTCACCTCCGGATGCAGAACGAGGTTCTCAAGGTTGTGACGGGGCTCGGGCTGCACGATCATGCCGAGCTCCGGGGCCGGTTCGTCATTCTCGCGTCTGCGGCGGCGCGGGTTACGGTGATCATCGGCAGTGGCTGCATCCGGGGGCAGTTCGATCTCAGGGGCGTGGCGTGTGGGCATGGGCTGGGTGGGTTATGGGTTCAGCCAAACATCACCAGGGCAGCCATCAGACCGGCCACCGCGAGCCATGCGAACAAGGGTTCGAGATCAGGCGACGAATGGCAGTAAGAACGGCGTCGGCGATGCTTGGACATGCCTCCTGCCTCGTCACCGTGACTTCTTGTGTCGCGCCGATTTGATCACCATTTTTGCTGGTGACGCCGAGGCTGCTCCAGGTAGCTTTCCGCATGTGCGGTCGCCTCAATCAGTTCGCCAAAGTGCCAGCCCTCGCGGTTGCGGGCGAGCCGCTGCGGGTGAGGGAACGCAAACCCAAAACTCGCGAGGACAGGCGCAGCCACGTGCGCGTGTTGAACAACATCTGCCCGACCGACTATGCGGAGGTCCTCACGGCGGACGACGACGGCGGACTGGTTCTGGAGCCCATGCGCTTTGGACTGATTCCCAACTGGGCCAAGGGCAGCAAAGCCGACGTGGGGCGAAAGTTTCTGCACACCTTCAATGCCCGTTGTGAAAGCGTGTTCGAGCTCGCCTCCTACCGATCTCCCATCATCCGCCAGCGCTGTCTGGTGCCGGTGCGTGGCTGGCACGAATGGCCGGACCGCCGCACCCCCTATTTCATCCACCGCCGCGACGACGCACAGCTGCTCCTAGCGGGCCTTTGGGATGCCTGGGAAAGCCGGGATTCGGCTGACGAGGCCAGCGGCCCCCTGGTCACCTCGATGAGCGTGATCACCACGCCGCCGGGACGCTACATGGCCAAGTTCCACGACCGCAGCCCTCTGGTTCTTGAGGAACAGGCTGCCCTCGACTGGCTGCGGCCGGACCTGACGCCCGAGCAGATCCGGGCGTTCTTCCAGCCCTACGACAGCCCTGCGCTGGAAGCCTGGCGGGTTTCAGGCGCCGCCGGCAGGGCGTCCAACAAGGGTGAAGAGGTCTGGGCACCCATCTCCTCGCCGGTCCCTCACGAGGGCGACGCCTCGGTGGCGGACGAAAATGACACGCCGCTCTTGAATATGTTCTAAGGAACAGTATCAGGATGCGCCATGCACGCATCCCTCACCCCCGCTTGGCAGCTCGTCTGGCACTGCGCCTCCCGAGCCTGGCTCCGGCACCAAGTGCCTCTCCTGGGCAGCATCATCGCTGGTCGCCCCGAAGTCCAGGAGGGACGGATGGAGGCCTGCATCGACATTGATCCCTCGACGCTCCGGCTGCCCAAAAACGCCCGGACCTTCGCGCTGAAGGTGAGGGGAGATTCCATGCGCAATGCCGGCATTTTCGAGGGCGACATCGTCATCATGGAGTTCCGCGAGGCCAAGCACGGCGACATCGTGGCGGCGCTCATCGACGGGGAAACCACCCTCAAGCGGTTCATCATTCAGGGCGGAGCGCCCTACCTGCGCGCGGCTAACCCCCGCTATCCCGACCTGATTCCGGCCCGCGAACTGGTCATCCAGGGGGTGCTGATCGCCCTGCTGCGTCTGGTGGAGAAGTCGTAGCCTGCCACGGTCATGATCCTGCACTTCGATGCCGACGCCTTCTTTGCCTCGGTGGAGCAGGCTGCCGACCCGCGCCTGCGGGGCCGCCCGATTGCCGTGGGAAGGGAGCGGCGTGGAATCATCGCCTCCGCCAGCTACGAAGCGCGCAAGATGGGCATCTACACGCCCATGCCAACCGCGCGAGCCAAGAAGCTCTGTCCCGGGCTCATCGTGCTGCCCTGCGACTTCGATAAATACGAGCGTTTCTCGCACCTGATGTTCTCCTATGCCTACGACTTCACGCCTCTGGTGGAACAGGCCTCGATAGATGAATGCTATATGGATTTGCACGGAGCGCCCCGTCTTCGGGCGGGGGATGCGGCAGCAAAAATGCAGAAAGCGATCGCCCAGAGCCTGAAGCTGTCGGTCTCCGTCGGCGTCGGCGCGAACAAGCTGGTGTCTCAGATTGCCAGCAAGCTGCGCAAGCCACACTGCTTCATCGAAGTCTCGCCCGGGCATGAGCAGGGGTTCCTCTGGCCGTTGGAGAACAAATGGCTGCCCTCGGTCGGCCCGCAACTCGCTGCCCGTCTGGACACGGCGGGGCTGCGCCGGGTCGAGCACATCGCTCACACGCCACTGGAGGAGCTGGCGCTGCTGGTGGGCAGTGGCGCACCCTCCCTGCATGACTACGCCATGGGGCACGATGCCCGCCCGGTGATCTGTGAGGCCCCAGCGGCCAAAAGCTATGGCGAGCAGGAAACCTTCGACCAGGACACGACCAACAGCACCTTCATCCTGGCCCGTCTGCGCGCCATGATCGACGGCCTCATGCGTCGAGTCCGGGAGGATGGCAAAAGCATTCGCACGGTGACGCTGCGCCTGCGCTACAACGACATGGACGAGGTCACCCGCTCCATCAGCCTGGATGAGCCGACCGACCTCGAGAACGATTGCTACCCGCTGCTGCCCGTCTTGCTCAAACGGGCCTGGGAACGCAGGGTCAGCGTGCGGCTCATCGGCCTGCGCCTGAGCAAAATCTATGAATCCGGGTTCAGTGCGCGCCTGGCGCTGGAAGTGGCGGATGCCAAACGCGAGCGACTTCACGCCTTGTCCCTCGTGGTGGATGAACTGCGCCGCGACAATCGCAGCATTTTGCGCGGGCACGATCTCTGGCTCGACCGCCAGGGCAATGCTCCGCGTCAGATGCTGCCCAAGCCAAAACCCGCGACGGGCCTCAAGGAAGAAGCCACCAACCGCGTCCTGCGCGAGCGTCCAGGCGGAGGGCCGCAGATCTTCCTCAAGACGGCCCGCCCGGGCTTCGCTGCCGCACTCAACGTCAAAAGCTGCTTTAGCTTCCTCGACTCAACACTCACCATCCCAAGCATCATCGAAGCCGCCGTCGAAGCTGGGGCCAGTGCGGTGGCCCTCACTGATCCGAACCTGCACGCTGCTGTGCCTTTTTGCCAGGCCGCCACCGCTGCCGGCCTCAAGCCGATTGTCGGGGCGGAGTTGCGCTGTGGACAGGATCGCTGGCTGGCCTACGTCGAAAATAACGTCGGCTACGCCCATCTCTGCCGCCTGCTCTCGGCCCCCAAGATCACTCCGCCGCTGCTGCGGGAGCACGGGGAGGGTTTGATTCTGGTGCCCGCTGGAGCTCATCCCGAGGTGCGTTACCGGAAGCCCGAGGACCGGGTGTTTTTCGACATCCTCCAGAGCATGAAAACGCTCACCCTCCTGCGCGAACCACATCCGGAGAAGCGGCGCGGTGACTTTGCCTTTCGGGCCAGCGCCGAGGCGCAGGACCTGGTGGAAAGGTGCGAGTTTGCCTTCGATTTCCAGACTCTGCGGTTTCCCCGCTACGAGCCGGCCGACGGCACGACGCCCGCAGCCATGCTGCGCCGCCTCGCTCACGAAGGCTTGCGGAGGCGCTACGGGGCGAACGCGCGGCGGCATGAAGCGCAGCTGCGCGAGGAGCTGGAGATCATCGCCGAGGTCGGCTACGAGGAATACTTTCTCACGGTCTGGCAGCTTCTGCAGGAGTGCGAAGCGCTTGGCATCCGCTGGATCACACGCGGCAGCGCAGCCGACTCGCTGGTCTGCTACTGCCTTGGCATCAGCAATGTCTGCCCCATCCGCTTTGAGCTCTACTTCAAGCGCTTCCTCAACCGCGAGCGCATGGCGCTGCAAAAGCTGCCGGACATCGACATCGACTTCGCCCATGACCGCAAGGACGACGTGGTGAAGCTACTGCTCGACCGCTACGGACCCGAGCACGCCGCCATCGTCGGTGGTTTCAGCACCTTCCAGGCCCGCTCGGCTTTTGGCGACATCGCCAAGGTGCTGGGCGTGTCGGAAAGCGAAATCCGCCGCCTGACCCAGCACATGCCGTGGACCGATGCTCGTCACGCCGCTGACGCTGTCGCCATGTCCAGGGAATGCTCGGACCAGGGCTGGCAGGAAGAACCCTTGCGCACTGCCCTCCTGATGGCTGGAATGCTCGATGGCTTTCCCCGCTATCCGAAGATGCACCCCTGCGGTGTCGTGCTGTCGCGTGATCCGATCCACAGTCTCACCCCCACCTTCATGAGCCAGAAAGGCTGGCCCACGACCCACTTCGACATGGATGCCGTGGAGGCTGTCGGACTCATCAAGCTCGACATCCTCGCCCAAGGCGGGCTGGCCGTCCTGCGCGACACCGAAGCGCTGCTCAGCCACCAGGGCAGAGCCGTGCAGCTGAATGCCCTCGAAGTGGGAGGTCTGGGTGGCACGGAATCCCCGCCACGTTCCGGGGCCGCCGAGCCGTGGAGCGATCCCGGAGTCTGGAACATGATAGCCACTGGCAATGCGCGTGGCGTGCATCACATCGAGAGCCCTGCCATGACCAGCCTGGCCTGCATGGCGGGCGTGCGGGACATCGACCGCCTGGTGGCTATCGTTTCCGTCATCCGCCCTGGCGCAGCCAACGGTTTGAAAAAGACCCAATTCGCCCGCCGTGCTCAAGGCCTGGAACCGGTGGAATACGCTCACCCAAGCCTGGAACCTGTGCTGCGCTCCACCTTTGGTGTCGTGGCCTACGAAGAGCACATCCTGCAAATCTGCGAAGCCTTTGCCGGGCTCCAGCCGGGGCGAGGTGACGTGCTGCGGCGAGCCTTGGTCAAACAGGACCAGGCCAAGGTGGAGGTCTTGAAGCAGGAGTTCATCGCAGCCGCCCGGGACAATGGCCGGGATGAAGCCAGCATCGAGCGCGTCTGGGCGCTGGTGGCTGGATTCCAAGGCTATGCCTTCTGCCGCGCCCACAGCACCGCCTACGCCGTGGAAGCCTACCAGGGCGCTTACCTGAAGCACTACCATCCGACCGAGTTCCTGGCCGGAGTCCTCACCAACGGCAAGGGGTTCTACTCGCGCCTGGTTTACACCCTGGAGGCGCGCAGGCTGGGCATTGGTTTCCTGCCTCCCCACATCAATGATGGCAGCGATGCTTTCACCGTGGAGCCCATCACGGCTCGGCACGGCACGCCCGCGCCGTCGCTCGGCCGATCCATCCGTGTGCCGCTCAACGTCATCAAAGACCTCAGCGCGGGAATGCTGGATCGCTGGCGAAAGGAGCTGGCCCGGTCTGCCTTCACTGGCGTGCGCGACTTCTGCGACCGTGTCGGGCCGGACTCGACCGAGTCACTTCATCTCATCCGCTGCGGTGCTTTCGACAGCTTTGGCGCGAGCAGAACAGAACACTTCTGGCATTGCCTGCACAGCGCCCAAGCCGCCGGCGCGGGCGATGACTGGCTTCTGCCGTCATCCGACGCCTTGCGCGTCGCTTTTCGGGAAGAACCGACGGAAACTCAGAAGCTGCGTGATGAAATGGAGTTGCTGGGCTTCAGCATCGGAGGACATCCGCTCGATCTTCATGACGGCATCGCCTGGTCCTCCTACTGCCCGATTGCCGAGCTTCACCGCTACCCGCATCAAACCGTGACCGTTTGCGGTCTCATTATCGTCAGCCGCTCCCATCTGCAACAGGATGGCCAGCCCATGAAGTTCATCTCGATATGCGACCGCACAGGCATCGTCGAATGCGAAATCTTCGCCGCCGCCTATCGCATCTGGGGGCTTGCAACGGTGCGCTTCCCGGTGGTTCAGGTGACTGGCACGGTTCGCCCCTTCGACAATCATCAGGGCTTCACACTTGAAGTGCAGCAGGTTACTAAACCAAGGACGTTGTCAGCCTGATTCAGGCATGTGCTGGCTGAGAGGCCGCATGGCCACCGAGGGCAGTTTCAAGTCTTTGGATGTCGCCGTGCTGCACGATCTGACGCGCGTAGGCCGGGATGCGTCGATGCAAAATGGCCATCTGTTTTGGACTCAGGCACCCGCGCCGTTGATACTGCCGGGCAAAGCTGGATAGGATTTCAGCATCAGGACCGGTGAACCCGATGCCGTTGCGCTCCAGCGTGGTGTCCCGCGTCTGCTCATCGGCGGTTTGGTTTTGGTAGATGCGCAGAAGAGCGCGCAGAGCCCAGCGGTCGTTGCTGGCGAGTCGGAGACGAAGTTGTTCGACGAGTGCTTTCTTGCTCATGGTGCTGAGGGGGGGAGGGCGGCCCATGCGGACCGCCTCCTGGCCTCGTCACCGTGTCTTCTTGTGTCGCACCGTTTTGATCACCATTTGATCGCCCCTCAAGCCAGCCCAAAGCCCTGCTCCTTGAGGTTGCAGTCCCACTGGTTCGCAAAGTCGCGCAGGTCGTGCAGCATCGCGGCATTCTTCACCCTCAGCCGGCCCTCCCGAGTCGCCTCCGCCACCACCTGATAACAGCCCATGTAGCTGTTCTCGAACGTCAGCGGTGTCCAGGTGGTGACCTCTCCCGAAGTCACCACCAGGAACGTCATCTCCGGGTCACGCATCGCGTCCCCATTCTGCTCCCCGTAGTGCGCCACGCTCACCTCATAGCCGCCGTTCTCATACGGCCCTCCAATCACCTCCACCACCAGCCGCATGAACGGTGGGT
>CAZXPU010000037.1:0-43280 GCA_964642905.1 uncultured Prosthecobacter sp.
GTGCCCCTCATCAACGAGGATGGCGAGGTCAACCTCACCATCGCCCAGATCAACGACACCGTCGTGGATGAAACCGTCATCGCCCAGAACACCGTCCCCATCATCGCCACCGAGCAGATTGTCACCTCCGTGAACGTGCGTGATGGCAACACCATCGTGCTGGGAGGCCTCATTTCTGACAGCGACAAGAAAAGCAGCTCCGGCACCCCCTTCCTGAGCCGCATCCCGGGCGTGGGCAACCTGTTCAAGCACAACAAGAATGAATCCACCCGCAAGGAGCTTCTGATCTTCATCCAGCCCCAGGTCGTCACCAGTGAAATCGACCTGAGGCAGGCCTCCATCAAGGAGGATTACCGCACCAAGATCGGCTCGGAAGTGTCCGGGCGCTTTCCCCAGGACCCCGTCATGCCGCCTCCCAATGCGGAAGTTGAGGCGGCGAACGAAGCTTCCAAAAAGCCGGGCTTTCTAAACCGGATCTTCAACCGTGATGGCAAGACGCTCAAGGCCTCATCACCTCCCAGCCTCAGGCATCCCTGAGCGCAGGTTCTGACGAAGAATCCACTTACTGGCCGGTCTGCTGGTTTTTGATTTCAGCCGCCGCCCAGGCGTCCCACTTGGACCAGTCCGTGCCAAAATCTTCACCCGCAAGAATGGTCAGCACGTTGCGGACCTGTTCGTTCTGAGGATGGGCCGGATTCTTCAGCATGGTCATGAACAACGGCATCTGCAGCACACGATTGCGGTTCATCAGGTCGGAAAACAACACCTCGACGACGTCGGGGTTCATTTTGGCGTCCGTGAGGAAGCCGGCGATCAGTCCATAATCCTGATCGCTGGTCAGGTTCACCAGGTGCCGGCTCGCATTCACCTGGGCCTCACCGTTGAGCTTCTTCACCAGTTCATGCAGGTCACGCGCCATCTCGGGAATCTCCTTCGTCGACCTGAGGATTTCATCGATCATGAGATCCCCTTCCTCGACGGTGAAAAGCCTGTCACCTCCCGGAGCCATCGCCGGCTTGCCATCCTTGGAGGATGTGCCGGAGGCATCCGCGGGCTTCACCGGCTGAGGACTGCTCTTGGCGGCTGCCGGGGCGGGAGCCGGCTTCACCACAGCCTCCTGCCCTGCCCACTGCCAGCCGAAGTACAAGGCGACAATGAGGGCGGAGGACGAACCGATGAGGATGATTTTACTGCGGGAAGATGGGGCGGCTGACATGGCGGCTTTGACAGTGGGTTGGACAGGATGTGTTCAATCGCAGGCTCCGGGTGGCACGCCGAAAAGGCGTGTCACCGATGCCAGGCCCGGCGTCAGGGCCTGACGTCCTCGCCGTTCTGGGCGCTGTTGATCTTGATCTCCTCGCGATGAAGCGTGGGATCACTGCGAAACGTCAGACGCGCTTCATACTTCCTCTCCAGAGCGACCAAAAGCTCCCCGTCCTCCGTCTTGAGTCGTTGCATGACCTCCGGATGAACCACCACAATCAGGTTCTTGTGCTCGGCACGCCCGCGCCCGAGGATTGAGCTCAGCGCACGCTGAAGCTCCACGCTCATCGTGGTGGTGGTCTTGACCTGTCCATGCCCCTTGCAGTAGGGGCAGGCCTCATACAGGGCGCTGCTCAGGCTTTCATGAAGCCGCTGACGGGTCATCTCCATCAGACCAAACTGGCTGATGGGCAGGACCTGCGTCTTGGCCTTGTCCCGTTTGAGATGATCCTGCATGACCTTGTAGACCGCCTGCTGGTCCTTGCGGTGCTTCATGTCGATGAAGTCGACAACGATGAGGCCCCCCATGTTCCGCAGCCTGAGCTGCCTGGCCACCTCGGCGGCGGCCTCCAGGTTCGTCTCCACAATGACACGATCCTGGTCCTTCGCGCCCTTGTTGCGGCCCGTGTTGACGTCAATGGAGACCAGCGCCTCCGTCTGATCCAGCACAATGTACCCCCCGCAGGGCAGCCAGACCTGGCGGTAAAAGGCGTTGTCGATCTGCTTCTGGATCCCGTAAGCCTCGAAAATAGCCACCTGTCCCTGGTAAAAGGTGATCCGGCGCTTGGCACGAGCAGAAATCTGAGCCGCCATCTTCTGCATGCGCTCCACCGTCTCGCGGTCGTCACAGGCGACCTCGTCAATGTCCTCGGTGAGAAAATCCCTCACCGTGCGCTCAATCAGCTCAGGCTCCTGGAAGCAGCAGACCGGGGCCCCCTTGCTGTCACGCTTCGCCGTGATTTCATTCCACTGCTCGATCAGCAGGCTCAGGTCGCGGATCACATGACGTGCACGCTTGCCCGAAGCCTCGGTCCTCATGATCAGCCCCATGCCCTCGGGCATGTTCACCCGTTCAATGATCTTGCGCAGCCTGGCACGCTCCTTGGGCTCCTCAATCTTGCGTGAAATGCCAAACTGGTCGTTCTGAGGCATCAGCACCAGCAGACGGCCCGCGAGCGAAATGTTCGTGGTCACACGCGGCCCCTTGTTGCCAATCGGCCCCTTGGTGACCTGGACCATGATCTCCGACCCGACAGGATAGAGCTGGGGGATGTCCTCGGCCTTGATCCTCTTCTGCTTCTGCTTGGCCGCACCTCCGCGGCTGACCTCCTCCATGCCCTGGTTGGAGAGGGCCTCGGGGATGGCGTCCCAGAAGTGCAGGAACGCATTCTTGTCGAGGCCGATGTCGATGAACATCGCCTTGAGGCCGTGCTCGATGTTTTTGACACGCCCCTTGAAGATCGAGCCCACGATGGTGCTCGTGCCGGTCCTCTCTACCGTGTACTCCTCAAGCGCGCCCGAGTCGAGAAGGGCCACACGGTTCTCGAGCTTTTCACAATTGATGACCAGGCGCGTACCGGCCTTGATGTCCTTCTTGCCGGTGATGAACTCTTTGACTCTCTGAACGAAGCTTAATGCCATGATGAGGTGGATGTTGAAGGTGGTTAATTGGGTGAACGAAACAATCTGCGAAAAAATCCTCCGGCTTTGGGGGCGGCTTCAGGCTGACCGGCGGGAGCGGAGGAATCTTCACGATCTGAACGTGAAGGCCTGACGGATGCTCCCCGTGAGGAAGAGCGGCCTGAAGTCGATGAGGATGACCCTTCCCGGTCCGCCTCTCGCCGGATGTTGGGAGCATTGCGGGGCTGGGCCGAGGCATCCGTGCTTTCACGCTCAGGGGCGTCACCGCCAGTGTCGCCATCCTCATCTGCGGCAACAAGCACCGGGGTGCCCTCGTCGGGATAGGTGACCGCCTCGATCTTGTTGAAATTGCCGGCGACTTCCGCCAGCCGGACCACGCCGGGATTGTAACCCTGCTCCAGGGCGAGAGACCTTTCCAGCACCCGCCTGGCCACCGGCGCGGCGCACCCCCCGCCCGACTTGCCGCCCTGCACAATCACACAAACGGCGTATTTGGCGTTCACATAGGGGGCAAAGCTGATGAAAAGCGTGTGGTTGTCCTCCACCCGCACATTGCGGTCATCCCGCCTCCAGTTTTGAGCGGTGCCGGTCTTGCCCGCCACCTCCACACCCGGGATTCGGGCGGCCTTGGCGGTCCCGCCTGCGTCGTTGACGACCTTCCACATGCCGCGCCGCACCAGCTCCAGGTCCGAGGCGGGAAAGTGCTGGCCCAGGTCGGCCCGCAGCACCGGCTTGTGCCCCTCGACCACCTCGGCGCCATCCATCACCTGATAAAGCAGGTGGGGCTTGAAACTCTTGCCACTGGCCACGGTGCCCGCCACCGACGCCATCTGCAACGGCGATGCCAGGACCATGCCCTGCCCGATGGAGGTGTTGGCCGTGTACCCGGCGCTCCAGCGCTCCTGAGGACTGCGCAGACGAAGCCACTGCGGGTTCGGCAGGATCCCGGCGTCCTCTTCATCAAGCTCAATGCCGGTCTTTTCCCCAAGGCCAAGCATCTTGCCCACACGGGTGATCTGGTCGATGCCCGCCGAGTTGCCATATTGATAGAAGAAGCAGTTGCAGGAACGCATCAGGGCGTCGCTCAACCCCAGGGAGCCATGGGAGCCTCCGTTCTGTCGTTGAATCCAGCACTGCATCGCCTTGGTGCCGTAGGTGACGCTGCCGTTGCAGTTGAAGCTCTGGTTTTGAATGTGCGCCAGACATCCGCCAAGCGCGATGGGAACCTTGTAGGTCGACCCCGGTGTAAACCCGCGTGTGGCCCGGTTCAGCAGCGGCCAGGTCTTGTCCTTCGTCGTCAGGGCGTCCCAGTCCTCCTGCTTGATGCTCGGAATGAAGCGGTTGGGGTCAAAATTCGGCACCGAGGCCATCGCCAGCACCTCGCCGCTGTCGGGCTTGACCACGACCACGGATCCGCGTCCGATGTTGCCGTCACGCAGGGCCATTTCGGCGATGTATTGGATGCGCGC
Organism: uncultured Prosthecobacter sp.; assembly: GCA_964642905.1. Taxonomy (GTDB): domain Bacteria; phylum Verrucomicrobiota; class Verrucomicrobiia; order Verrucomicrobiales; family Verrucomicrobiaceae; genus Prosthecobacter. The sequence goes on from CAZXPU010000037.1 coordinate 4,374, forward strand.
ATCCAGGGTGAGGAACACATCATTTCCCTTGCGGGGCGCCTCAAAGGCCGAGGTGACCTCACCGACAATGCGCCCACGCTCGTTTTTCTGCATGACCCTGACTCCAGGACGTCCGCGCAGATACTGATCAAAGCTCTTCTCAACACCGGCGCCGCCGTAGTCGTCAGGCACGTAATAGTCCCAGCCCTTTCTCTCCTCGGCTGAAACACGCTGGTCGTCAGGCAGGCGCACATACCCCAGGATGTGGCAGGCAAGCGCGCCCAGCGGATAGACGCGGCTGCCGCGTTCCGCGACGGTGACACCGGGCAGCGACAGGTTGTGCTCCGCAAAACGGCTGAATTCGGAAAAGCTCAGGTTGTCCCGGTAAACCCAGGGAATGACGCCGCCGAAGCTGCGGAAATGCACCCGAAGGTCCTGCTCCGCATTGAACGCCGCCGCCAGCCCCAGGTCGGCAAGACGTGACTCGATCAGCTCCTTGAACATCGTCACGATGTCCGGCTCGTCCTTTTGACGGATGATGCCGCGGTCGCGGAACTCCACCTTGATCATGGGCACTTCCACCTTTTTCACCCGGCACTGGCGCACGTGCTCATCGAGAACCTCCTTGAGGTTCACCCGGACCTCGAAGGTCGCCTTGTTGGTGGCGAGCACCATGCCGTTTCGATCCTTGATCTCGCCGCGGACACCGGGGATGCGGGCACGCTCGCGCTTGGCCTCGGGCACCTTGTTCACAAACTCCCTGTGATGCTCGATCTGCAGCCACCAAAGCCGATAGACCAGCACCCCGAAGCCACACAGCATGGCCAGGGTGAAGACATGGAGGCGGAATCGGTATTTAACGACCATCGAAAGAGTACCTCAGGCCTTCGTAGCGGATCTCATAACGTGAGAGGCCGGCCAGCGAATATAACAATAGAAACAACAAAGGGGATGCCAGCATCGCCAGCATGGTGTCCGTGACCATCTTGATCCACACGGACGCGGGAAAGAACAGCGCACCCCTGAAAAAGGTCATCAGCAGGTATTCAATCAGGAGCCAGCAGAAGGTGGTGAAGCCGACCAGCATGACGGGAAGCTCCACCCTGCCCCTCTTGAACAGGGGCCGCACGCCCTGGAGAAACACCCCGGCCAGGGCGAACAAAATGATCGAGATGCCAAAAAGCATCCCCATGCCGCCGGAGACCTCCGGAGAGTCCAGCGCCCCACCCACAAGGCTGTCGGCGGAGGAACCGGCCGCCGAGGCGCCCACCATCGGCAGGTTCCTGGCGTCCCACAGAAATCCTGTGATGAACGCCATCAGCAGCATCATTGGAAAGGGCACCGCAACGGCGGCGGTGAAGAACAGGACAGGCGGCAGCAGCAGCGTCGCATTGTAGGCCATCGATATGCCGGGCATGAACTCCTGGGCCGCAAAGGCCAGAAGCAGCATGAGCATCGTGACAGGATAGAAGATCATCTTTTCTTGCCTGGTTGCTGTCTCAACGGCCTGCGGAGGCCTCCTCATGCGTTTCCAGCACAAAGACGTGCCGGAGTTGCGAAAAATCCACCGCCGGCTCGACCACCGCCTCGCCGGTGATGTCCTTGACTTCAAAGCGCTTCACCCTGCCAATGAGCAACCCGGCGGGAAACACGCCGCCTTCGCCCGTCGAAACAACGGTCGCCCCCGGTGAAATCGTGGCCGCACGATTCAAAAACCTCAGCCGTAGATCAGGCCTCAGGTCCAGTCCGCCGCGCTCCCCGGACAAAATGCCCTGCTCCAACGTGCCGTCGATCTTCGCGGAGACACGGCAGGCTTCATCCGTCAGAAGGATGACCTCGGCCATGTGCGGGGCCATTTTTCCAGTCTTGCCAATCAGGCCCGCAGAACTGATCACCGGCGTGTCAGTGGCAAGCCCGTCCAGGAGCCCCTTGTCGATGATCATCGTGTTCCACCAGGTCGTCGACACACGCCTCACCACCCGCGCAGCCGTCATCTTGAACGGGGATGCTTTCTTGAATTCCACCAGCCCGCGCAGCTGGTTGACCTCCTCCAGGGCCTGCAGGTATTTTTGCGAGATGATGCGCAGTCTTTCCACCTCGACCAGCAGCCTCTCATTCTCCACCCTCATCTCACGGGTGTCCATCACCGGCCCGGTCGTGCCGCCAATCTTCTCCTCAACCGCCGCGCTCGTGTGGATGAACGGAGAAAGCACGGCCATCACCCGCGACTGAATCTCGCGCGTGGTGGGCGTGTCCAGCGTAAACACCAGCAGCAGGCTGGCGACGAAGATCAGCAACGCGAGTATGTTGAGCTTTTTCATGGGCGTGTCCCCGCTGGCGCTTTGCCTGAACCTTGGTCGAACTGATGAACACCGGCGCCGGCGTCATCAGACTTCGGTCGTGCTCACCTTTTTGAGAAACTCCAGTTCATTCAGGACCCGCCCGGCGCCCTCACCAACTGCGCTGAGGGGATCTTCGGCGACATGAACCGGCAGCGCGGTCTCCTCCTGGAGAAGCTTGTCAAGACCGCGCAGGAGCGCCCCGCCGCCGGCAAGCATGATGCCACGGTCAACAAGGTCGGCAGCAAGCTCGGGCGGACAGCGCTCAAGCGTCGTCCTGACGGCGTCGATGATGGCGTTAAGAGGCTCCAGCATCGCCTCGCGAACCTCCTGGCTGGTGATGGTGATGGTCTTCGGAAGGCCGGCGACCATGTCGCGCCCCTTCACCTCCATGGTGGTCTCCTTGCCCAGGGGAAATGCCGAACCAATTCTCAGTTTGATCTCCTCCGCCGTGCGCTCGCCGATCATCAGGTTGTACGCACGCTTCATGTAGTTGATGATGGACTCGTCCAGCTCATCCCCGGCGACACGCACGCTTCGGCTGTAGACAATGCCGCTCAGGGAGATGATGGCCACCTCCGTGGTGCCACCCCCGATGTCAACGATCATGTTGCCGGCCGCCTCCTGAACAGGCAGGCCGACTCCGATGGCCGCGGCCATCGGTTCCTCGATGAGGTAGACCTCACGGGCTCCCGCAGCCTCGGCGCTCTCCTTCACCGCACGTTTTTCGACCTCGGTGATTCCGGACGGAACCGCGATGACCACACGGGGCCCGCGCATGGCACGACGGTTGTTGTGCACCTTGCGGATGAAATGACGAAGCATGGCCTCGGTCACCCGGAAGTCGGCGATCACGCCATCCTTGAGGGGCCGGATCGCCGTGATGCCACCCGGGGTGCGGCCCAGCATCCGCTTGGCGTCGTCACCCACGGCCACCACTTCATTGCTGCCCGATTTGACGGCAACCACGGACGGCTCCCGCAGCACAATCCCGTGATCCTTGACGTAGACGAGGGTGTTTGCCGTGCCGAGATCGATGCCGATGTCTTTGACTCCAAAACCAAAAAAACTGCCAAACATGCTAAAATTGGGGAAAAGGGATTGAAAATGAGAGAATAAGGAAAATGAAACGACGGCGACATGACGCTTTCATGAAAAAGATGCCGAAAGCAGCGCCGTCCCTTCCATTTTTCCAACCGATACAACCCTAAAAGAGGCGCATTTGAGGGTCAAGGAAAGTTTCCTCCCCCTGAAAGCTGGAAAATTCGGCTAAAATTTGGGCGGAAGCCCCTCCTATTTGACCGTGTGGTTGACGATCTGATTCTGGGAGTCCAGCAGAACCCGTCTGGCTTCCAAGGGCTGATCCGACTGGCAGAAGGCCATGATCGTCACCACATGCCCGGTACTGATCAAATGTGCAGCAGCCCCGTTCACGACAATTTTGCCGGAATGAGCCGGGCCGGGAATCACATAGGTCTCCAAACGCTGACCTCCGGTGACCGAGGTCACCAGGACCTTTTCGCCCACCCACAGGTCCACCGCCTCCATGAGATCCTCGGGGATCGTGATGCTTCCTTCATAGTGAATGTTGGCATCGGTGACGTTGGCGCGGTGAATTTTCGATTTGAGGAGGTTTCTGAGCACCATTCAGAATGAGCGGGAAGAATGGGTTTGCAAGAAACTGCTGACCTCCCTTGTTGCCATCCGTCTTTTTCATCTTCCACCTTCATGAAATCTCTTCTGCCAGGCCTCCTTGCCCTTTCGGTCTGCCTGACATCCTGCAAACGCATCGAAGCCAAGCTCGACCGGCTTGCCAGGCTGGCGGGCATCACCGCCGCCCAGCCTGAAAAACCCAGGGTGACTCACCCGGCTGAAGAAAAGCTGACACCTGAGCAGGAGGCCCTGGAAAGCAGGCTGAAAGGCAGCGCCGTGTTCGAACCTGCGGCCCTCTCGGCACCCGAACCGGCCGAAAAGCCCTTTGAGCTGAACAAGTCATCCGTGGTCTCCATCCTTGGCTATCACGACTTCAGGGAGCGCGGCGGCAGCCCGATGGTCATCGCTGCCACCAAGTTCAGGGAACAGATGAAGGCCGTGAAGGAATCCGGCATCCCGGTGATACCGCTGAGTGATGTGCTGGAGTGGCGCAAGGGCAGGAAAAACATTCCCGAGGAGGCGATCGTCATCACCATGGATGACGGCTGGGAGGGTGTTTACACCCATGCCTTCCCGGTGCTCAAGGAGCTCGGTTTTCCTTTCACCGTCTACCTCTACAAAAAGTACGTGAACATCGGCGGACGATCCATGAGCTGGGAGCAGATCCGGGAGATGATGAAGCATGGATGCGAGATTGGCAGCCACAGCGTCTCGCATGAAAGCCTTCGTCAGAAAAAGGGTCGCACGCCCCAGGACCAGCAGCTCTGGCTGCTCAGCGAGCTCAAGGATTCCAAGGAGTTCCTTGAAAAGAACCTGGGCATCTCCTGCTCCTCGTTCGCCTATCCCTTCGGCATCTTTGACGACTCCATCACCGAGCTCTCCCTTCAGCTTGGCTACGAAACCCTGGTCACCGTCAACAGCCAGAAAGTCACCTGGGACAGCCCCATGGGCAAGCTTGGCCGCTACATCATCCATGGGGAAAGCGACGCCAACTTCAAGCTGGCCACCAGCTTCCGCGGCCGCGGCGATGTCTCCTCCAACCGCTTCCTCACGGCATCCGCCAAGGATGCCCAGGGTCAGTCCTTGATCGATCTCTCCCCGGCACCCGATGAACTCGTCAAAGACAGGCAGCCTCTCATCCGGGCAAACCTCGCACGCCTTGGCGCCATCCTGCCGGAAACCCTCAAGATGCGGGTCGCAGGACTCGGGCTGGTGCCGGCTCAGCTGGATGCCACCACGCTCGTCGTCAGCTACCGGCTGCCCACCCGGCTGCGCCGCCAGGACTGCGCCGTCACGCTCAGCTTCAAACGCGCCGCAGACCAGCCTGACGAAGTCATCAGCTGGAGGTTCAAGGTGGACCTGCCGGCAGCTTATGTGCCGGTCAAGCTGCCCTGACGGCCTTCGCTCAAAGAGAGGCCACCGCCTTGACCACGCCGCTCCTCGGCATGACAAGCGCCGCCATCAACTGCGGCAGCTCTTCAAGACTGCAACGGTGGGTGATCCACGCTCCGGTGTTGATGACTCCCTCGTTGATCAGCCGGATGATGCGAGGGAAGTCGGCGGCGACGGCGTTACGACTGGCCAGCAGGGTCAGTTCACGACGATGAAACAGCGGGTCATCCAGGACCACCGGCTCCTTGGTGATGCCCACAAAGACGATTCGCCCGGTGAAACGCGCCAGCCTCAGGGTGCGCGACATGGACTCAGGATGCCCCGTGGCGTCAAAAACCACCTGGGCCGCCGGCATGTCGGGCAGGCTTTCCACCACGCGCACCCCGGGATAATGACGGGCGACGAACTGCCGTCGGTCCTCGTTCAGCTCCAGCAGGGTGATGGCGCATGGATGCAGCCTGGCAAATTCAAGAACCGTCAGCCCGATGGGCCCGGCCCCGATGATCAGCACATCCTCGCCCTCACGCAGAACCGCACGGTCCACGGCATGGCAGCCGATCGCCAGGGTCTCGACCAGGGCAAGCTGATCAAAGCCCAGCCCGTTTCCGGGATGAAGCCTCACCGCCGGCAGGATCATGCGCTCACGCATCGCGCCGTCGCAATGCACGCCGAGCACCTGAAGGCTTTCACAACAATTGGTTCGGCCCTGGCGGCAGGCGTGGCAGTCTCCGCAGCTCAGGTAGGGCTCGACGGAGCATCGGTCCCCCGCACGGACGTTCCGCACCCCCTCCCCGGTGGCGAGCACCTCCACGCCCAGCTCGTGGCCGAGGATGCGCGGGCATTCGATGAACGGCATCCTGCCCAGGTAGCCGCTGAGATCGGTGCCGCAGATGCCGACCGACCTGATCGCGACCAGGGCCTCCCCGGGCCCCGGGGGGGCGGCTTCAGGCAGGTCGATGAGCTCAAGCCTTAGCGGCCCGGCTAGCTGCAGTGCTTTCATAAGGGTCACACGCCTCCAAACCTGCGCTGCCTCTTTTCATAGGCCCGGATCGCCCTGACGAGCTCCGCCCGTCCAAAGTCAGGCCAGAGCACGTCCGTGACGTAAAACTCGGTGTAGCTGAGCTGCCATAACAAAAAGTTCGACAACCGCATCTCGCCGCTGGTCCGGATCAGCAGGTCGGGGTCCGGATAGTAGCGCGTGTAAAGATGCTTGGAGAAGACCTCGGTGTCGATCATGCCCCTGTCGAGATGTCCTCGCTCGATGCTTTCGATCAGGCTTTTGACACCGTCCACGATCTCCTCCCGGCCTCCGTAGCTGAGCGCCAGCACCAGGGTCAGCCCGCTGTTGCCCGAGGTCTGCTCGATGCTGCGATGAAGCTGCTGCTGGCAGGACTGCGGCAGGTCATGCAGGCGGCCGATGGCCTGAAGCCGGACGTTCTGCTCCATCATCTCCGGGGTCTTCGTGCGGAGGAACTGCTCCAGCAGCTTCATGAGGGCCTCGACCTCCCGCTTGGGCCTCCGCCAGTTTTCCGAGGAAAATGCATAGAGGGTGAGAAACTCCACCCCCAGCTCGCCGCAGGCCTCGGTGATGGTGCGCACGCTGTCAGCCCCGCGTCGATGCCCTTCCGTCCTGGGCAGCCCGCGTTCCCTGGCCCAGCGACCGTTGCCATCCATGATGATGGCGATGTGCCGCGGGATGTTTTTCAGCTCTTCAGACATGCTGGGTTTTTAACCTGCGGAGAAGCGGCGGCAAGGAACACCTGACAAAAGGTTCATTTCCAGGCCCATGCAAGATTCACGGATCACAGCAGGAGGTCCCCCTCCGCCAGCATGCTGTGCTTGACCACCTGCCGGAGTTCCTCGGGCATGAGAAAGTAATGACAGACCCTTTCCGGGTGTTCGAAGAGGCATGGAAGGCCCCGCCAGTGAAAGTCTGCCGCGAAAGAGGTGGCCGCCAGCCAGTTCAGCCTCTCGCCCAGAATCCCAGGCTCACGGATCAGCTCCCCGACCAGGGCCCAGAGTTCTTCCACTGTGTCCCTGGCCGTCCAGGACTCGACAATCTCCCAGGTGCTCAACACACGCAGGAATCGGCTCCTCCTCAGAATCAGGAAGGAATGCAGGCAGCCGCTGGAATCCACAGCCCCCAGGACATGCAGCCGTTGCAGCGGACTCTCGATCTGCCAGCGAAGAAGTTCGAGCGAAACCGCTTTCTCCAGCACCTCCCGCTTCAACGGCGCAACCGCCAGCCCCTTGATTCCGTCCAGGCAGGCGGCTCTCTGCACCGAAGCGTCCAGCTCAGGCCACCTGAACCTGCCAGGAAGCAGTCCTGCCAACCTGCCCAGAGGAAGAACGCGCCTGGACATCCGCGTTTCGGAGTGCGCCCCCATCTCCGCCAGCAGCTGCTGAAGCCTGGGAACCGGCGTGGTGTGAGTGATCAGCACCTGCTGCCCCAGGCGACGCATCTTCAGCAGGATCTGCAGCCCCGCTTTTGCATGACCTGCATCCACGCGCAGTGTCGTGCCCAGCAAGGCGGGCACTTCAAGACCGTTCAAGGTGTAGCTGGATGGAATCGCCCCTGCAAAACCCACCAACTTATCCCCATGCCTCGCCACGAAGCCCCGATGCGAGTGCAGATCGGCACACGGATTCTCATCCCACCAATGACTGAGTCGGCGACGCCAGCCGGTGTCATCCAGCCCGGCTCCAACCCCCTGGGTCAAATAGGCCACCAGTTCCGTGCGGGCAGCCGGTGTGTCGATGTATTCCTGGACGACCGTGTCTGGCATGATGGAGGGATGCAAACTAACGCGCCCCCTCGGCGGCTCGTAAAGAAAAACAGCTACAGCGGACGCACAAAGATGTTGGCGTAACCGACCGCCTGCGTCAGGTCGGAGAGCCCGATCCTGCCGGACGCCCCCATGTCCACGGTCACTTCAAAGCTCTGCGGATTCTTGTCCTGCGCCTCGCAGACCACCACCCGGACGCTGCCGCCCTTCAGCGTGGCCTTGACCCGGTACCAGCGACCCGGCTGGACCTTGTCGGGCCCGAGCATGATGGGCGCCTGGCCGCCGCTGCCAAACATGACCAGGGGATGACTGAGTCCTCGCACGCAGAGACCTGCCGCAGGCTTCGTCAGGTCGACCTTCTTCGGCAGATTCACATCACAGATAATCTCGACGTCGCCAAACTCCTCCTCGCTCCACAGCGCTGAGCCCGTCTGCCCCTCCGCCAACTGGATCTGCCAGTCAGCGGTCTTCCAACGGTCACCGGAGGTCACAGGCACCCGCCAGTTGCGGAAATCCACCCCTGTGTAGAGCGCCCGCCAGCCTTGGTCTTCCGCTGCCGTCAGCTCCGGCGGCGTGCCGGTGGACGGCAGTTCCTTGATGCGAACGTTGCGGAATTCAACCGGCGCGCCCTCGGACTCCAGGGCCAGGTAGCCCTTGCGATAGTTGCAGTTGTCACCACCGCTCACCACCTTGCCGTTCACGGCGAGGGTCAGTCGGCCGTTGTTCGCCTCAATCCGGTAATGATTCCATTCAGGGCTTGGCTTGCTGCGATCCTCACTGGGGAAGCTTCTCTGGCCGTTGTGCTCGCCATGGGGCTCCATGGTCGCTCCATGAATCGGAAAGACATCGCCATGGGTCGTGAACCAGCGCGGCTTGGCCGGGTCAGCGTTTTTCATGTAACCATGATCCAGCACCTGCACCTCAATGCCACGAAGAAATGGCACGCCCGGGGCGCTGATCGGGGTTCCCCAGATGAAGATGCCCGAGTTGCCGGCGCTGGAAAGATGACGCCACTCGGCCTCCAGGATGAAGTTTTCATACTGCCGGGCCGTGCGCAGGGCCCCGGTGGGCTTGCCGGTGCAGGAAATGACGCCGTCCTTGATGCTCCAGGTCTCAGGCGCGCAGTTGGCGTTCACCCATCCATCCAGGCTGTTGGGCTGAAACATCGGCACAAAGCCATCCTCGGCCCACAGGGCGGAGGCGGCAAGGGTCAGGCAGGAAAGCAGCAGGCGGGCGGGAGCAGGACGGCACATGGTGAAAGACACCTACATTAACGCACCTCGGCAGCGCCACCATGCAACGGACTTTGACTCCGCAACAAGCCCTTCAAGGCGCAGGGCTTTCCCGCGCCGAACAGACATTGCCGCAACAGCCGCTTACTTGCCGGCCGCCCACTGCACGGCGTTCGTCAGCAGCTTCCGGTAGGGCGGCAGGTCATGCGTGCGGGCGTCATGACCGAGGGCGAGGCCGATGATTTTGGCTTTCGGGTGTTTCGTGATCCAGACGCTGGGGTGCGGCTTTTGATATTTGTCGCTGTTGCTGGTCTCGGCGAGCACTTCGATGGCGGCGGTGCCTTCAGGAACGCCTTCGGCATTCACGTAGTAAAGCTCGTCTTCAACGGTGAAGCTGGCGGGCACGTCCTTCATCACAGGGTGGTCCGCCTTGAGGGCCTTCACGTCGAAGGGATGGATCTTGTCGTGGCCGCGGGCGCCGCCGCCGACGATCTGGGCGTTCAGCTCCGGCCAGGAGGCATAGCCATACCACGTGCCGGGATGCAGCATGATGACGCCCTTCCCTGCTCCGGCGAAATCCATCAACGCTTTTCGATAGGCGGCCGTGTCGAAGAACTTCCGGTTCACGCTGATCACGGCCACGTCGGCGTTCTTGAGCTCGGCCGCGGCCTGGTCTCGGTCCTCGGTGTAATGAACCGTGAATCCGGCAGCCTTCAACGTGGCGACATCCGTGGTGCCGAAGAACTCGGCAAACTTGTGCGAGGAACCTCCGCCAATGACGAGGACCTTCGTTTTGCCTGCCTCCCAGTTCACAGGAGTCACGGGAACGAGCGGGCCGTCGCCCTGGCCGCCCTGCTTGGGTGAATCCGGGGCGGCGGGGCCGTTCTGCGCAACGCCCCCCTTGCCCTTGCCGCGGGCAGGCGGCGGCGGGCGCTTGCTGGCATCGGCGCTGAGCGGCGCGGGGCCCTTGCCTTCAATGTCCGCCGTGACGGCGATGATGACCGGAGGCGTCTTGTTTTCGGCGGGGCTTTCGAGGATCAGCGTCCTGGCGACGGCCTTCTTCGTGAGCTCGATCGTCAGCAGGCGCGGCTCCTGGCCGTCGGCGAGGCCTTCGATGCCTTTGGAGCCGGGGACTTCGACCGGGCGGATGTAGTCGCTGAAGTGCAGGCCGTTGAGGAAGGTGAACTCGTCCTTCTCGCCGTTTTCATAAACGACGGTGGCTTTCAACGCGGGGGATTCATCCTGCACGGCGGGCCAGCCCCAGCCGGAGACGCCGCTGAGGAGTTGCAGGCGCTTCGCGGCGACGTTGATGGCCACTTCGGCCTTCGCGGGGAAGGTCTGCGAGTGGTTGTCTTTGCCGGGGCCACCTTTGAGCACGATCAAATTCGCGCCGGTGGAGCTCTTCGTGGGGTCCTGGATGAAGAACGGCACGCCTTCGACCTTCACGTTGCCGAACTTGGTGAGCTTCACCTGCCCGCCGCGAGGATCAGGGCTGGCGAAGAGGCCGTCGCGGCTGTCGGCGGTGAAGGCGTCGGCGAGGTGGAGGATGCGGAACTGCTTCATCGCATCGCCGCAGATGAAGGCGAGGATGTCGCGCAAGGCATCGGGGCCGAGCGCGTCCAAACCTTCCGGCATGAGGCTGCGGCGGGTGTTTTCACGCTTGTCGATGTCGCTCTTCAAAACCTCACGCACGCCGGCCTGCGTGGCGAGCGTGACGGTCGCGTTGTTCTCGCTGGTGACGACACCGACCAGCGTCTCGCCCTTCTTCGTGCTGATGTTGAAGGCCCAGAAGCTGGGATCGACCTCGCGGTTTGGATCGACAATGTGCACGAGCAGCTCGGCCGGGCCATGCGCGCCCATGCCATCCAGCGGCGGACCGACGGCGACGCCGATGTCGCCCAGCTTATGACAGACGGCGCAGGCGGCGGTGAAGAGCATCTTGCCGTTCGCGGCGTTGCCCGGTTTTTCCATCTCGGGAGTCAGCTTGGCGATGATCGCGTTCTTCGCGGCGTTGTTGACCTTGAAGAGGTCGTTCGCGCGTTTGGCGATCTGCTTGTTCGGATGCGAGCGAAGGCGTGCGACATCGCCGGGGGCGAAAAGCTCACGCTTGAGCGTGTCGGCCTTCACGGCGTCGAGGAGGGCGTTGGTGGCCTCGGGGCGTTTGAGGATCGAATCTAGGGCTGCAGCAGCCAATGCCGGATTGTGAGTAAAATGCTGAAAAGCATTCGCTGCTGCTTTGGCACCTTTAGTGCCACCAAACTCACACAAATCATTCAGCACACCAATTTTGAGACCATCGGGCAGATTAGATCCGAGAAGCGATATTATCTCTTCTACTTGGCTCGATCCAATCTGAATGAGCGAACGGGCAAAAGTAGCACGAATCTCAACACTCAATTCAGAACGTTGGAAATTATCCATGAGGGCCGACTCCACACTTTTGACTTCCGAGGATAATGCGCCGCTCTTATCCCACTTGGAGACGATCGGCAAAGTGGCTGCCGCAACAAAGATTGGCTGATGGAGAAGCTCTTTTAATGCTTCCGTGAGTGCCGGAGACATTGCCGGGGCATCATTGACGTTGGCTGCAATGTTACGTAGGATCACGTTTTTTAGAAGATTGGCCTTCATCTCGGCCTTGGCGCAGGCGATGACGAGTTGCTCAGCATGAGCAGGTAGTTCGGCGGGGATTAAAGCACTGACGAAGTCGGAATATGTTCCAGGAAGCGAGGATGACAGCGCGGCGGCGATGACTTCCGGCGCCTTGTCGGCTGCGGCGGCGATGAGAGCGCTGCGGGTCCAGTCGTCTTGAGCGGCGGCGTAGTCTTTGAGGAGCTGCTGCGGATTCGCGGAGCCTTGCGCGGCTTCGTAAGCACGCAGGGCCCTGCTGCCTTGAGCACCTTTGGACTCCGGCTTGTTCCGATAAGCCGTGGCGGCGGGCGCTTTGGCCTCCTTGTGCTGCACCTTCCAGATGCGGCCGTAGTAGTGGTCGCGGTCAGGACGGACGGCAGCGTTGGCGGGGCCGTGGGTGGGGCCGCGGGTGTCATTGTGAATGACGGCCTGGTTGCAGAAATCGACGATGTAGAGCGCACCATCCGGGCCGACGCGATTTTCGATGGGGCGGAACCACAGGTTCTTGCTGCGAATGAACTCGGTCTGCTCGCGACCGGGCTCACGCTTCGCTTTGTAGGTCACGCCATCGGGCTCGACCATGAAGTGGCTGACGATGTTCAGCGTGGGCTCGGTGGTGAAGTAGCCGTAGTTCCACTTCGCGGGCCAGGCGCCGCCCTCATAGATGGCGCAACCGGCGGCGGCGGTGTAGCTGCCGACCTGGTCGATCTGCACATAGGCCTGCTGCTCCCAATGCATGGCCGGATACGTCGGCTCCTTCGGCAGCATGCCGTTCGTGCCCATGACGCCGGGCAGCTTGCCCTTGGCCAGCACATACTCCGGCAGCACGACATGGATGAAGTGATTGCCGCTCGTCGGCTGCGTGTAGAACACCTGGCCGTCGCTGGTGATGTCGAGCCCCCAGGTGTTGCCGCCGCGGGAGGCATACTGCTCGAAGGCGGAGCCATCCGGCTTGAAGCGCACCACGCCGGCACCGATGGGCCCGAAGCCCTTGCTGCCATCGCCGGATTTCGCGTCGTCAGTGCTGCTGTAGCCGTGCGTGGCATAAATCCAACCATCGAGGCCCCAGCGCATGTTGTTGATGACGGCGTGCGTGTCGCGGTTGCCGAGGTTCGTGTAGAGCTTGGTGCGCTTGTCGGCCTTGTCGTCGCCATTCGTGTCCTCGAAGAACCACACGTCCGGCGCGGCGCAGACGATGACGCCGTTTTTGTAAAACACGCTGCTGGTGGCGAGCTCGATCTCGTCGGCAAACACGGTTTTCTTGTCCATGACGCCGTCGCCGTTTGTGTCGGAGAGGATGCTGACGCAGTCGAGCGGCTTGCGATCATGCTGGCCGGGTTTGACGGCACCGCTGTCCTTCCACGCATCCACATTGGCCTGACGAAGGCCGTTCGGATACTCAGGCGTCTCCGTGACCCACAGGCGACCTTTCTCATCCCAGTCGATGTTCATGGGCTTGTTGATGAGCGGCTCGGCGGCGACGAGGCTCAGGTTGAATTCCGGATGCACTTCCAAGGCCTTCGGCAGCTCCTGCGGGCTGGGGCAGCCGCCCTCGACATAGCGCAGCGCATCGCCCAGCTCGGCCGGCTTGCACAGCTCGTCGATATTTTGCCGCTTTCCGGCCCAGGCGATGCCGCGCAGGATCATCGTGCGCAGCGCATTGTGGCTGAAGTTTTTATACCAGTGGCCCGGGATGCAGGTGAAGGCGCGATAGGTGGTATCGGAGGCATTCTTGCCCCCTTCAGACGGGCCAGGAATGGCCCGATTGCCTTGCTCAGAGGCGCCAGGAATGGCCGCGTTACGCTCATAGGTCCACACCTGCGGCTGGATGTCGTAGATATTCACCGCCTTCTTCTTCGCCACGGCCTCGGCGGCACGTTGCTGCGCCTCTTTGTTGCCGCCTTTGACCTGCGGGGTGTTCGGCGTGTAGGCGGCGGCGAGGATCTTGGCCTCGGGCAGCAGGTCCATGTCGTAGTAGATCTCGTCGTCGATGTCGAAGTTGCTGATGTCCTTCGTGATGGGGTTTTCGTGATCGGTGAAATACAGGCTCATGGGCGCCTCCAGCCACTTGGTCTGCCCGAAGTGCCACGAGCCGCCGATGATCGTCTTGAACCAGTCGTGGTCCTTCGACACCGCCGCCGCGTGGATGACCACGAGGCCGCCGCCCCGGCCGAGGAACTCCATCAGGTTCTTCCGTTCATCGCCAATCTTGATGTTCCCGGCCTCCTGGGCGTGCAGGATGAGCACATCGGTCTTGTCGAGCTGCTCCTTCGTCGGAAACTCGAGGCTGCCCTCGCATTTTGCGCCGCGCTCATTGAGCATCGGAACCCAGTCCTTGAGGAACTGAGGGAAATCATGAGCGCCGGGGCCGTGGGACTTCTTGCCGGCCCGGATGAAGACACGCAGCGGTTCCGCCGCATGGGTTGAAGCCTGGACGACGAACGAGGAGAGCAGGAGCGCGGCAAGGAGGCGTTTCATGAAAGGTTGACCGGAGGTTAGGCCAAACCAACGACCCGAGGGAAGCCTGCTTTTGCACGGGGCTCTATCTGGGATGCACATGCCCGACGGCCCCGGGGCGCATTTGCTTCAGACCGTCCGCAAGTCCCGGCCGGAAAGTTGCGTTTTACATCCTGGTGTGTCCCGCACACATCCTCTTCTGTCGTAATCCCCCCGATGACATCCGTGATTTCTCGCCCGCTTCTCCTGCTGGGTGGCGCAGCCGCCATCCTCCATGTCCACGCCCAGGCGGCGGACACCCCGGCCTTCCCGGCCGATCAGATTGAATTCTTCGAAAAGGAGATCCGCCCCGTGCTGGCCGACAACTGCTACGACTGCCATGGCGGTCACAAGCATGAAAACGGACTGAGGGTGGACCTGCGCAGCGCCCTGCTGAAAGGCAGCGACTACGGCAAGGTGGTCGAACCCGGCAACCCCGCCGCCTCCAAGCTTCTGAAGGCCATCACCCATGCCCCGGGTGTCGAGGCCATGCCAAAAAAAGGTGACAAGCTGAAGCCCGGACAGATCGCCGCGATTGAAAAATGGATTCAGATGGGGCTCCCCTGGCCTGCTGAAAAGGAGGTCGCCCATGAACAGCCGGACTGGAAAAGCCACTGGGCCTACGTTCCGGTCAGCAGAAAGCCGGGAGCAGACATCGACCCCCTGGTGCAGGCCAGGCTGAAGGCCGCCGGTCTCGATTTTGCCCACAAGGCGGACCCTGCCACGCTCTGCCGCCGCATTCATGTGACTCTCACCGGCCTGCAGCCCGGCTATGAGGAGATCCAGGACTTCGTCAAAAACCCGGACGCCGACAAGCTGATCACCCGGCTGCTCGCCAGCCAGGCCTACGGCCAGCGCTGGGCCCGCCACTGGCTGGACATCGCCCGCTACGCCGACACCGACGGCTACCAGGTCGCCGGACGCAACATCAACTACCCCTACGCCTACACGTACCGCGACTGGGTGGTGAAATCCCTCAACGAGGACCTGCCGTACGACCAGTTCCTCATGCATCAGCTGGCGGCCGACCGACTGCACCCCAAAGAGCCCGCCCACCCCTCCCTGGCCGCACTCGGCTTCCTGAACGTGGGCGACAAGTTCATCAGTGACCGCCTGCTGCAGACCGACGACCGCATTGATGTCGTCACGCGCGGCATGCTCGGCCTCACCGTCGGCTGCGCCCGCTGCCATAACCACAAGTATGACCCCATCCCGAGCCGGGACTACTACGCGCTCTATTCCGTCTTCAGCAGTTCGGAGCAGCCGGAGCAGACCGACCTGCCGGTCATCGGCCGGGCCGCCGACGAGGCCGCCTTCAAGGACTACGAGGCCAAGGTCGCCGAAATCGCCGGCAAGGAGCTTGAGTTCAAGAAGGAGGTCTACAAGGAGATCCGCAGCCCGGAACGCGTCCAGCAGTATCTCGCCTTCGCCCAGGAGGCGGCAGGCATCAAGGACCGCACCGCCATGCGTGGACGCGCCGGCCAGCTCAAGCTGCGCGACACCGTCGCCGACAAATGGGGCGACTTCGTCCAGCGTCATGCCCTGAAGGACAAGCCGCACCCGGTCATGATCGCGTGGAAGGCCTTTGCCGGCATCCCCGCCGCTGAGTTTGCCGCCAAGGCGCCCGGGGTGCTCGCCTCGCTCACCCAACCTGACAGCGGCCTCAACGCCGTGCCGCGCAACGAGCTGGCCAAACGCCCGGCGCCGAAAAGCTTCAATGACATCGCCCGGATGTATGCCGACATCTTCCTTACCTGCCTCGACGGCAAGCAGCCCGACAATTCGGATTGGAAGCAGGTGCGCGAGATCCTCATGTCTGACCCGAGCCCGATGGCCGTGCCGGTGGAGCAGGCCAACCTGTTTTACACCCGCAAGGATCTCGAGAAGATCACCAAGTTCGGCAATGACCGGGTGAAGCTGGAGTCCGAGCACCCGGGCGCCCCGCCGCGTGCGATGGTCACGCTCGACAAGCCCAAGCCTAACGATGTGCGTGTTTACATGCGCGGCAACCCGGCCCGCCAGGGCGAGCCCGCCCCACGCGGCTGGCTGACCATGTTCGGCGGCGACAAGTTCACCGACGGCTCCGGCCGCCTGGAACTGGCCCGCAAGATCGCCAGCAAGGACAACCCGCTGACCGCCCGCGTCCTCGTCAACCGCGTCTGGAGCCTGCATTTCGGCAAGCCTCTCGTCAGCCAGACCAGCGACTTCGGCGTTCAGACGCCCAAGCCCGCCCAGCTGGATCTTCTGGATCATCTGGCCGCCTACCTGATGGACAACGGCTGGAGCTTGAAGAAGCTGCATCACCACATCCTGCTCAGCCGCACCTGGCAGCAGAGCTCGGAGGTCTCGCCTGAAAAAAACCTCAAGGATGCCGACAACGAGCTGCTCAGCCGTTTCAACCGCCAGCGCCTCGATTATGAGACCATGCGCGACTCCCTGCTCCAGGCCAGCACCGACCTTGACCTGAACATCTCCGGCGGCCGCCCCGTCCCCTACAATGACGCCAAGGCCGACATGCGCCGCAGCCTGTTCCTGCTCGTCAACCGTTACGACCAGCCCACCGTGCCCGCGATGTTCGACTTCGCCAACCCGGACAGCCACAGCCCCGTTCGTTATGTCACCACCGTCCCCCAGCAGGCGCTGTTCCTCATGAACAGCCCCTTCATGAGCAATCGGGCCGCTCATGCGGCGGACAAGACGACGCTCCAGGGCAGCAGCATCGACTCCCAGGCGGTGACAAGCCTGTATCGTCGCGTACTGCGTCGTGACCCGAGGCCGGACGAGGTCGAGCTCGCCCAGCGTTTCATCCAGGACAGTGAACAGCTGCGCCGGCGCAGCAGCGCCTTCATCTGGACCGCCGGTTACGGCAGGCTCGAAAAGGACGCAGCCGGCAAGGACAGGCTTGCCGCCTTCAAGCCCTTCCCGCATTTCGGCCAGAGCGCCCAGACCAAGAACCGCTGGTATCCCACCGACACCTTCCCGGACAAGGAGTTCGGCCACCTCTTCATCGGTGTCGGCCACGGCCATCCCGGCCGCGAGTTCGCCTCCATCCTGCAATGGACCTCCCCGTTTGAAAAGGAACGCGTCCGCCTCAGCGGCCAGCTCAAACGCAGCAGCGACAAGGGCAACGGCATCCGCGGCCTGATCCTCTCCAGCCGCACCGGCGTCGTGACCAGCCAGCATGTCGGTCCCAACGACGCCAAGGACATCACGGCGGAAATTGAAGTGCAGCAGGGAGAAACCCTTTCCTTCATCGTGGACAGCGAAGGCGACACCAACAGCGACGGTTACAACTGGATCCCGAAAATCGAGCGTGTCGTTCCGGATGCGCCAGCCACACTGATCACCAAGGCCGACAGCGACTTCTGCGGCCCCGATGGCTGGCCACTGAACCGGACCAAGCCCCAGTCGCCCCTGTCCCAGCTCGCCCAGGTCCTCATGATGTCGAACGAGTTCCAGTTTCTGGATTGATCGAGCCGTCTGATAAACCTCCTCCATTTCACCGTTCCTCCAACCCATCCATGTCCCGCCACCTTCTTCTTACCGCCGTCCTCGGACTCACCTTCCCCGCCGTCATCCATGCTGAATCCGTCTTCACGGGCCGCTGGGCCCTGACCATTCCCGGAGGCAGGGCCGGCTGGCTCGGTGTCGAGGAAAAGGACGGCTCCCTCACATCCAGCGTGCTCTGGGGCGGCGGCAGCGTGGTGCCAACCACCTCGACCCGGGTGGAGGGAGACACCCTCATCGTGACCCGTGAGCAAAAAAACAAGGAAGGCAAGGTCACGACGGAAACCCTCACGGCCAGAGCCGAAGGTGACCTGCTCAACCTGACCACCTCCAGAAAAAACGCCGCGGGCAAGGAAATCGGCAAGGCTGAGAGTTTTTCAGGCAAACGCATCCCCGCCCTGCCTGCCCGCCCCGACCTCTCCAAGGTCAAGTTTGGCGCGCCGATCCAGCTTCTCAACGGCAAGGACCTCACCGGCTGGAGGCTGCTGGATGAGAAGGCGGACAATGGCTGGAGCGTTGTCGACGGCATCCTTCAAAACCGCGTCGTCAAGGCCAAGGACAAGCACTTCGGCAACCTGCGCACCGATGCGGAGTTCGAAGACTTCAACCTGAAGACGGAAGTCCGCACCCAGGAGGGCAGCAACAGCGGCATCTACCTGAGGGGCATTTATGAAGTCCAGGTCATGGAGAGCTTCGGCAAACCGCTCGACTCTCACCACATGGGAGCGCTTTACAGCCGCATCACCCCCAGCGTGTCGGCTGAGAAGCCCATCGGCGAATGGCAGACGCTCGACATCACCCTGGTGGCCCGTCACCTCACCGTCATCCTCAATGGCAAGACCCTCATCGACAATCAGGCCGTCCTCGGCTGCACCGGCGGCGCGATGACCAGCGATGAGTTCAAGCCGGGCCCGATCTATCTTCAGGGCGACCACACCAATGTCGACTACCGCAACATGGTCCTCACGCCAGTGGTGAAGTGAACCTGAAGCAGGACAGCCAGCCAAGCTTGAACAATCACGGCCGTCCGCAGGTTCAGGCCGTGTTTTTCGACGCCGCCGGCACCCTGATCCATCTTCAGGAATCCGTCGGAGCCAGCTATGCCCGCCTGGCGCAGCGTCATGACGTGAAGGCAGTCCCGGAGCAGCTTGAAACCGCCTTCCGCCGGGCTTGGAAAACGCGCCCGCAGCCCCAGCATCACGGCATTCCAGCAAGCGATGGCGACCGCGGCTGGTGGGCGGGGCTGGTGGATGACTGCTTTGCCGACGCCCTGGGAGCCAGGCTTCCAGCCGAAGTCATGAAACCGCTGTTCGAGGATCTCTACGCCTGGTTTGCCCGACCCGAGGCATGGCTGGCCTATCCGGAAGTTCGGCAGGTGCTTGAAGAACTCAGAGGCCGCTTCCGGCTTTTCATCCTATCCAACTTTGACGCACGCCTGAAGGGCATCCTGGACGGCCTCGGTCTTCTGCCCCTGTTTGAGTCCGTCGTCATCTCCAGCGACACCGGCTATTCCAAGCCGCATGCGGGCATCTTCAGCCACGCCGCCCGGCTGGCCGGGTTGAAACCGGATGAATGCCTGCATGTCGGCGACGAAAAGCAGGCGGACTTCCAAGGGGCTCTTCAGGCAGGTTTTCAAGCCTGCCTGGTCGAACGCCCGGAAATTGACCTGAGCACCGCCCTGCTTCCCCGCCTCCAAGGAGGCCGGTCGGCAGCTTAGTGCATCTCCACCGCCACCTCGCCCAGCCCGCCGCGGTAATAGTTGAACTGAACGTTCGGATGATCCGCCAGGAGCGACATCGGCACGCTGCTGTCCACCAGACGCTTCGAGATCATGAGGGCTGTCAGACGCTGACCCAGCGGGTTGTCATGCTTGCCCGCATGCCAGATGCTGACCTTCTCCGCCATCCAGGTCTCCTTGGGCCCCACGGTGACCGCCATCTTGGGCACCATCGTGATGTTGCCACCTCCCGAGGTGCGGGCGTTCTGGGCCAGGGTGACCGGATGCAGCTCAACAATGCGGGTGCCCAGCTTGCGGTATTCGGCAGCGGGCGGCGGCTCGTTCTTCCATTTGCCGGCACGCTTCAGCGGATCGTTGAAAGCCCAGTGCTTGATGTCTCCCTGGCCGCCCTGCATGACGATGCAGCGCACGCCGCTGCTCCAGCTCTTGATGTAGGCGCTGGTGTCCGCCTTGGGGAAATGCAGCTGGCTGTCAGGCATCACCAGTTTCTTCTGAATGCGGTCAAAGCAGAGCTCACGATCCGCTTTTTCAAACGAAAGGGGGTGGTCCATGCTGACCTCCTTCTTCGTGTCAGGGTCATACCACTCATCCATGCCCCAGAAGTGGCCGTCCTTGATGGACATGCCCAGTTCGTTCACCAGACGGGCGACCAGCGGAAGCTGCTCCGTGGGACCGATGGGGCCGCAGATGCCGGCAGGGTTGTCCGGCGTCGCCTGACGCCAGGCGTGAATGTATTCCAGGGCCTCGGCGAGATAAAACTCCTCCAGGGTGTCATGCATCACCACCTTGAAACCCGGGCGGGAAAGCTGGCGCAGGTCACGCTCCGTGAGACGGGCGGCGTCATTGATGAGCGAGTTGTCGAGCGTTGTGTAATCCCACCAGTCGGGGGCGATGTGGCTGAGTTTGCGGGCCATGGGTTGCAAAAAAGATTCAGGGTTGAAAAATCAAGACGGGCGGCATGCCCGGTATTTATCCAGTTTCGCCGGAAGCCGGGCGGTTTGCCAAGCCTGCATGAAGCCACAGTGGAACTTTTTTCCCTCGCCATCCCAGCGCCCAGGGATTAAATCCAAAGTTCAACACATCGTATTTCCATGAACGAAAGCGCCCCCTCTCCCATTGGTTCCGGTCTTGGCGCCGGCGCCGCTCATGACCCCTTCCAGTCGGCCAAGGCCAGCGCGCTGAAGGCCGCCGAGGAACTTCGTGCCGCCGCCGCCATCAAGGCGAATGAACTGCGCACCGCCGCCGAAACCCGTGCCCAGCAGCTCCGGGCAACCGCCGGCCAGAAGGCCTCCGAGTTCAAAACGGACATCAAGGACAGGACGGAAGACCTCCGGGCCTACGCGGATGAAGCGATCGGCCAGGCGAAAAAGCAGTATGAAACCCTCATGACCGAGGCTGAAAACATGGCCCGGGAAAAACCCCGCCAGGCGCTGCTGACCGCTTTTGGAGTCGGCGTGGTGGTGGGGTTGTTGCTGCGTCGTTGACGCCCTGCCGCCACCGGGCTTTCTCATTCAAGCGGCAGGAACTGCGGAAATAATCATGATGGACCTGGAAGTTTCCCGGCTGAAATCGCTGCTGCGTGCCCTGGCGCTTTATGGCGAGGCACGTGGGCGGCTGCTGCAGATCGAGGCCCAGGAGGCCGGGGTCAAGTTCACCGCCATCCTGCTGCTGGTCGGATTCGCCTCCGCCTTCCTGATCTTCGGCTGGCTGCTGGCCATGCCCGCCCTGGTCTGGCTGGTCTCCTCCCTTCAGGGCTGGCCTTGGTGGAAAGTCGCTCTTGGCGCGGCTGGAGCCCATCTGCTGCTCGGCCTGATTTTCCTGCTGAGGCTCAAGGTGCTGCTGGCCCGGCTTCAGGTCTTTGAGGAAACCTTCAAGCAGTTCCAACGCGACCGCGAATGGCTAGGAACATCCCACCCCAAAAACTAAGTCCCAAGGAGCAGGCCCTGCGCGACCTGGACGAGGCCCGAGCCCTGCTTGGCGCCCATGTTCAACTTGCCAGCGAGGCCTGGAACCCACGTGAACTGCTCAAACACTCCCTGCAAAAGCATGCCTGGGCCTGGGCCCTTGCCGCCGGTGTGGGCGGCGCGCTGATCTGGAAGCTGTCCACCCCTTCCCGCCGTGGGAAATTTGATCGTGACATCTCCGGTGCTTCCGATAAAAAAAACGGCTTTATTGCACTGCTCATGCAGCCCGTTCTCGGCATGGCCAGGCAGGCTGCACTGAAATACGGCTCCCAGTTCCTCCAAACCTATTTAACAACCCAGTTCTCCCACCCCGCGGCCACCTCCACGACCGCGCCTGATGCCTCTCAAGACCATGTCTGACCAAGCCGCCCCCCAAGACCTTGTGCCCGTTCTGGGCTCCGTGGATGACTACCTGCGCTTCTGCATGCAGTATGATGCCAGCGACCTCCACCTTGCCACTGCCTGCCAGCCGATCTGGCGCCGCTACGGCACCCTGGGACCAATCTGGCACAACGGCGCCCAGCTGACGGCCGAGGACACCCGCCGCCTGGCCTATGGCTTCCTCACCGAGGACAAGATCCGCAGGCTTGAGGAGCGTGGCGACGTGGACTTCGCCTACTCCACCGACTTCGGCCGCTTTCGCGCCTCCGTCGTTCACCAGCGACTGGGCATCGACATCACCTTCCGCATCATCAGCACCCATGTGCGAACCATTGAGGAACTCGATCTGCCGGACACCGTCCGCACCCTGATCCGCTATCACAACGGCCTCATCCTCGTCACGGGCCCGGTCGGCTGCGGCAAGTCCACCACCCTCGCCGCCCTGGTTGATGCCATCAACAAGGAGCGCCACGACCACATCATCACCCTGGAGGAACCGATCGAGTATGTCATCGAGCCCAAGGGCTGCCATGTGAACCAGCGCGAGGTCGGCACGCACACCCAGTCCTTCGCGGCGGCCCTGCGCGGCGCCCTCCGTGAAGACCCGGACATCATCATGGTGGGTGAAATGCGCGACCTCGAGACCATCTCGCTGGCCATCACCGCCGCCGAAACCGGACACTTGGTGCTGGGAACACTCCACACCGGAAACTCCGCCCGAACCCTCGACCGTGTTCTTGACGTCTTCCCGCCTGACCAGCGGGACCAGATCCGCATCATGGTGTCCGAATCCCTTCGTGGCATCGTCTCCCAGCAGCTCGTTCCCAAGGCCGACGGCAATGGCCGTGCCATGGCTCTGGAACTCCTGGTCAACACGCCCGCCGTCGCCGCGTGCATCCGGGACGGCAAGACCTTCATGCTCAACGGCGTCATGCAGACCGGCAAAAACGTCGGCATGATCACCATGGATGACTCCCTGCGCAACCTTTACAGCAAGGGCCTCATCAGCCGCGAGGAGTGCGAATCAAGGGCCGAAGACAAGCAGCAGATGAAGCTCTTCTTCCAGAGCTGATCCAGCCATCGACCCGAACCTTCAACGACCTTCATCCCCTCCCTCCGTCCATGCCAGTCATTGACCAACTTTTCCAGACGCTCATTGAACTGGGCGGCTCCGACCTTCACCTCAGCGAAGGACAGCCCCCCAAGGTGCGTGTCCACGGCAGCATCAGCCCCATCTCCGACCAGCTTCTGACCTCCGAGTCCATGGAGCTCATGATGCGCGAAATCTGCGACCCCAAAAGCTGGGAGCGCTACGTCGAAAAAGGCGACCTCGACTTTGCCTATGAAATGGATGAGGAGCACCGCTTCCGCTGCAACTACCTCAAGCAGCAGCATGGCTACGGCGCCGTCTTCCGTATCATCCCCACCAAGATCGCCAGCCTTGAACAGCTCGGCATTCCCCAGGTTGTGAAGGAGTTCGGCCATCTGCGCAGCGGTCTCGTCCTGGTGACCGGCCCCACGGGTTCCGGCAAGTCAACGACCCTGGCCGCCCTGCTGGACTACATCAACACCAACTTCCGGCGCCACATCATCACCGTCGAGGAACCCATCGAGTTCGTTCACCGGAACAAGAAGAGCATCATCACCCAGCGCGAGGTGCCCATCCAGACACCGAGCTTCGCCGACGGCCTGCGCGCCGCCCTCCGCCAGGATGCCGACATCGTGCTGGTGGGTGAAATGCGCGACCTCGAGACCATCTCGCTCGCCCTCACCGCCGCCGAAACCGGCCTGCTCGTCTTCGGCACCCTGCACACCAACAACGCCCGCAAGACGGTTGACCGTATCATCGACGTCTTCCCGTCCGAACAGCAGAGCCAGGTCCGCACCATGCTGGCCGCCTCCCTGAAGGGTGTGGTCGCCCAGCTGCTCATGAAGAAGGCCGACGGCAAAGGCCGTGCGGCCGTCAACGAGATCATGATCTCCACGCCCGCCGTCGGTGCCATCATTCGTGAAGGCGCCACCCAGAAGCTCTATGACGTCATCATCGGCGGCAAGGCCCAGGGCATGCAGTTCATGGACGACAGCATCTGGCAGAAGCTCCGCGATGGTTACATCAGCCCGATGGAGGCCTACATGAAGGCCATCGACAAGGGACGCTTCAAGGCGTTCCTGCCTCCGGAAGAACAGGCCCTGGCCAATGCGGGAGGCGGCGAGGAGTCCAAGAAGAAATAACCGGCGGGAGGCCAGGCCTCACCCTTTGAAAGCGGCAAGGAACGCCTGTTTCCCTGCCGCTTTTCTGTTTTTACAACCCGGCCACCCGGGGTGAGTTCAACTCAGCTCATTCCTTCGGCCTGAACACCGGCGCGAGCAGTTCCAGCAGGGCCGAGCGCGAGATGTAGAAGATGTCGGCATCCCCCTGCACCTGACCGAAAAACAGGGTCGAGTTCATGTTGCCGACCTGTGTCGGGGTGAAACTCAGGATGGTGTCCTTGGTCGGTCCTGAGGAGACGCCCGGCTCGCCCAGGGTGATCACAATCCTCAGCGAAGGATTCTGCAGGGCTGCGATGGCGTTGGTGATGTCCCCCACCCAGTCATGGGCGTTCAGCTTCGACAAGGCCTCCGCCAGACGGTCCGCCTTCACCCGGTCCAGCATCGGCGTGATGTCCTGACCGGCCCGGGCTCCGCTCCACTGGGCGGTCGAGGGATCATACTTCAGGACGGTCGGAGGCGCCGTGCCGGCCCCCAGGCTGATCTGTCTGAGTGCAAACTGGCTGAACCGCAGTACGCCAAGGCCTTTCCATTTGATCGGCTCCTGGGGGATGGCCGGCAGGATGGTGGCATCCACACGGTAGACGGAGGGCGACTGCTCATATTTGACGAAAAACTCCGTGCTTTCCTTGTTGGTGCCGAAGAGCAGCGTTTCCCCCCTGCCCGCCGCCGTGGTCCAGGCAACCTTCATGAAAGGTGCGTCCAGGCCGTACAACCCAAGGCTGGAAGCGCTGTCCGCCGCAAACTCCAGCACCTCGTAGGTGTTGAGGGTTTCAAAAAAACGGCCAATGCGGTCGCCGTTGGCGCGCACCAGGCGCCCGCCGCGCCCGGTGAACCAGGAATCGTTCTGCCTCTCCAGGTGGATCGGCTGATGCAGGGCGCTGGTGATGTCGATCGTGGTCACGGACTCGGGGTCAATCCGCGCGAGCATGCGGTCACGAAGCTGGTTAGGCTCGGCCCACAGGCGGGGCAGGTCCTTGGAGATGACGGTGAAGGCCGGCTTGCGATGGCTGGCCCGCGCCTTGGTCTCGGCCGCCCCCGCAGGCTCCGGCCGCTGCAGCAGCAGTTCAAGCGGGGCCTGGCCGTTTTTCAGGCTGACAAGAACCTTCATCTCACCGGACGTGATGCCCAGCTCATCCTGCGGTTTCACCGCGCCGCCATTGCCGGCTGCGGGCTCCTGCGCCTCCTTGATGGTAAGGTTGAGCAGCGCTGACAGCAGGTCGTTGATCCTTTCAGTGCTGGCACGCACCTGAAGCGGTTTCACCAGATCCCAGGCCTGGCCTTCAGCTCCACGCGCCAGCTCGATCTGGCCGCCGGCATGGATGAGCTTGACCCCTGTCACATCCCCGGCGGGCAGGCGCAGCAGTTTGGGATCACGCCATTCGTTGGGCACCGCCTTGAGCAGATCTGACAGCAGTGTGCGAGCCACGTAACAGGCCGTCTGCCCGCCCGTCTCGACCGGACGCAGCGCCAGATAATGGGTGCCGCTCACCGGCGCGGCCGCCCCTATGCCGAGGTTCAGCACCTCCTGGGTCCCGTTCTTGAGCCTGACCACGTGCCCCGGCTTTTCAAGGAGGGTGCGGGCCCAGGTGTCTGCATCAAACTCGCTTTGATGCACCCGGTTCAGCCAGCCCGTGGCACGAATTTCCGCAAGGAGCTTGTCCACCCGTTCAGGATCCGCGAGGTCATTGAAGGGTCTGCGCACCCACCATCGTCCCCCATCCCACTGGAGGCTGACTCCGTCCCCACCCTCCGAGTCAATCTCAACCTGGGTGATCGACTTGGGATCAAAGCGGACCGGTCCCTTGCGCATTTCCACCAGTTCACGGGTGCTGGGCAGGTAGCGTTCAATGCCAAGGATCCCGGCCCCGAGCAGGGCGGCGATCAAAAAGAGGGTGAGGGTGGACTTGAAGCTCATGTTTCCAGACAGGCGGAAGGCGGGCCTTGAAGAAGGTGCTCGGATGGATCGTTGGGCGTCACTTGGCGGGTTCCAGAGGCCGCTCCAGCTCCTTCTGACTCTCCAAAACCTTGGCCGTCTGACGTTCCCGGAAGGCCTTCAGTTTTTCAGCAAGCGCGGGATCCCCTGAGGCCAGCATGGAAACGGCGAAAAGACCGGCATTGATGGCTCCGGCATTGCCGATGGCGAAGGTGGCCACCGGCACGCCTCCGGGCATCTGCACGATCGAGTAAAGGCTGTCGACCCCGCTCAGCGCCCGGCTTGACACGGGAACGCCAAGCACGGGCAGCAGTGTCATGCTGGCCGTCATGCCCGGAAGGTGGGCGGCGCCTCCGGCACCGGCGATGATGCAGCGCAGCCCCCGGCCTTCCGCCGTTCTGGCATACTCGTAAAGCAGCTCCGGCGTCCGATGCGCGCTGACCACCTTCTTTTCATAAGGCACTCCAAAGTCTTCCAGCACCTGG
Source organism: uncultured Prosthecobacter sp. (assembly GCA_964642905.1). Taxonomy (GTDB): domain Bacteria; phylum Verrucomicrobiota; class Verrucomicrobiia; order Verrucomicrobiales; family Verrucomicrobiaceae; genus Prosthecobacter. The sequence goes on from CAZXPU010000037.1 coordinate 31,161, forward strand.
GCGGCGTTCTGCATGGTGGGCCAGTCGGAGCTTGAGCCCATGATGATGCCAACAACGGGTTGTGTCATAAGTCGGCAGTCCTAACCCGGCCCGTGACAAACGCAACCCTCAGCGCACCAGCAGCCCGGCGATGCCGGCGGTGCAATAACAGGCCAGAATCCCGGCCGTCATCGCCTTCAATCCCAGGCCGGCCAGCACCGCCCTGCGCGACTCCGCCAGCGCTCCGATGCCGCCGATCTGGATGGCGATGCTGGCAAAGTTGGCAAATCCGCAGAGCGCGTAGGTGGTGATGACGACGCTTTCAGGCTGCAGGGACCGCGCTCGGCTCAGCGACAGGTAGCCGACAAACTCATTCAGCACGATGCGCTCGCCCAGGATGCCTCCGACGGTGAGGCAGTCCTTCCAAGGCACGCCCATCAGCCAGGCGAAGGGGGCGTTGACCCAGCCCAGCAGGAGCTGAAGCGGTCTCGCCTCCTCGATGCCCGCCAGGCCCAGCCCTCGGGAAAGAAGCCAGTTGGACATCGACACCAGGGCGACAAACGCCATCAGCATGGCCATGACATTGACCGCCAGCTTCATGCCTTCGGAGGCTCCCTGGCAAAGGGCGTCAAGGCCGTTGACCGTGGACTTTTCCACAGGAATCCCGGTGTCTTCCCCAGTTCCGCACGCCTCGGTTTCCGGCACCATGATCTTGGCCATCATCAACGACGCAGGCGCGCTCATCACCGAGGCGGTGAGCAGGTGGCCCGGGGAGATTCCAAAGCCGACATAGGCGGCCAGAACCCCGCCGGCGATCGTCGCCATTCCGCCTGTCATCAGGGCCATGATCTCACTGCGCGTCATGCTGGCAAGATAAGGCCTGACCAGCAGGGGGGCCTCCGTCTGCCCCATGAAGATATTGGCGGCGGCGGCCAGACTTTCACTGCCGCTCGCCCCCATGACGCGCCGCATCACCAGGGCCATGGCACGCACGATCATCTGCAACAGGCCGTAATGGTACAGCAGGGATGACAGGGCGGACACCAGGATGATCGTGCCGGTCACGGACACCGCGAACAAAAAGGCGTTATCACTGCCCCACTTCTCGGCGAGCAATTGCGGGTTGGCGAGCGGGCCGAAGACCATGGCCGTGCCCTCGGCGGAAAAACCCATCAGCCGCCGAAACAGCGCGTCGAGGCGCTCAAAAAAGGCCTCTCCGGCGCGGGTGCGAAGAATCAGCCACGCCAGCACAACCTGAAGTCCCAGCCCTGTCAGAACCGTCCGCCAGGGAAACCGGCCCCTGTTTTCCGAAAGCAGCCAGGCCACGCCGATGAAGGCAAAAATTCCAAGCAGGCCGACGGAGTGATTCATGGAACCAGACTCATGATGGGTGTTGCCTGAGACCTGCGGCCGCCCGAAAAAACGACGCTCAATAGTCGCCGCCGCTTCTCGCGGGTGCAGTCCCCTGGATCTTGTTCAGCTCGTTGATCCGGGACCAGTCCTCGGCGGACTTTTCCTTCGCCTCCATGCGGTCGCGATAGGTCACCCCCGCCACAAAACAGGCCACATCGGCCACCAGAAAGATCATCGCCACGCTGATCCCATAGCTTTTCAGCTTCTCGTCGAGGACCTTGTTCTTGTTGACGGAGATGGGTTCGTTCCTGGCAAAGACCGACTGAAAAAGACGGCGCCATTGCCGGGGCTCCCGGGAGACGCTGAAGCACCAGACGAACAATGCCGTCAGCACGATGCAGGCGACCTGGTATTGCAGGGGGAAACGTTCATCCATGAGCGGGGTGGCGGGAATTAAAAGAGGGTTTTAAAACGCCTCCCCGGGCATGGCAATGCTGATTGCATCAACTGCGGGCAAAAGAATCCCCGGCCGGCGTCACGCCCCTGGCCACAAAGGCCCTGCCGTTGGCAGCAAGATGGTTGAGCATGTGCCAGGCATCCTCAGGGTCGATGCCGACAGCCTGAGCCAAAACGTCAGCCGTGGCCCCCGTGGCCGGCAGGGCCTGCAGCACCGCCGCCATCTCCTTGAGAAAATCTCCGGCGGCCTTCTTGCCCGCCTCAACACCAGGCTGGTGGTAGGCGTTCACATTCACCAGCGTGGCATAAAAACCCACGGCCCGCTCAAACAGCGCGATCAGCATGCCCAGGCTGAAGGCGCTCACCTCGGAAACCGTCAGCGTGATGGATTCACGCCCCTTGTCAGCCAGGGCCTTGCGCGTGCCCCGCAGGAAGCCTTGAAGATAGTCGCCGCTCGTGAAACCGGGGTCCACCTCCATGGAGGCGCCGTCACGCGCCTTGGATACCTCGATGAACGTGACAAAGAAGTTGTTCACCCCGTCACGAAGCTGCTGAACATAGGCGTGCTGGTCGGTCGAGCCCTTGTTGCCATAGACGGCGATGCCCTGGTTGACCACGTTTCCGTCCAGGTCATGCTCCTTGCCCAGCGACTCCATGACGAGCTGCTGAAGGTATTTCGAAAACAGCACCAGGCGGTCTTTGTAAGGCAGCACGACCATGTCCTTCGCCCCCCTGCCCTGGCCCGCGCTGTGCCACATCAGGGCAAGCAACATGGCCGCGTTTTCACGCAGGGGCCGGCGACGCGTTTCAGCATCCATCGCCGCAGCACCCCGCAGCAACTCACGCACGTCCACCCCCTGCAGCGCGGCCGCAAGGGTTCCCACCGCGCTCATCACGCTGGTGCGGCCGCCCACCCAGTCCCACATGGGAAAACGGGCCAGCCAGCCCTGGGCTGAGGCATGCTTGTCCAGCTCGCTTCCATCCCCGGTCACGGCAACCGCATGCCTCGCGAATTCCAGGCCGCGCGCCTTGTAGGCGGCCTCCGCCTCCAGCATGCCGTTGCGCGTTTCCTTGGTGCCGCCGGATTTGGAAATGACCAGCGTCAAAGTCGTCGCCAGCTCATCGCCGACCTGACCCAGCACGCGGTCCATGCCATCCGGGTCGGTGTTGTCAAAAAAGTCAATCTTCAGCAAGGGTGTCACCGGCGTGACCGCCTGGGCGATGAGCTGCGGCCCAAGCGCGGAGCCACCGATGCCGACGACAAGCACGCGTGTGAACTTCCTGCCGTCCGCCGAGAGGATCGCGCCTTGATGAACATCCGCGGCAAACTTCAACGTGGCGTCCAGCGTGCCCACGATCTCCTGCCGGAGCTCGGCAGGCGCCAGGGAGGCGTCACGCAGCCAGTAGTGGCCGACCATGCGCCCTTCATCAGGATTCGCGATCGCCCCCGCCTCCAGGGCATTCATCGCCGCAAAGGCTTTTTCGGCGGCCGGCGCCATCTTCTCAAACAGGCTCTCCTCAAAGCGCATCCGGCTGATGTCGATGCCAAAGCCGAGCTGCGGATAGCGGACGAAGTACTGCTGAAAGCGATGCCAGGAGGATGCGGAGGTGTTCATGGAGATGCGAGGCGAACAAACACTTCTTGAACCTCGGTGCAACCCGGCAGTGAAGGCCGCCGCCCTGATGCGCCATGAAAAGATTCCATCATGCGCATGAGCATCCTTGCTCCAGCCTCTCCGGGATTGCCAGAAGGCCGGGATGCTGCTCTGTAATCACCGATGGCCACGCCAACGACCGAGAACCCGCCGCACCCGCTGACAGACCTGCTGATCACGGTGGTCGCCCCGTCACTCATTCTGGAGCACCTCAGCAAGCCCGCACTGCTTGGCCCTGTGCTGGCCCTTCTGACTGCCGTCGCCCTGCCTGCGGGCTTTGGCATCTACTGCTGGCGCCGAACGCATGGGTTCAATTTCTTCTCCGCCTTCGGCCTCGCGGCAGTCATCATCACCGGAGGCCTCGGCCTGCTCAGCCTCGACGCCTTCTGGTTTGCCATGAAGGAGGGGGCCTTTCCCGTGCTCCTTGGCCTGGCCTTCCCGCTCAGCCTCAAGGCAGGGCGTCCACTGGTCTCCGAACTGCTGCTGAACCCCCAGTTCATCAACCATGAGGCGTTGAATGCGGCCCTCGACACCGAACAGCGCCGCAAGGCCTTCCAGAGGCTGCTCGCGCTTTCCTCATGGGTCCTGGCCGGCACAATGCTGCTCTCCGCCCTGGCCAACACCCTGCTCGTGCTTCACTACCTCCATGGCACCGTTCCCGGCAGCGAGGAATACATGCGCGCCATCGGCAGGCAGAACTGGGTCGGCGTGGTCGTGATCGGCATGCCCATGCTCGGCGCCACGGTCGCGCTGCTGTTCTGGATGCTGGGACGGATTCAAGGCCTCACCGGACTCCAACGCGAGGACCTCATGGGCACGGGCCGAACCGTGCGACGAACCATCGGCTGACAGCTTCTTCATCATGACACCGGACTGGAACAGGCTGCTTTCCGCCAGCTCCTACCGCCACTCCATGGGCCTTCAACGGATCGATGCAGCCTCCTTCTGGAGCCCCTGGGATCCGACAGGACGGCTGTTGAGCGAACGTGAACGATGGCTGCACGCGCAGCCCCACCTGTTTCGGGCATGCCTTGACGGTCATCTTGACCCACGCGAGGAGGCACTGGCCTGGATGCAAGGCTTCACCTCCCACCCGGAACCGGACTGGCTGGTGCTTCAGGGATCGGCGGGCGAGGAACCAAGACTGGTGGCCGGCGAAGTGGTTTTTCCATCCTCCTGGTCGCTTCCCGCCAAGCTGGGGCTGCCCATGAGCGCCATCCACCAGCCTGTGCCGGGACTGGAGGAATCCCTCGGCGCAGGCATCGCGACCTTCCTGCAAAAGCTTCAGCCAGGCGTCTGCTTTGGCCGCGAAAACTGGGGGCTGTCCGCAGATGACGCGCTCAACCACCACCCTGCCCTCAAGGGCCCCGGCCCTGGGCCTCAGGCAACGCTCGAAACAACCTGGGTCAGGCTTGAGCATCAGTTCCTCACCCGCCTGAAAAAAACAGGCGCCATCCTCTTCGGCATCCGTGTCAGCTGCCACCGCCTGGATGCCGTGACGCGTGATCCGGAGGCCCGGCGCGGCATGCACCGCGCGCTCGCGACCATGCCCGGCTCCGTGGCGGCCTACAAGGGCCTGCAGTCATGCAGGACCACGCTTCTCACGCTGCTCGCGAAACCGGCGCAAGCCTAACTAATGATGATTAATCAACTCCAGGGCCGCCGGCTTCGGCGCTGCGCCCAGGGCGCGCCACCGGCAAGGCCTGATCAATGATGTTTAATCATTCACCATGACGGCACGTGCGGACCAAAGCCTAACCAATGATCACACTAAGCCTCAGCCCTTGGCCGCGACTTCCTTGCGCTCCTCGGCATCGTCAGCCTCCGGGCCGTCGGCCACGGAGCCCACGTCACGGGTCACTGGCCAGTAGGCGTCCATGTTGAGCTTCTCCGGCGGCGACATCCTGAGGTTCTGCGCGGTCTTCGTGAAGCCGCTGTAGGCCAGGGGCATTGCGGTGACGCAGAAACGATCGCCTTCAAGACGCTGGACATGCAGCGCCGCCAGCTGCGGACGGCTGGAGTCGATCGACACGAGATCGCCCACCAGCAGCGGCTCATCCTTGATGGTCAGCCCTGGCAGCAGAATCTCCACATCGACATCCTCAAGCTCGGTGGAACGCAGGCGCGCCACCCATCCGGAGGAGATGACATCAGACGCAGTCAGCATGCGCAGGCTCAGAACCTTGTAGCTGCCAAGCACGTAAAGCGGCTGCTCATGCTTGTAGTTCCGGATGTAGGAACGCTTCAAGAGATCGTTCTTCACCATCAGCTGCTCGTGCGAGTAGGGATAGAATTCCGCGACGAGTTCACGTGCCGACAGCTTCTTGCCGTTCGGAACGCTGAAGGTGCTCCACGGACGCAGCGGCTCCAGTTTGCTGAACTTGGCCAGAACCTTGTAATTGAAGGGTTTTTCGGGATGAGCGAAAACCATGATGCTGAAGAACCAGCAGAACGTCGCGGCACCCATCAGCAGGGTGATCAAAATGGCCCACCAAAACATGGAGCCCGAACTTTCCTTTTTTTTGGAATACCCGCCTCCACCGTAGGATCGGTATTCGCTGCCGTCGCTCAAAAATCGAACATGCATGGCAAGATTGAGAAATTTATTAAAATTACAGGAGGAAGTTTTCTAAATTTTACTGACTAAACGTGAAATGAAAAGAAATTTCTGTGAATAAGTCGAAATAGTTCATTGTTCCTGAGGCTTCTAGCTGGATTTCGGCTCAAACGAGGTTCCACAGCCACAACTACGAGCAGCGTTTGGGTTTTCTACGCGAAAACCAGAATCATTAAGAGCCTCCACAAAGTCAATCTGGCTACCTTCTAGAAAAGTCAGACTTTCAGGGTCGATGATCAAGGACACGCCCTGATGCTCAAAGCTGCGGTCCCCTGCCCCGGCGCTGTCGATTTTCATCAGGTACTGCCAGCCGGCACAGCCCCCCTTTTCGACCAGCACCCTCAGGCCGGAACCTGCAGGCGCATTTTGGGCCTCGAGCATCTGTCGAAGGTGAAAGGCGGCGTTGTCAGTCAGTGTGATCATCGCGTCGGACGGGAAAGGGCGATTGATTTGTGTTGCGCGGCCTTTTCACAGGCACGCGACACATGCAAGGGTTACGCGTATTCATTCTTCATTTTATGTCGAAAATTCGAATCATGTCCGATTCCCTGGCCAGCCAGGTGGCCGCAGGCGAAGTCGTCGAGAGACCGGCTGCGGTCATCCGGGAGCTGGTGGAGAACAGCCTTGATGCAGGCGCCTCGCACATCACCGTGGAGGTGCAGAAAGGCGGCTCCGCCCTGATCCGGGTGGCTGACGACGGCAGTGGCATGGGCAGGGAGGACGCGCTGCTGAGCATTGAAAGACACGCCACAAGCAAAATTCGGACCAAGGAGGACCTCGCCGCCATTCTCACCTTTGGATTTCGCGGTGAGGCGCTGCCCAGCATCGCCAGCGTCAGCCGCTTTCGCCTGGCCACCCGGGAAAAGGATTCCCTGGGCGGCACCGAGATCGAAATCCATGGCGGCAAGCTGGCCGGTGTGAAGGAGTTTGGCGGCGCCTCAGGGACCACCATCGAGGCACGCTCCCTGTTCTTCAATGTTCCGGCCCGGCGCAAGTTCCTGCGGGCCGACACGACGGAGTTCGCCCACGTCGAGCAGCAGTTCATCATCCATGCGATGGCGCACCCCCAGGTCACCTTCACCCTGATCCGGGATGGCAGCGTGACCTTTCACCTTCCGGCCACCTCGACGCTTCTCGACCGCATCCGCGGCATCGTCGGCGAGGAGCTCGCCCGCAGGCTCATCGAGGTGAAGCCGGTCACCCACAAGGGCATCCGCGTTTCGGGCTTCATCGGCGGACCGGGCTTGAGCCGCTCCAACCGTCAGCAGCAGCTCACGTTCCTGAACGGACGCCCCGTTGAAAGCAACTCCATCAACTACGGCCTTCGCGAAGGCTTCCACAATTCGCTGATGAAGGGACAGCATCCGGTCACCTTCCTGTTCCTGGAGATGGATGCGGCCGGCTACGACATCAACGTGCATCCGGCCAAGAAGGAGGTGCGCTTCCATGACGGCTTTGCCGTGCGCGATGCCCTCGCCCGTGCCGTGCGTGAGTCTCTGGAAAGCGCGGCCAGGCTTCCCGAAGGCCATGTCCAGCCTGCAGCCCCGCGCCCAGCCCCGCAGATCTCCCTGGAATCCCGGCAGCAGAGCTTCGCCCTTCATGTGCCCGCCCGTCCGGCCCCTGCCTCGACACCCTCCCTGGCGACGCTGACGCCTTCCGAACCGGCCGCATCCCTGCCACCACGGTCGTTCCCCGTCGAGCCTGCGCCCGCCTCCGCTTCAGAACGGGCGCCTGCCCCCATCGTGGACGTGAAGCCCGAACCCACGATGACGCCAAGCACGCCGGAGCCGGAGGAAGCCGCCCGCGAAAGGCCGGACCTGCGCATCATCGGCGTGCTGCACCGCCTCTACATCCTTCTGGAAAGCGACGAAGGCCTGGTGCTCATGGACCAGCATGCCGCTCATGAACGCGTGAACTTCGAGAAAATGCGCCGGGCCATGGAACAGGGCGGCGTTCCCACCCAGCGCCTGCTCATGCCGCTGACGCTTCAGACCAGCCCGCGCGACGCGGTCATTCTGCGCAACCATCAGGAATCCCTGGCCCGCCTGGGCATCGAGATCGAGCCCTTTGGTCCGAACACCTTCAAGGTCGAGGCCCTGCCCACCTTCCTCAAGACCGATGACCCGCTCAGCTGGCTGGACCAGGTCATTGAGGAACTGCAGACGCTTTCCTCCAAGGGTTCAAACCTGCGCCTCGGCGAGGACATGATCGCCACGACGGTCTGCCGCCACAGCATCAAGGCCAACGACCGGCTTTCGCTTCCGGAGATCGAGGCCTTGCTGGACTCCTTGTTCGCCTGCGAAATGCCCTACTGCTGCCCTCACGGACGTCCGACACTCATCCAGATGTCGCTCCGGGAACTGGAGAAAAAGTTCGGCCGCCTCGCGCCTTGATCCGATCCTGCGACCGGCTTCAGCCGACCAGCTCCTGCAGATAAGCTTTCAGGGCCGCGCCGATGTCCTCGCGCTGAAGGCCGAAATGCAGGTTGGCCTTGATGAAGTCCAGCTTGTTGCCGATGTCATGCCGCTGCCCGTCGTAACGCAGGCCGTGCAGCACCTCCGACTTCATCAGGGCGGCCATGGCATCCGTCAGCTGAAGCTCCCCGCCCTTCCCCTTCGGCGTGCTTTGCAGCACGTCGAAAATGCGCGGGGACAACACATATCGGGCGCTGACCGCCAGCCGTGACGGGGCGTCCTCCGGCCTTGGCTTCTCGACAAACTGGCTGGCCCGGATCAGGCCGGGAGCGATCTCCTCGCCCCCCAGGATGCCGTAGCGGCTCACCTTCTCCGCGGGGACTTCCTGCAGTGCCACGGCGGAGCCGCCATGACTCTCCACCACATCCGCCAGCTGGCGGGTGACCGGACGCGATCCCTCACGCGTGGTGACCACCGTGTCGCCCAGCAGAACCGCAAAGGGCTCGTCCCCGACATGGTCGCGGGCGTGCAGGATGGCGTCGCCAAGACCGCCCATGCGGGGCTGCCAGACATAATGAATTCGCGCCATGCCCTGCACCTTGCGCAGCATCTCCACGTCCTCGACGCGGCCCTTCATCTCCAGCTCGGCCTCCAGTTCGTGGATCGGATGAAAATGCTCCTCGATGGCGCGCTTGGAACGGCTGATCACGATCAGGATGTCCGTGATGCCCGACTCCACGGCCTCCTCCACGACATACTGGATGACCGGCTTGTCCACGATCGGCAGCATCTCCTTGGGCACGGCCTTGGAGATCGGCAGGAAACGCGTGCCGAAACCGGCGGCGGGAATGACGGCCTTGCGGACTTTCGCGATCATGGCGGTGGCGGATGAAATCGTTCAGGCTCAGACATTGAAGCGCCATTCCACGACGTCGCCGTCGCGCATGACATACTCCTTGCCCTCAATCCGAAGCTTGCCGGCCTCCCGGGCCTTGGCCTCGGAGCCGAGGGCGACCAGATCTTCAAACCCGACGATCTGGGCGGCGATGAAGCCTCGCTCGAAGTCACCGTGGATCACCCCGGCGGCCTGCGGAGCCTTCATGCCCTTGGTGATGGTCCAGGCGCGGGTCTCCTTTTCTCCCGTCGTCAGGTAGGTCTGCAGGCCCAGCAGCGAATAAACGCTCTTGATCAGCTGGTTGACGCCGCTGTCCGTGACACCGAGATCGGCCAGGTAGGCCTTGGCGTCCTCCTCAGGAAGGTCCACCAGCTCATTTTCAATCGCGGCGCTCACCACGCAGGCGCTCGCGGCATGGGCGTGGCTGACGTATTCACGAACCTTGGAGACGAGCGGATGCTTGTCCGGCTCCTTCGAGGCCGAGGCGAGGTCGGATTCCGCCACGTTGCAGGCGTAGATGCAGGGCTTGCCGCTGAGCAGGAAGAAGCTCTTGAGCAGCTTGCGCTCGTCATCCGAAAGATCGGCGGTGACGGCGGGCTTCATCGCATCCAGGTGCGGCAGCAGCTTCTCACACAGCGCCATCTCGGTCTTGGCCTCCTTGTCGCCGCTCTTCGCCTTCTTCTCGCAGCGCTCCTTGCGGCGCTGGATGGCCTCCAGGTCGGCCAGGATGAGCTCGGTGTTGATCACCTCGATGTCGCGGACCGGGTCCACGCTGCCGTCCACATGGGTGATGTCACCGTTTTCAAAGCAGCGCACCACGTGCACGATGGCGTCCACCTCACGGATGTGGCTCAGGAACTTGTTGCCCAGGCCCTCCCCCTGGCTCGCGCCCTTCACCAGGCCGGCGATGTCCACGAACTCGATCGCGGCGGGCACCAGCTTCTGCGAACCGCTGATCTTCGACAGCACGGCAAGACGCTCGTCCGGAACGATGACGACGCCCTGGTTGGGCTCGATGGTGCAGAAGGGATAGTTGGCAGCCTCCGCCTTGCGGGTGCGGGTGACTGCGTTGAAAAGGGTGGATTTGCCTACGTTGGGAAGGCCGACGATACCAGCTTGGAGCATAAGGGCGGCGAGAATAGCGGCTCATGCCGCCTGCGCGAATGAAATTCACCCGCCTAACGGCTTTTTGAAACCCGCCCCGGCGCTGGCATTTCCCGCTGGCATTGGCCGCGGTTGCTGCCATGAAGGGCTCGCATGAAAATCGTCCTGCTCGACGCCCACACCGCCAACCCGGGTGACCTCTCCTGGGCCCCTCTGGAAGCCATCGCCCCCTGCGAGATCCACCCCCGCACGCCGGTCGCGGAAACAATCGCCCGCTGCGCGGACGCCGAGGTGGTCATCACCAACAAGGCCCCCCTGACCCGCGAGATCATCGAGGCCCTGCCCAGGCTGCGCTACATCGGCGTCACCGCCACCGGCTTCAACATCGTGGACACAGCCGCCGCCCGCGAACGCGGCATCGTGGTCACCAATGTGCCCGGCTACAGCACCCCCGCCGTCGCCCAGCTCGTCTTCGCCCTGCTCCTGGAGCTGACCAACAACGTCGGCCATCATGCCCGGACCGTGCGCGACGGACGCTGGACCGCCTGCCCCGACTTCTGCTACTGGGATCATCCGCTGATCGAGCTCAGCGGACGCACCCTCGGCATCGTGGGTTATGGCGACATCGGCAGCGCCGTGGCGCGCATCGCCCTGGCCTTCGGCATGAAGGTGCTTGCCGGAAAGCGCGAATGGAAAAACCCGCCGCCCGACGGCGTCACCCCGGCCGGCATGGACGAGATCTTTTCCCAGAGCGACGCCATCACGCTGCACTGCCCGCTGACCGACGCCACACGAAACCTGGTGTGTGATCGCACGCTGGCCCTGATGAAGCCGGACGCCTACCTCATCAACACCGGCCGCGGTCCGCTGGTCGATGAAGCCGCCCTCGCCCGGGCCCTGAACGACGGCCGCATCGCCGGGGCCGGCCTTGACGTGCTCAGCGTCGAGCCGCCCAAGGACGGCAGCCCGCTCTTCTCCGCCCGCAACTGCCTCATCACCCCCCACATCGGCTGGGCGAGCCGTGAGGCCAGAGTCCGCCTGATCCACCGCGTCGCCTCCAACCTCCAGGCCTTCCTCAACGACTCACCGGTCAACGTGGTGAACTGACACGGTGCTTGGGCAGTGTCGTATCTAGGAGGGGGATGGAGCAAAAGCGCCCACCACGGCGGCGCAGAAAGGCTCACCTCCCTCCAGTGGCAGCACGGCCAATGGCGCGAGGACAACCCCGCACCCCCTCTGGCTCGAGCCTCAGTTCGCACGCTCCACCACCACCTCCACCCCGATCCTCCCCGCCTTCCGCCCGTCCTCACGCCACAAGGCCCGCAACCTCGACCACTTCCGGCTCATCTGTCACGCAGAAGGGTTTGTCGAGGTCGTGAAAAGGGGGATTCGAAGCGGGGTCATTTGATGGAGAGGGGATTTTGTCAGCCAGTTGTAGCTTGCCCCCGTTTCTCGAAGCTGATTGGCATCGTTGTAGTGACAGCTCCAGAACCCGGGCTCTCCACCACCCTGCACTGCACGGCCTTGCTGGCACGGTTGCTGGCGTCGTCATAACCGTAGGTGGTGCGCGTCAGTTCCCCGGCGGACTCGCTGATGCTCAGTTGAAACCATTTCATGAAGCGCGGATTTCTAGAGATGGATGGCGTA
>CAZXPU010000038.1:0-43198 GCA_964642905.1 uncultured Prosthecobacter sp.
GCCCAGCGACACAACCACCATGTCCCCCACGCGAAGGTCGTCAGCGCCGGCCATGGAACCGTCGGGCAGAAGCTTCGCATAGGATCGTTGAATGGAATACCCTTTGTTCTCCCCCTTGAACTCACGGTCCCGGGCGAAACTGCGGGCCTCCATGCGCGAGAAAAGCCTGCGCCCGGCCGGAAGCTCAACCGTCATCGGAGCGGCGGCCAGCCCCGGATTGATCGGGAAGGTGGTGCTGGCGCTGCCCGGGTGAGCGGCGATGTCCAGAGCGGCCTTCCGCGCCCCCCAGGTGATGCTGGCAGGCACGGGCTCGGCGGCGCTCTTGAGGCTGCGCTCGTAGGCGGCGAGGGCGGTGAGCGTCCAGGCGTTGCTGTAGGTGTTGCCCCATTCGCCAAGGCCGTTTCGCGACTGAAGGATGGACCGGACGAGGGCCTCCGCCTCGGAACCCAGGCCGAGATGGGTGCAGATGATGAGACGCATGGCCTTGTTCGGGCCGTCACCGGCCCAGTGGCTCCACATCACCGGAGGCGTGGCGGAGGCCTTTTTCTTTTTGCCTGCCGTGTCAGAGTTCTTCTTGCCGGAAGGCCCCGCCGGAGCCGCCTTCGACAGGCCGAGCATGTCCAGGATCTGGACCTCCGGCGTTCCCGCCAGGCACATGGCAAGGCCGGTGTAAAGACGCGCCGCCTCGGGCAGCGAGGCGCGCTTCTCGTGAAGCAAATTTTGGTAGGCCGGCTCAGCCTTGCCGCCCTTGGCCAGCGTGTAGAGGGCGAAGGCGCGGTCGGTGATGGCATGAAGATCCTTCTCCTCCTCCAGGCCGCGCAGCTGCTTGGAAAGATAGGCCAGCAGCCTGTCGACCACCTCCCCGGGCACCTCCGCGCCGGCATCGCGGGCGCGCAGCAGCAGCAAGCCGCCGTACGCGCTGCCCCAGAGCGAGGATTCCTGGCCGCCGGGCCAGTAGGCCAGACCACCGTCATCGGTCGTCATGGCCAGGAGCCGGTTCACGCCCTTCTGCACCGCGCCCCGGGTCCTGTCCGCGTCAAGAAGGCCGGGAAACAACGCCTGATAGCCACCAAGCGCCAGCCAGGGCATGGTGGCCGAGGTGGTCTGCTCCACGCAGCCGTAGGGGTAGGTCAGGATGTAGCCGAGCGCGTCCCGCGCCTCAATCAGGCGCGAGGTGCTGACCGTCACGGAGACCTGCCCCGCGCTTCCCTCCAGCACCATGGGGTTGACTCCCGCCAGCAGGCTGGGAACGGGTTTGTCGCCGAGGCTGGCATAACGAACTTCACGAAGCTCCGGCACCGGATGGGTGACTTCCAGCACGGATTCCGCGCCGTCCTGAAGCGCCGGACCGCTCCAACCCGGGGCGCTGACGACGGACCATTTCCACCTTGCCGTCCCGACCTTGATGAAGTGCGCGGGAAAGCTGACGGAGGCGGTTTCCTCCGCCTTGAGCGCGACCTTCTGCGTCCATTTTCCCGATGCCGCAGGCACCTTGATGCCGGCAGGAATGAACGGGCGTTCCTCACGGATGAAATCGGCGGCGGCATCCAGCTCCAGCGTGACTTCGACTTCCCCGGCGGAGGCGGTGGTGTTGTGCACCACGGCCTTCAGCAGAGTCTCGTCCCCCAGGCGGGCGAAGCGCGGCACCACAGGATCGATCATCAGCGGCTTGTTGACCCTGAAGCCCGATTCACCGCTGCCGAAGCGGTCGGCCCCGGCGGCCACCACCGCCATGAGACGGTAGCGCGTGAGGTTGTCCGGAGCCGTGATGTCGGCGGTGACCTGGCCGGCCGCATCCGTCATGGCCGTCGCCAGCCACAGCGGTGTGGCGACAAAGTTCTTCCGCAGCTTGACGGGCACGTTGTTTTCCTCGCCGCCGCCGCCGATGACGAATCCTTTGTTGCCGCGTTCACGGGCCGAAGACTCCTCCGGCAGCAGGTCGTCAAACGACGTGTAGTTGTGCACGGCAAGCGGCATCGGTGCATGGAAGAAGCCGCCTGGGGCCGGTGTCTCATGGCCCATGAGGCTGAGCACGCCCTCGTCCACCGCATAGAACGTGACCTCCGCGCCTGGCACCGCCTTGCCGGCATGATCCGTCACCGTGGCGGCAACGGCGAAGTTTTCACCCGGCCTGACCTCGGGCTTGGACGCGTTGATGACGGTCTTGAGCTCCTTCAGCTTCGACTCCACCGACAGCTCACAATAGCCAAGCCTGTATTCGGGCATCTTGTGCTGCTTCGGGCTGGCTTCACTTCCGCGCACCAGCACCACGGAGACAAACACGTTCGGCGCCTCGGCATCCTGCACGGGCACGCGGATCACCGGCTGATCCGGTGAGAGGTTCGTGACAAACTGACGATGCACCTGGTTGCGCTCGACCGTGACCAGAGCGGTGCCGGCGATCGGTGTCTTCACCACGATGACGGCCTGCTCGCCCGGCTTGAGTGACTTTTTCTCAGGCTGCAGCAGGATGCGGGCGCCGTCTTCCATCGCCCAGGGAAACTCATCACCGCCGATGACTTGCAGCGGCATGCGGCTGAGCACCTTCCGGCCCCGTGAATCCACGGCCTCGGCCGTGACGAAGTAGGTGCCGCCACGCGCAGGCTTGAAGGTCGTCGTGACGGAGGGGGCGCTGCCTTTCGTCACAGCTTTCAGATCCACCTGGCGGCTGAACTCCTCACGCAGGATGACCTGGTCCTTCGTGGTGCTGCCTCCACCGGCCGTGGCAATCTTGAGCGTGTGATATTCCTGGCGCTCCACCTTCAGGCCAACCTTTGTCACACCAGGGGCGGGGTGGCCCTTGGAATCGATCGCCACGATTTCCAGGTTCGAATCCTGGCCGGCGCGGCCAAAAAAGCGAGGCCCCTTGATGCCAAGGATGAACTCCGAGCCGGGCACCTCAAACTCAGTCGCGGCGCTGATGGTCTGCTGGTTGATGTCCGTCACCTCCGCAGTCACCCGCACCTGCTGCGGCAGGGAGGCTCGGTCCGGCGGCGGCATCGGCATCTCGAGGATAGCGGCGCCATCTTCATCCACCGAAAGATCGCCATTCACCCACCACTCGCCCTCCGGATCATCTTCACTGTCGTCATAATAACCCTCGGCATCACGATCCTTGCCGTAATGCGCCCAGCGCGGGGCGTCGCCAAAATGAAATTCACCGTAGGCTTCCGGAGGCTGGTAGGCCCGCATGGAGGAGGCGGTCCAGCTCACCTTGGCGCGGCTCAGCGCCTTGCCCATGAAGTAGCCGGCGCTCATTGGCAGCTTCAGCCGGTCCGCAAGGATCTCGACCTTCCCGCCGTCGAGCTTCACCTCAAAGGTGTTGGGCTTGTAATCATCGACACGGAAGCTGTGATGCCCGGCGTCGGGGGCGTAGTCATCATCGCCCTCGCCGCCAAAGCGGAGCGTGAGATGGTACCAGCCCAGGGGCGCCTCGGGCAGCTTGAGGTCATCAGCCCAGCTTCCCTGCGCGGTGAAGGTGACCTGCTTGTCGAGCACGGTGCGGTAGCGAGGATCACGAAGGATGACACGGCCTGTGACAGGCGTGGTGTCGAGCATCAGGGCGTCGCCGCTGCGCAGGCGGGTGTAGGCTTTCAGATGCAGGGTGTCACCAGGACGGTAGAGAGGCCGGTCGCTGAAGACAAAGGTGCGCCGTGCAGGTTTCCAGACATCTTCCCAGGCGGTCGGGATGTCATAGGGAATGACGCCATTGATGCCACTTCTTGAAGTTTCGACGGCCGTGCTGTCCCCCTGCAGTTCGGCGAGCACAAAGGCGGGGTCCGAGGCCTTCATCGTGGCGAGGCCGCCGGCGTCGGTGTCGGCATGCGCGAGAAGCTTCTGGTCCGCATCCACGAGCGTGAGACGCACGCCCGGCACGGGCTTGCCGGTCTTCAGGGACGTCACAAACACCAGGGTCTGCCTGCCGTTGCTCTTCTGCATGATTCCCAGGTCGGTGAACTGCACGAGCGACTGGGTGATGACACCCTGCTGCGCCAGCCCCTCCGAGGCACGTCCCTCGATTTCGACGAACAGCGGGGCCGCGGGCGCTCCGGCGAGCACCTCCTTCCAGTTCAGCCGCAGCAGCTCGCTTTGGTCGAACTCCTTGTTCACGGGATAGGTCCGGTCAAAAACCTGGAGGCCGGGGTATTCGTCAATGCCTGCGGGTTTGAAGCCCTTCTTCTTGTCCTCGTTATCGTAGAATTTGCTCTGATAGTCGCGGAACTTCGCCAGGGCCTGGAGCAGTTCGGGGCCTGCGAGCTTCCTCACCCGCACCCGCACCTCGCGCACGTTGGCCGCCGTGATTTCAAACTCGCCCCCGCCCCCGGCAAGCTGCGTCCGCACAAACGCCGGCGCCGCGACGTAAGGTGGATTGGGGATGAAGCTGACCTCCGCCTCACCCGGCTTCTCCAGGACCAGCCCGTCACCGGACACAAGACGAGGATCCACCACCACACGATGCGGCTTGTTCAGAGCAAACGTGCCCCTGAGCACCAGCACGCGTCCGTCCACCTCGGGCACCACCGGCACGTTGGGCTCGATGCTGACCAGGCTGGCCAGCTTTTCCGCGAGCGCCCTCAGCTCCTCGTCTTTCCACGGCTCCTCCCTTGCAGGAACCAGGGACTTGTTGAAGGCGATCCTCAGGTAGTAGTCACGGTCAAAGGGCGTGTGTGCCGTGATGCCCGAAATGCTGAAGGGACGCACGTCACCGAGGGCGATGTCCTCAGGCTGCCCAAGCGTGTCATGCCCGGAGGCGTTGGCAAGCGTTGCGGCGACGGCAAGCTTCCAGTTGTCGGCCACGGGCAGCGGCTCCGCAGGCTCCACCACAAGCGCGCTAAGACGTACGGCCTCCTCCGCGAGCGCAGGCTTCACGCCGGCGATGTCCTCCGTCCAGGTCGGCTGCGGCTCACGGCCCTCGAAGTCACGCCCCTTGGCATGACGCACCCTGGCAGAAACCTTCAGCACGGGCTTTTCCGAAACAAAAACCAGGTTCGACGCGGCGCCTGCGGCGTCGACATTGTCATTGAACTCGAAGAGGAACCTCTGTGTGCGGACCGCCTCGCCACCGCCAAACCAACGAGGGGTGCGATCGGTGATCGCGAAGGGCGCGCTGGCGACCGTTGCCAGTTCGGCGGTGGAGAGCGCGCGGCCCGCAAGATCCGCCAGCCCCGGCCGCAGGGAAAGGACATAACGGGTGTTGAACTTTGGCGTCTCCTGAAGCCTGAAATGGCCGCTGCGTGTGCTCACCCACTGGAACTCACCCTTCAGCGCCGGGACCGCCACGAGCGGTGACACGGCCTCGGTCGAGCCGACGCGGCCCTTGTCGATCATCGACGTCGGGAAGACGATCTCGAGGGTGCTTTCCGGGGACAGCTCGTCCGGATGGATGGAAAACTCCGCCTCCAGGGCCGGGGCGGTCACTTTTGTCGTGCTTTTTATTAGACCTGCCGGCCCCGCGGCCTGGCTGAGAAGTGGAAGAAAGGTCGCAAGGACAAGGGCCGTCGTGAGCCCGGAGCGTGAAGGCGGTTTCATGGGGTGCGGAAGTACGCCCCCGAAAGTAGCATGACGGGAAAAATGCGAAGGGGGAATTCAGGTTTTTTTTTAACCCCGATCAGGCGGCGACTGCCCGTCCCTGCCGCATCTTCCGACCCGGCTCATCCCGGTCCACGAGCCCGTCCTTGAGGCGGATGATCCGGGAGCAGCGCTCCACCATGCGCTCGTCATGGGTGACGAAAACGAGGGTTCTTCCCTGCGCGTTGAGGTCGTCAAAGAGGGCAAGGATCTCCTGGCCGGACTTGCTGTCGAGGTTGCCCGTGGCCTCGTCCGCGAGGATGACCAGGGGGTTGTTGGAGAGGGCGCGGGCGATGGCCACGCGCTGCTGCTGGCCGCCGGAAAGCTCCGTGGGCTTGTGATGCAGGCGGTGTCCCAGCCCGACCTGGTGGGCCAGCTTTTCAGCCACCTCGCGCATCCTGACGTCCTCCGCACCGCCGTAGTACATGGGCACGGCGATGTTCTCCAGGACGGTGAGCTGCTGGATCAGGTTGTAGCTTTGGAAGATGAAGCCCAGGTTTCGGTTCCTGGCCGCCGAGAGATCATCGTCATCCAGGGTGGCGACGTTTTGCCCGCCCAGGAAGTAGTCCCCGGTGGTCGGCTGATCGAGGCAGCCCAGGACATTGAGAAGGGTGGACTTGCCGCAGCCCGAAGGCCCCATGATGCAGACATATTCGCCTGGAAAAATGTCGAAGGAGACGCCCTGAAGCACCTGGCTGACCATGTCCCCCATCTGGTAGGACTTGCGGATGTCTCGGAGGCTGATGATGGGTTCGGGCATCGGCGGCGATGGGGGTCGGAGCAGCCCTCCCGGAACCGGGAGGACGTGGGCGAAGATCGGTCAGAGAGCGGCCTGGGAGGAGGTCGCCGCGGCCACATCCTTGGCCTTGCCGGCCTTCTGCCCCTTGGGCCTGGCCCCGGGCTGACCCGGATCGGTGGGCTGGGTGGCGCCCGGCCTGTTCATCTCGTCAGCACTGGACTTCTTCGGCAGGGAGATGGCCACCTGGTCACCGGGCTGAAGGCCGTCCTTGATCTCGATGAACTCGTCATTGAAAACACCGGTCTGGATGGACCTGCGCTCCAGCTTGGCGCCGCTGCGGATGTAGCAGAAGTGCTTGTCCTGCTCGACTTCCACCGACTGAACAGGGACGAAGACGACATCGCTGAGCTGGTCCACGATGATCTCCACCTTGGCGTTCATGCCGGGTTTCAGCCAGGGATGGATGCCTTCGATGTGAATGGTGCTGGGATAGACCTTCAGGTTCGGCGTGTAGCGGCTGCTGGAGGAGTCGGGCATCAGGGCGAGCTCGGCGACCCGGCCTTCGAGAACCTTGCCCGGCTCGGCATCCACTCGGATCAGGGCCATCTGTCCGAGCTTGACCTTCTTCACCTGCGATTCGTGGATCTTCACATGCACGCCCATCCGGCTCATGTCCGGGATGGTCAGGATGGTCTGGCGAAGGCGCACGCTGGCCCCTTCCTCAATGCTGTTGCTGTAATTGTAGGAGCTGCCGGCGTCCAGGTCCCCATAGGCCACAAGGCCCGGCTGGGTGGCCTTGATCGTGCAGGCCTTGAACTGACGCTCCAGGTCCTCACGCTGGGCAAGCTCCATCTCGTAACGGCGCTTGGAGGTCTGGAAACGAGTCTCGGCCTGCGCCATCTTGGAACGGTTGGCGCGCACCACGCGCTCCAGCTTGGTCAGGCTCTCACGGTAGGCGGAGAGCAGCAGGGCGCACTGCTTGGAGAACTCGTATTTCTTGAACAGATCCAGCTCCGTGGAGGCGGTCTTGACCGCCAGGGTCACTTTTTCAAACGTCACCTGGTCGTTTTCGAGCTGCGCCTTGGAGATGAAGCTTTTCGCCGCCAGACGCCCCGAGGACTCCACCTTCTGCTTGGCAACCGCCAGCTCGGACTTTCTGAGGAGCAGGTCGTCCTCCAGCTGCCGGAGCTTCTGCTGGGCCTCGCCATCGCCACCGCTGGTTCCTTCAAGGAAGGGGGTGAAATCAATGCGTTCACGCACGGGCGTCGCTCCGAGCTTTCGGGCCGGAGGCAGCTTGGCGGCGGTTTTCTCTCCACCAGCGGCAGCCTTGACCACGGCAGGGTCCACCGGGGTGTTGGCCTGGGCGTCCAGCATGTGCACGAACTTGTCCAGCGCATCCACCGTGGCGGGAAGTCCGGCGTCCGCCAGGATCTTGGTGGTCAGCTCCCTGCCCAGGTATTTTTCAAAGTCCATCAACGCGAAGGTGCTCGACTCCTTCATGTCACGAACCAGGCTCTGGTTCTCACTGCGCTGAATCTCCCGGCCTTCGTCCGCATCAATGTAGTTGGAGACGGTGGTCTGGAAGTCGATCTCGTGCGACTGGATGCGCGACTTGATGTCGGTGGAGTCCAGTTCAACCAGCACCTTGCCCTCCTTCACGTCCTCCTCGCTGACCATGTAACCCTCGGGGATGATGCTGAGGATCTTGGTCGGCGTCTCGATCTCGGACTTCACCTCATTGTTGTGAAGGGCGCGGATTTCCCCGCCCTGGAGCACGGCGACCTGAAGCGGGCCGCGAGCGGCGGGAAAGGTCGGAACGGTGGTGACCTCCTCCGAGCTGCCGCCAAGAAGCAGCCATGAGCCGCCTCCAACGGTCACCACGGTGATCGCCGTCCAGATTTTCCAGTTTCCCTTGTTTTTCTTCATGAGTCTCCTTGGGGCTTCTCTTGTTTCAATACGTCCGCCCACCGGACATCTTTCCGGATGAACAGCACCCCCATGTCAGCCCAGAGCTGAAGGCGGGCGAGATTGTGATCGATGAGGGTGGAGATCACCAAGTCGCGCGCGACGATGAGGCGGTCCTGCGATTCCACAATGTCACGGGCCGTCCCCTGCCCTTCAGCCATCAGGGCCTCCTCGATCTCCAGACGCTTCTGCGAAAGCTCCAGTCCCTTGAGGGCCAGGTCATACTGCCGGCGGGCGACGTTCAGGGCGCGCCAGTCGCTGCGGATCGTGCTGCGCAGCTCCTCCTCGGCAAGATCGAGGGCACGGCGCGAGGCCTGCTCGACGATCTGCGCGGCACGCAGGTCATTGCGTTCCGGAAGCGTGTTCAGGTTCAGGTCGATCTCGAGTCCGCCATAGATCTGGCGCTGACGGTGGTTGATGCTGAGCCCCTGGCTGCCGCCGGTCGGCGTGCCTGCCTGATAGCCGGCCAGGGCGTCCAATGTCGGCAGGGTGCTCTGATGGGCGATCTTGACCTTTCTCTCCGCATCGTAAAGCCGGTCACGGGAATTGAAAATGTCCAGACGGGTGGTCAGGGCCACGTCGATCATCTGTTCCAGGCTGCCCTCCGGATCGATGACCTCCAGGCGCTTGAGCTCGGAGGATTCGAGCACCAGCTTCTCGGTCACAGGCAGACCGAGGGAGATCTTGAGGTCGTCCAGCGCCTCCTCATAAGAGCGGATGGCGGTGATCCACTGGCGTTCATAGGTGATGCTCCCCTGCTCAATCTGCTTCAGCTGCGACTGCGAGCGGAGGTTGGCCGCCGCCAGTTCACGCTCACGATCAAGCGACCCAAGCGAGGCCTTGTAGGCAACGTAACGGTTCCTTGCCTGCTCACGCGCCAGCAGCGCGCGCAGGAAGGTGCGGGCGATGTCCACGGTGAAGGATTTGCGATACTGGGTGAAGTCCCTGATCTCATAGAGGACATCACGTTCATCCTGGCGCAGGGGCTCCGCCGCCGCGAGAACGCCGGCGCCGCTCAGCAGGGGCTGGCTGAGAGTAAGCGCAGTCCTTGAATTGCTGAGATTGTTCACGCGTCCGGTGAAGAAGCGCGTGAAATCCGTCGTCAGATCGAAGGCCAGGCGCGCCCCGGTCTTCATCAGGTAGTCCAGACCGAAGCTTCCATTGTTGGTGACTGCCGAGGTGCGGACGAAGTCATTCACCCGGTTGTAAACCTGGGCCTCGCTGAACTTGGTGGTGCCCGAGGCGCTCGCGATCGGCCCGTATTGCTGACGGGTCTCCGTCAAGGCCAGGGCGCTGAGATAGACACGTTCCTTACGCCCCAGATAGACACGGTTCCGATGCACCGCATAGTCCAGGGCGTCCGGCAGCGTGAGCACCTTCGCTCCTTTTTCCACAAAGGCCCTCTCGCCGAGGAAGTCGGCGTTTTCAGACTGCTTGATGAGCGTGTCCAGCTTGACCGGCGCCGGCGGCGTGATGCTCTGCAGCACGTCATCCTCTGCCCCGGCAACGAAACCGGATTTGTTGCGCAGGATGCCAAAGACCTGCTTGTCGGCCCACTTCTTGTAAAAACCCTGCGAGCAGCTGCTCAACACCAGTCCCAGCACGGCCAGGGGCAGGACCGGGAGGAGAAGGCGGGCGGATGGCATGGGGGATCGTCGGCTCATGGGTGTGGACTGCCGACTGCCCTTGACCATGGGGCGGAGGGATGAAGGCATCAGTTAACGGGGGGGATGAAACTACGACCCTGGGGCGAGGCTTCTTTCAACCGGATGTCTCAAGGTCGGCGAAGGATGTCGAAACACACCGCACTTCAGGGGCAGGCCCGACTCCTAATGGTTAGGCATCGGGCGGACAGTTGATCATCCGCGACAGGACAGGCGGGGCTGGTGCGTAGGTTCACCCCGCCATGAACTTTTCCAAAGTCCTTCCTGCGGCGTTCTGCTGCCTGAGCCTGCCCGTCCTTGCGGCCGAGGCCCGGCGCCCGCTGAACTTCGCCAACGACATCGTGCCCATCCTGACCAAGGGCGGCTGCAACGGCGGCGGCTGCCATGGCAAGGCCAGCGGACAGAACGGCTTCAAGCTCTCGCTGCTCGGCTTCGAACCCCAGGAGGACTACGAGCACATCGTCAAGGAGGCGCGCGGACGCCGCATCTTCCCGGCCGCCCCCGAACAAAGCCTGCTGCTGACCAAGGGCACCGCCCAGCTTCCCCATGGCGGAGGCAAGAAGCTCGACCCGAAATCCGAGGACTATCAGGACCTGCTGCGCTGGATCCGTGAAGGCATGCCCTATGGAAGCGACAGCGACCCCAAAATGGTGCGCATCAGCGTGGAGCCCGGCGTGCTGACGATGCCCCTCAAGGGCAGCACCCAGCTCAAGGTCACCGCACATTACAGCGACGGCTCCAGCCGCGATGTCACCCGGCGGGCCCTCTATGAGGCCAATGAAAAGGCCATGGCGGAGACGACGGAAACCGGCGGGGTCAGGCTCTTCGACCTGCCGGGAGATGTCGCGGTCATGATCCGCTACCAGGGCAAGGTCACCACCTTTCGCGCCACCGTCCCGCTCGGCGCCCCGGTGGACAAGCTGCCACCTGCCGTCAACGACATCGACAAACTCGTCTTCGCCAAGCTGAAGACCATCGGCATCCCGCCTTCAGAGATCTGTGACGACGGCACCTTCATTCGCCGCGTCACGCTCGACATCACCGGCCGCCTGCCGACGGTCGCGGAGATGAAGGACTTCATGGCCTCACGGGAGCCCGGCAAGCGGACTCAGCTCGTCAATCGCCTGCTCGACAGCGCCGAGTACGCCGAATACTTCGCCAACAAATGGAGCGCCCTGCTGCGCAACCAGCGCACGCAGCCGACCTACGCACGCGGCAGCTACCTGTTCTGGTCCTGGATCCGCGACAGCATCGCCGACAACATGCCCTTCGACCAGTTCGCGCGCGAGGTCGTCGCCGCCTCCGGCAGCCTCGACCAGCATCCGCCCGTGGCCTGGTACCGCCAGGTGAAGGAGCCGAAGACCCAGATGGAGGACGTCGCCCAGCTCTTCCTCGGCACCCGCATGCAGTGCGCCCAGTGCCATCATCATCCCTTCGAAAAATGGAGCCAGCAGGACTACTACGGCTTCGCCGCCTTCTTCGCCAACGTCAGCCGGAAGAACGCCGCGGCGAAGGATGAGGAGATCATCTTCAACAAGCGCGGCTCGGCGCAGATGACCAACATCCGCACCAAGCAGCCCGTGACGCCCACCAGCCTTGGCGGCGAGCCGCTCAAGCTCCGCCCGGAGCAGGATCCGCGTCTTGAACTGGCCGGCTGGATGAGCCGCAAGGACAACCCCTTCTTCGCCCACACCCTGGTCAACCGCTACTGGAAGCACTTCTTCAACCGCGGCCTTGTCGAGCCCGAGGATGACATGCGCGAAACCAACCCGCCGGTGAACCCCGAGCTGCTGTCCGCCCTGGCGGCGGAGTTTGTCCGCAGCGGCTATGACCTGAAGGCGCTCATCCGCAGCATCACCACCAGCACCACCTACCAGCTCAGCGCCGTGCCTAACCTATACAACGCCAGGGACCGCCAGAACTTCAGCCGCTACTACCCGAAGCGCCTGAACGCCGAGGTGCTCTACGACGCCGTCAACCGCCTGCTGGACGTGGAGAGCAGCTTTGCCGGCCAGGCGCCCGGCACCCGCGCCGTGGCCCTGCCCGACAACAGCTACAACCAGAGCAACTACTTCCTGACCGTCTTCGGCAGGCCCGACTCCTCCAGCGCCTGCGAATGCGAGCGCACCCAGGAGGCCAGCCTGGCCCAGAGCCTGCACCTGCTCAACGCCGCCGACATCCAGAACCAGCTCGCACGCGCCAACGGCAGGGCCGACCGCATGGCCCGGGATGCACGTCCGGATGACGACAAGATCACCGACGTCTATCACATCGCCCTCAGCCGCGAGCCCAACGCCGCCGAGATGAAGCTCGCCCATGAACACCTCTCCAAAAAGGTCCAGGGCAAGACGGGCGAGGAGTCGCTGAAGGCCCGCAAGGAGGCGTTTGAAGACATCCTCTGGGCGCTGCTCAACACCAAGGAGTTCCTCTTCAACCACTGAGGCCGCAATGTTCCCCCTTCCCTTTCAGGCCAAGGCCAGAACAGCCCTCGCCACCGTCTCCCTGCTGGCCTCTGCCCTGACCGCACAGGTCACGGCACCCTCGCCGCTCCTGACTTCCATCCAGCCTCTGGGTGGCAGGCCGGGCGGCACCGTCACCCTGCAGGCCAAGGGCACCGACGTCGATGAGACGCAGGCCCTGGTGCTCACCCATCTTCATGACGGCAACCTGCTGACCGTTCCCGCAGCCGTGCCCGCCGGGAAAAAGGGAGTGCTTGAGGCCAGGCTTCCCGCCGACGCACGCCCCGGCCTTTATGACCTGCGTATCCGCACCCGTCAGGGTGTGTCCAACCCCAGAGTCTTCCAGGTGAGCCCGGCCGCCATCGTCGAATCCACCGGCGCCAACACCACCTCCGCCACCGCCATCAGCGTTGCCGCTGAATCCGCCATCCACGGCACCTTCAAGTCCACGGCTCCTCATTGGTTCAGCCTGACCGGCAAAAAGGGGCAGCGCCTGCTTGGAGCCTTCATCGGCGGCGCCTGGGATGTCCGCACCAGCCTGGTCGGCACGGTGTTTGACGCCGCCGGCCGCGAGCTTGCCCGCATGCGCGACGGCATCCTGGATGTGACCTGGCCGTCCGACGGCACCTTCCACCTGAAGCTGCACGATCTCATGTTCGGCGGCGGCGATGACTACGGCTACCGCTTCACCCTGACCCACGGAGCGGTGATCTGGGCGGCCAACCCGGACACGGTCCTGGGCTGGAACCTGCCTGGAGGCAAACCCACCAGCCTGCGGGTTCTTCGCGGCAGCCCCCTCGAACATCTCAAGGCCGCCCCGGACGTCATTGCAAAGTTGGTTGCCGAAAACCCCGTCCGGCCGCTGCCACTGCCCAGGGGTCTTGAACTGCCGGGAAACGACGCTCTCAGCACCGTTTCCATCGGCCAGAACATCAGCGGCTGGTTCCCTGCGGATGGCGGGGCGAGACAGTTCGACCTGAGTTTCAAGAAGGACGACCGTTTCATCATCGAAGTCGTCTCCCAGCAACTCGGCTTCATGACCGACCCCACGCTGCTGGTGGAAAATGTGAAGGGCGACATCTTGAGCGCTCAGGCCGAAGTCACCGAGCTGCCTGCCCCCGTCCCGGCTCCTGACACGCGCCTCATCAACCTGGATCCGGCCTACGGTCATGAAGCCAGGGCCGATGGCTTGTTTCGCCTCTCCCTCAGTGATCCCAGCAACGCCGCCAACGGCCGTCGCCTGCCCTTTGAACTTCGCATCCGCAAAGCCGCCGACAGCAGCCTCGAAGGCGCCGTCGCCCTGCCTGCAAAACTGCCTGCCGCCGCTGCCACCGGCCCTCACGACATCCCTTCCTCCAACCTCTGGAGAAACGGCACCCTGGCCCTGGAGGTCTTCGTGCCCGGCCGCACCTCCGTCAGCGAGGCGTTCAGCTTCAACGTGGGCGGCCTTCCCGCAGGCGTCACCTGCCTGGGCGGCTTCATCGGCAGGGGCCAGGGCCTGGGTTATGTCATCCTCAAGGCCTCGGCCGACGCACCCGCCGGAGTGTCCGCCCTGACCGGGATTGCGCGAACCAACTATCTGACCTGGCCCGTCAAGGACACCGGCCGCGAAACCCTGGTCACCCGGCTTGCAGGAGCCCCCACCGTCGCTGTCGTGCCGGAGCTTGCGCCCGTGCTGATCGAGCCTGCCAGTCCGGCGGTGCCGGAAGTTCAGGCCACCGGCAAACTGGAGATCGCCTTGAAAGTGAGCCGTCATCCCGGCTGCACCGAGGCGCTCAAGCTCAAGGTGCTCGGCTTCACCGACCCGGCCAAGGCTCCTGAAATCACCGTGGCTGCCAAGGCCGCCGATGGAAAGCTCAGCCTCGAGCTCAAGACCTTGAAGCTGCCGCCCGGAGATCATGCCTGCGTGCTTCAGGGCACGGCAAAGATGCCGTATCAGAAAACCAGCGCTGAAGCCGAGGAGGCAGGCCGCAAGGCTCAAAAGGCGGTCGAAGCCCGGGCTGCAGTCCAGAAGAATCTCGATGTCGCCCAAGAGCGGCTGAAGGCCGTGAAACCCGAGGACAAGGCCGCACTGACCGCCCAGCAGACGAAGATCAAGGACTTGACCACCGCCCTCGCCGCAGCCGACAAGGCCCGGACGGAGGCGGAGAAAACCGCCAAAGCCCTCGCCGCCAAAAACGCCCCCAAGGACACCACCTTCCTGGTGCACTCAGCCCCCATCCGCTTCCGCGTTGTCGAAGCCGCGAAAAAATAACCCGTCCCTCAGCGGAGGCCCTGTGCCAAAGTCGTCCCGGGCTTCAGCCCGGGACCGCCAAGCAAGCCAGAAAACCAGCGTCCCCCCAAGATGCCTGACATGCCTTTGGCCCGGCTCTTGAAGTATTGCCGCAAGTGCTCGCTTTGCAGGACCCATTCGATGAATCGAGAATCGGCCTCCTCATTGAGCCGAACACGAATCATGAGGTCGGGGAAGATCGCGTAGTTTTTGTCACCTTGATAAAGCCTGCTGGTGCCGACGAGTTCAGGCGCGTTGGAGTGCTGAATCCGAATGTCCCCAGGCTCCAGCCAAAGGTCTTTGACTCTGCGAGCATCTGCGGAGGTGATTTTGGTGTTCCGCTCTGAAAAGTCACCGACTGTGACGGCAGTCAAAGTGAGGGTCCGAATGCTGCTCGGGTCGGAGGACGCCGTGGCAGAGTGACCGCTGCGCAGCGGTTCACGAAGGAAGGAACTTGAAGGGCGCAAAGATGGTGTTGAGTGGCTGGAAGGCCTTTGTGCCGCCCCTATAGGGCTCTACGCTTCTGGGGCCGCGTTGCCCTGGACTGTCTTCCTGCGCACCTTTGAGGCTTGGGGTTCTAGCTGTGCGCGTTTCGTCATGCGGCGAGCGCCTCACTGATGATTCGTTCGATGACGCCTTGAGCGGCACTTGGCAAAGGATGTTTCTTTTGCAACAGGGCGGCCTTGTCCTGGAACTCGCCGACGACATCTGGCCGGGCTCGTTTCATGGCTGCCAGGGTCTGGGCAAAGAGGAGGCGAACGGCGAGTGAATCCGGGTGCGAGAGGCAGAGCTGAAGACTGCCGTCCACGATCTCGCGCTCGCCGCTGAGGAAACCTCGGTGAGCCCCGTCCATGCCGCCGCAACGCACCGCCAGAAGTTGCTCCAGGCGCAGGAGGTAATAAGGGAAGCTGGACCCTTGCGGCACAGCGTAAGAGGCTGGCATCTGCTGTGATGTCGCATCGGCTTCCTGGCGCAATAGACCGATGAGCTGCCGTGCCAGCATGGGGACCGCCGTCTCAGGATTGGCCATGTTGAATGAAGCGGTGAGGCTGCCAAGCGAGGTGCCGTCGATAGTGCGGATGACATGAAGTTCCACCAGCCAGGGCTCTGACTGGGTCTTGATATGAACGGTCACGACATAGTCATGCGGACGGTCGCCCTGCCGGGCGAAATAGGCTGCCTGCGCGGCCTCCCAAGCCACACCGCTAACCACGAAGCCTCCAGGCGGCCCCACGACCCACGGGATCAAGGTGCTGACTCGGGCATCCGTGCTCCAGTGTGCCTGCTCGGCAAAGAACAGTGGCAAAGCGCGGCTCAAGCGGCCTGCGGCATCGGCCATCTGTTGTTCGATCTTCCTTGAGTTGGTTGCATACTCGATGCTGCCACCGAGAAAACAGATGGAAGGACCATCGACTGGCCGAGCTGGGAACAGCTCGACCGCTGGGGAGTCAGGTTTCATCCACACGGGGCCTTCAATGGTGAGCAGCGTGATCTGCAACTGCTCTTGTTTTAAAGCCGGTTGAGTCTGAAGGCCTGCCTTGGAGAGTTCGGCATCCCAGAAGCTGAGGTTCTCCTTCCAGTCGGGGCGCTTCTGAGCGTAGAGCTGATCGAGAATCGCCCGGGCCTGATCAAGCTGGCCGAGGTCGAGGTAACCTTTGATGAGATTGTTGCCAACGGTCATGCCGTGAACCTCGGGTGAAAAGTGCGGGGCCGTGAGATTGATGAGCTCAGGCAGATGGCCCTGCCTTCCAAGGTCACCGCTCATTTGCATCAGGAAATCGGTGGGCACGGGGCGTGGAGCGCGGGCCAAACTTTCGCCATAGAGGCTGAGAGCTTTTTCGAGGTCGCGGTGCTCCAAGGCCGAACGTGCCAGCCACAACTGAGCACGCCAACTGCCGGGCAGCGCGGCGACCTGAGTCAGAGCATTGTAGCCGCCTCTCTCACCATTTTTCTCCCGATGAATAACCTTATACCAGCCGACAGCATTCTCTTGATTGGGGTCAATCTCCAGCCCGTGCCAGAGGGTGCTCATCATGCGCTGATCATCTTTCCGCTCCGCATAGACTTTGGCCAGATTCGTTAGCACGGCCCCAGACTCGCCGTGGCGTGAGATGTGCGCCTGAAGCATACGCTCGGAGTCATCGACGCGGCCGCTCTTCAATAAGGTGATAGCATGGAGGACTGCTCCCCGTTCCGCATTGCGATCTGTCGTTGAAAGTCGCTCGGTTGCTTTCAGAAGCTCCGACGTGAAGCCATCTTCAAGGCCGTTGATGATGAGGCCGGCGAGTTGCTCTGGTTTGTCCCAAGCCTTTTCGATATTGGGAAGAAGCACGGACTTCAGCCACTCCTGTCTCGTGATGTAGAGTTCGCGTCCAAACTGGTCGAAGACCTTGACCCTGTTTGGGTCCTTGGCCGGGTCGCCCGTTGGAGTGGGTGCAGCAGCGGGCTGAGCCGTTGTCGGCGATGTTGTTTTCTTGCCGAAAATTTTGTCAAAGAGTCCCATGGTAGATGTTAGGCGGCGAGCGCCTCGTTAAGTTCTTCCAGCCGCCTCGGCAACTGGTCGCCGAAGAGTTGATGGGCTTTCCTGAGGCCGCCTTCCTGGTTGAAGGGGGTGTCGTCGAGATCATCCAGCTCGATGCTGAGGCTGCCGCGCAGGTCGAGCGCCCGCTGGCGGAGGTCATCAAGCAGGCGCAGCTTTTCCCCGATGGGACGAGCGGCCAGGGCGCTGCGGTAAGCACCCTTGCTCTCGAGGATGCGAGCGAGGTGGAAGGTCATGCGGGGTGCCATTCTTGAACTTTGAGACCTCTGACGCGGTTGAACTCCGCTGCATTGCCGGTAACGAGGGTCGCACCCATGCTGCGGGCCTGGGCAGCGATCAGCAGATCCAGCGGCCCGATGGTTTTGCCAGAGGCTTCCAGTTCGGCGCGGATCTCGGCGTAATGAAGAGCAGCTTCCATGTCGAACTCAGGGATGGCGAACAAGTCCAAAAATGCCTGGAGCTTGGCGGCCTGCTGCGGGTGGGTGGCCATGTTTTTCTTCACACCGGTCCACAGTTCCGCCGCGACGATGACGGGGATGCCGGTCTTCGCAGGTGACGGGAGTTTGCCAAGGCCTGCCTTGTTGCGCAGGATGGGGATGCAGGCGCTCGAATCGAGCAGATGGGTGGGAGCCGCAGGCATGGGTCAGAACTCCAGGATGGCGCGCTCGTGAGCGGTTGGGCGTGGTGGTGGCTCGGGGAAATCATCGGTGTCCGGGAACTTCTCCGCCAGGTGGCGGGCAATCTCAGCGAAGGATTTGAACTGCGAGTGGGTCACAGGGCGCAGCACGACCTCATCACCGTGTTTCTCGATAAGCACTTCCGAGCCGGGGAATCGGAAGGCCTTGGGCAAACGCACGGCCTGGCTGCCGCCATGCTGAAATATCTTGGCTGTAGTCATAGCTATGTTCTGTATCTATACTTCAATCAACCTCAAGCGGCAAGCGCCTCATTCAGTTCTTCCAGCAGCTTCGGCAACTGGTCGCCGAACAGCTGATAGGCCGCCCTGATGGCTGAAGGGGCATACCGCAAGGCTCACGCCTTTCGTGACTTGAACGGCTTTCAACAACCCTTCACCCAACCACCTCGAGCACCGCCTGGGCAGCGCGGTGGTAGGAGCCGGGGGCGCCAAGCTGGGCGACAACGTCGGCAAGCTCGGCCTGGAGGTGGACGCGGCGGGCGTCGTCGGTGAGCAGGCTCACCATTTCCTCGGCTAGGCTGGTCGGCGTCAGTTCAGCCTGGACGAGTTCGCGGACGACGTCGCGACCGGCGAGGATGTTGACGATGCCGATCTTCTCGATCTTCACGACCAGCTTGGCGGCGATGTACGTGATGGGGTTGACGTGATACACCAGGGCGTAGGGCAGGCCGAAGCAGGCGGCCTCCAGCGTGGCGGTGCCGCTTGCCACGGCTCCCGTCTGGCAGCGCTGCATCAAATCATAGACGGTGCCGACCTCGATCCACTTCCGGGCTTCGGGAACACCGGCGGCATCGGCCAGCTCGCGCATGGTTTGCGCCAGCCGTTCATTGGCGGCCGAGACGACAAAGCGGGCGTTCGGGGCCTGGAGCCGGATGGCCAGGGCGGCCTGCAGCATGACGGGAAAAAGCTTCTTCACCTCGTTCGAGCGGCTGCCGGGGAACCAGCCGACCAGGCCGGGCTCGCGCTTCCATTCACGTTTCAGCGCCGTGACCCGGTCCACCATGGGATGACCGCCAAAGACGGTGGGCAGGCCGCTCTTCTCATAGAACTCCTTCTCAAAGGGGAAGATGCAGATCATGAGGTCGAGCACCCGGGCCATGACCTTGACGCGCCCCTTCTTCCAGGCCCAGACCTGCGGGCTGATGTAGTAGATCAGCTTTCCTGCATACCCGCCTTTGCGCAAAGCCTTGGCAAGCCGGAGGTTGAATCCGGGATAGTCCACAAAGATCACGGCGGCGGGCCGCTCCTGGAGGATCTGACGCACAGAGTCGTTCATGCGCGCCTTGAAGTAGGAGTACATCTTGAGCACCTCCCACAGGCCGACGACACCCGCCTTTTCCACCCAGTCCTGAATCCCCTTGCCTACGGCCTCCTTCATGCGCGGGCCGCCCAGGCCGGTGAAACGCAGTCCGGGCTTCTGCCCCTGCAATTCGCGGATCAGCCCGGCGGCATGGGTGTCCCCGCTGATCTCGCCGGCGATGATGTGAAGGTGCATGAGTAAACTGGCTGCGGCTGGCGAGGTAGGGCGTGAAGAGGAATCAACTGGCGAGTTTCGCGTTCTTCTCGATCTGGTCGGTGATCTCCAGGGCGATGCGCACGGCCTCGGCGCCCTCCTGGCCGGTGACGATGGGACGCTTGCCGAGGCGGGCGCACTCGACAAAGGCGGCGATCTCCAGCTTCAAGGGCTCGTCCTTCTCGATCTCGACGGCCTCGCGGACGATCTGCATGCCGTCCTTGCGGTAGATCCAGCCGCTCTGCTCCTGGTAGTCGAGGCTGAGGTAGCTGTCCTGCTGGAAGACGCGGATCTTGCGCATCTTCTCGGGGCTGATGCGGCTGGCGGTGATGTTGGCGATGCAGCCGTTGGCGAACTTCAAACGGGCGTTGGCGATGTCCTCGCGGTTGGTGAGGACGTTGATGCCGACGGCGTCGATCTGCACAAGCGGGCTCTTCACCAGGTGCAGCACGATCTCGATGTCATGGATCATGACGTCGAGCACGACGCCGATGTCCATGCTGCGGTTCGGGAAGGGCGAAAGGCGGTGGGCCTCGATGAATCGAGGCTGGTTCATGCGCTCCTCAAGCTGGCGCAGGACGGGGTTGAAGCGCTCGATGTGGCCGACCTGAAGGATGACGTTCTTCTCCTGGGCGAGGGCGATCATGGCCTGGGCCTCGGCATAGCTCTCGGAGATGGGCTTCTCCACCAGCACATGGATGCCTTGTTGCATCAAAGGTTCGGCGGTGACGCGGTGATAGATGGTCGGCACGGCGATGGTGGCGGCATCGACACGGGTGGCAAAGTCGGCGAGGTCGGCGGCGGCCTGGGTGCCGTACTGGGCGGCGAACTCGGCAGCGCGTGCGGGGTCGGCGTCATAGACGGCGGCAAAGGTGATGGCACCGCCGCTTTTCGAGGCGATCTCCGCCATGATGCGGGCGTGGTTCTTGCCAATGGCGCCGACGCCGGCCACGCCGATGCGGAAGGGAGGTTTCTGGGAGTCCATGTGCCGTCCTGTTTAAAGAAGGCCGCCCGGGAGGCAAAGGGAAATGTCAGGCGTCGCCAGCCAAAGCCACCCAAAAGCAGTCAAGGGCTTCAGCCCGTGACAGCCTGAAAGTCTAACCAAGATGCGGATTCGAGCGATGCCCCCGCAGGAGACGAGGCGCGGCACTGATTGGACGCAGAGCGAGGCGCTCATGGCTCAGCCCGTGAATGCGTAGGAGAAGGAAATACCACCTCCTGGAAAAAGCTCCGCCAGGAACATCCGGGAGAAAGAAGGATCAGCCCCCTCAACACGCCCGTCTCACGCCGCCTCGGCCAGCTCCGCGGGCTCATCCTTGAAGTCGAGCTCCTTCTCGACACGCAGGTTCTGGATGATGTCCGCCTGACGTTCAGGGGTGTTCTTGCCCATGTAATAGGAAAGCAGCTCCTTGATGTTCTTGTGCTCGGGCAGGATGACGGGCTCGAGGCGAATGTTGGAACCGATGAAATGCTTGAATTCGTCGGGACTGATCTCGCCCAGCCCCTTGAAGCGGGTGATCTCGGCGCTCTTGCCGCAGCGATGGATGGCGCGCTGCCGCTCCTCGTCGCTGTAGCAGTAGAAGGTCTCCTTTTTGTTACGCACGCGGAACAGCGGCGTCTGAAGGATGTAAAGGTGGCCCGCACGGACGTTGTGGATGTGCGCCAGCTCGGGGAAGAACTGGAGGAAGAAGGTGATCATCAGCAGGCGGATGTGCATGCCGTCGACGTCGGCATCGGTGGCCAGGACGATCTTGTTGAAGCGCAGGTCCTCGATGTTTTCGTCGATCTGCAGCGCGTTGGCGAGCAGGTAGAACTCCTCGTTTTCATAGACCACCTTGCGAGTGAGGCCGAAACAGTTGAGGGGCTTGCCGCGCAGGCTGAAGACGGCCTGCGTCTCGACATCGCGGCTCTTCGTGATGCTGCCCGAGGCGCTGTCACCCTCGGTGATGAAGATGGTGCTCTCCTCGCGGCGCTTGTCCTTGGAGTCGAGGTGGATGCGGCAGTCGCGCAGCTTCTTGTTGCAGACCTTGGCCTTGCGGGCGTTTTCGCGGGCGGCCTTCTGGATGCCGCTGATCTCCTTGCGCTCCTTTTCGTTGGCCTGGATCTTCTCCTGAAGCGACTTGGCCACCTCGGCGTTCTTGTGGAGGAAGTTGTCGAGCTCCTTGACGACGGTGTTGATGATGTGGGTGCGCAGATTGCGCCCGTCGGGCTCCATGTGCGTGGAGCCGAGCTTGGTCTTGGTCTGGGATTCGAAGACGGGCTCCTGCACCTTCACGGAAACGGCGGCGATGATGCCGGTGCGGACGTCGCCGGGCTCCCACTGCTTCTTGAAGAACTCGCGGCACTCCTGCACCACGGCCTCGCGGAAGGCGGCGAGGTGGGTGCCTCCCTGGGTGGTGTGCTGGCCGTTGACGAAGGTGTAGAACTCCTCGCCGTAGCCGGTGCCGTGGGTGAAGGCGACCTCGACGTCCTTGCCATCCAGGTGAATGACCGGGTAGAGGGGGCTTTCGGTGAGCTTGGCGGCGATGAGGTCGCGCAGGCCGTCCTTGGACTTGAAGGACTCTCCGTTGAGCTTGAGCGTCAGCCCCGGGTTCAGCCACGCGTAGTAGCGGAACATCTCGCGGACGAACTCCAGGTTGAACTTCACCTTGGAAGTGAAGGACTCGGGGTCCGGACGGAAGGCGATGCGGGTGCCGTCGGCCTCCTCGCTGATCCTGGGCTTGCCCATGTCAAACTTCACCTGACCGCGGCAGAACTCGATGGCGCGGGTCTGCTTCTCACGCACGGCCTGGATTTCAAAGAACTCGGAAAGGGCGTTCACCGCCTTGATGCCGACGCCGTTGAGACCGACGGAGCGCTTGAAGACCTCGCTGTCATACTTGGCGCCCGTGTTGATCTGGGCGGCGCATTCGAGCAGCTTGCCCAGCGGGATGCCGCGGCCGTAGTCCCGGATGGTGCATAGATTTTCCTCGGTGATGGTGACCTCGATGACCTTGCCGAAACCCATCACATGCTCGTCGATGCAGTTGTCCACGACCTCCTTGAGCAGCACGTAGATGCCGTCCTCGGGCTGGGACCCGTCGCCAAGCTTGCCGATATACATCCCGGGGCGGAGGCGGATGTGCTCGCGCCAGTCGAGGGACTTGATGCTGTCTTCGGTGTAGTTGTGGGCGGGGGAGGACATGGGAAAACGAAGGGAAAAGGAGGCCGAGGAGAGGCGGCTGAACAGTGCAGGCGGTTTTTGGTAGAGGGAGGAAGGGGCGGAGTCAAATCCGGGGATACTGTTCAGGATGCTTCCCGGCCGGTTCTTCAGGGTTGCTGAACCCGGCCTTCTGCAAAACAGCGCCCACGCCTGCCAGGCTCCGAATTCAGCCCCCTTCGGGTCGGGGCGTCACTTTCTCCAGGAATGACAAGGCCGCCGGACTCGTTATTCTACAGTCTCCTTTTTATGATCGCCGAATCCCCCGTGACCATCCGTCATTATCAACCCGCCGATCTGGCCGTCCTGCGCCAGATCACGGTGGACTCCTTCGGCAGCGTGGCCCTGGACCAGATGCTGGAGGACAGGCTGGGTGTCTGGAACGGCCGCGACTGGAAGGCACGCAAGGCCGACCACATCAACGACGACTGCCTGAGCCATCCCGAGGGCTGTTTCGTGGCCGAACGGGACGGAGAGATCCTGGGTTACATCACCACCCGGCTGGACACCGTGAACTGTGTGGGCCGCATCCCCAACCTCGCCGTCGTGGAGCAGGCGCGCGGACTGGGCCTGGGGCGTCGCCTCATCCATCACGCGCTCGACTACTTCCGGGAACACGGCATGAAGGTGGCCAAGATTGAAACCATGGCCTCGAACGTCATCGGTCAGAACCTCTACCCCTCCTGCGGCTTTGAGGAAATCGGCAGACAGGTGCATTTCGCCATGAGGCTGTGAATGAACAAAGTCCAGCCCCGCGCAGTCAGTCCGAATTCGAATTCGAAATTTATGTCCTCCTCCTGCCGCCTCCTTTTGGCCGCCGTGCTCACCGTGCTGATCAGCAGTTGTGTCAGCCCTCGTGAACGTCGGATCGCCAGCAACCCTCAGCTTTACCAGTCTCTTTCCACTTCGGACCAGCTGCTGGTTCAGCAGGGCCGAATTCGTGAGGGCATGACCAAGGAGGGCGTGTTTCTTTCGTATGGCAGGCCGGACTCCGTGGCGGTCGGCAAGCAGAAGGGATCGAGCATTGAAAAATGGACCTACATGGGAAGCCAGCCGGTGTACACCAGCAGCTTTGGCATGAGCATGGGCTGGGGAGGAGGCTATCGGGGCTACCGGGGGTATCGCGGCCTGGGTTATGGCTACTGTGGCCCCTGGGATCCCTACTGGGGCAACATGGGGACATCCGTGATGTACGTGCCCTACAAGGCGGCTTCAGTGACCTTCCGAGGCAACCGTGTGACGGAATACCTGACCGGCCCGCAATAAGGGAGGAAAAACCAACAATCTGACAGCTTTGCGGCTTGTCACTTGCCCGGCAGGGGCTGGCCGTGCTCTGTTTATGCATGGCCAAAAAGAAAGACACACCGCCCAAGCCCGCCGCCAAAGCCAGCAAGCAGGTCAAACCGGTCAAGGC
This sequence comes from uncultured Prosthecobacter sp., assembly GCA_964642905.1. GTDB lineage: Bacteria > Verrucomicrobiota > Verrucomicrobiia > Verrucomicrobiales > Verrucomicrobiaceae > Prosthecobacter. The sequence goes on from CAZXPU010000038.1 coordinate 24,030, forward strand.
GGCCAAGCTGAAGGACATTCCCTTCTGGATCGGCTTTGACCTCGGAGGCACCAAGATGCTGGCCTGTGTCCTGGACAAAAACTACCAGGTGCTGGGCACGGCGCGCAAATCCACCAACGGCTCCGACGGCCAGGCCAAGGGCCGCCAGAAAATCCTCAAGGCCATTCATGAAGCCATCGAGGCCGCGCAGGTGAACCCCAAGGGGCTGCAGGGCATCGGCATCGGCTGTCCAGGTCTGGTCAATCCGCAGAAGGGCATCCTGATCAACGCCCCCAACCTCGGCTGGAACAACCTGCACCTCACCGACATGCTGCGCGGTGTCTTCAAGAAGCCCGTCGCCGTCCTCAACGATGTCGATGCCGGCACCTACGGCGAATACAAGCTGGGAGCAGGCAAGGGCTCACGCTCCCTGCTCGGCGTCTTTCCAGGCACGGGTGTCGGGGCCGGCTTCGTCTATGATGGCAAGATCATCATGGGCCGGGCCGTGTCCGCCATGGAGCTGGGCATGATCTACCTCCCAGGCACCCACCTCGGCAGCCCCCACGAGGGCACCGTCCTGCTCGAAGACCTCACCAGCCGGCTCGCCGTCGCCTCCCAGGCCGGCGTCGCCTGCTACCGCGGCCAGCTCCCCGAGCTCGACAAGAAAACCCAGGGCAACCTGCGCGAAATCCGCAGCAAGGCGCTGGCAAACACCTTCCGCAGCGGCGACGACGCCGGCATGGTCATGTTCCGCAACAGCATCCGCTACCTGGGCATGGGCGTGGCCGCCGTGGTCAACCTGCTGGCACCCGACCACATCACCCTCGGCGGCGGCCTTGTGGAGGAACTGCCAGGGCTCTACCTCAACCTGCTCAAACAGGAGGTGAACCGCTTCGCCGTGCCCGGACTGGCCAAGGGCGTGAAATACAGCATCGCCAAGCTTGGCGGCACCGCCGTCGCCGTCGGCAGCGTCGCCTGGCTGCGTGAAGAACCACAAAAAGCCTGACAAAACCGGAAACGCCCCCTTCCTGCCCAGCCCCAGCCGCCCCATGTCTGAAACCGCCTCCCTGCCCTGCAACGAACAGGCCGTCATCTACGTCGGCGCGGCCTCCGTCTCGTTGGTCATCGGCACCCACTCGAACGACGGTTTCACCGAGGTCGAACACCTGGACAGGCCGCTGCCGCTCGCTCGCGACATCTTCCGCACCGGCACCGTCACCCGGTCCACCCTCGAGCACGGTGCCGCCATCCTGCGCGACTTCCTCCAGACCACCCGCGAGTACAGCATCCCGGCCGAATCCATCCGGCTCTACACCACCAATATCCTCTCCGAGGCCGCCAACCACGAGATCTTCCTCAACCGCCTCCAGGTCAGCACCGGCCTGAACGCCCGCCTCATTGATGACGGCGACATGACCCGCCTCGTCTACCTGATCGCCCGGCGCACCCTGGATAAAAATCCGCGCCTCGCCGAGGGCAAAACTTTCGTCTCCCACATCGGCCCCGGCAACACCCGCGCCCTCTACTTCAAGCAGGGCCGCCTGGCCGCCTACAGCAACTACCGCCTCGGCATCTTCCGGGCCCGCGAAGCCGTGGCGGGTCTCGAAGGCGAGGCCTCCCAGCACCTCACCCACCTCGAGGAACAGATTCGCGGCGTCGTGGACCACCTCGCCCAGGATTACTCCGGCTATCAGTTCGACCACCACGTCGCCATCGGCGCCGAGCTGCAAAGCGTGGCGCCCCAGCTCGCCCCCGCCCGGCAGGGCGCCTGCCGCATCACCGAGTCACAGCTGAAAAACTTCACCGAAAAAATCGCCGAGCTCAGCCCCGACCAGCTCGTCCGCCAGCTGCACGTTCATTACACCGGAGGCGAAGGCATCGTGCCAGCCCTGCAGACCAATCTGGCCCTGGCCACCCGCTTTGGTGACGATGCCATCTGGGTGCCCGAGGGCGACTTCCAGCGCGAGCTCATGCAGGACCTCGTGACCGAACGTCCCCGCACCGCCAGCTTCCAGGAGGAGGTCATGCAGGCCGCCTGCGAGATCGGCGTGCGCTACAAGACCGACCGCCGCCACGCCGACCACGTCGCCGCCTTCGCCCAGCAGCTCTTTCGCGAACTCAAGCACCTGCACGGCCTCGACTCACGCTACGAACTCGTCCTGCGCGTGGCCGCCATCCTCCATGAGGTGGGCATGTTCATCAGCCCGCGCGAGCATCACAAGCACAGCCTTTACATCCTGATGCAGACCGAGATCTTCGGCCTCAGCACCGGCGAACGCGAGCTTGTGGCCCTGCTCGCCCGCTACCACCGGCGCTACAACCCTGAGCGCAACCACCCGCACTTCTCCGACCTCGGCCGAGAGGAGCGCATGATCGTCTTCAAGCTCGCCGCCCTGCTGCGCATCGCCGACGCCCTGGACCGCAGCCACGCCCAGCGCATCAAGACCATCGTCCTGCGACCCGAGGGCGGCCGATTGACGATCCTGACCCCAGGCGTGGAGGATACCGCCATCGAGCAGATCGCCATCAACTCCAAGTGCGACATTTTCCGGGAGATCTATGGCTTCGACGTGCTTTTGAGCCAGCCCTGATCGACCCGGGGGAACGAGGATTGTTTTGCCTTGACCGCAAAGCTTCCGCTAAAAGGCATGTTTTCACCGACCATGCTCAATCTCTCCCGCGCCGCCACCGTCGCCCAGGCAGGCTTCAACCGCTGGCTTGTCCCACCCGCCGCCATCGCGGTGCACATGTGCATCGGCCAGGTCTATGGCTTCAGCGTCTTCAAGAAACCCCTCGCCAAGGCCATCGGCATCACGGCACCCGCCGCCGCTGACTGGACCGAGGCGGATGTCGGCGTGGCCTACTCCATCGCGCTCGCGCTGCTGGGCATCTCCGCCGCCGTCTTTGGCAAATGGGTGGAGCGCAGCGGCCCGAGAAAAACCATGGTGGCCAGCATGGTCTGCTTCTGCACCGGCCTGCTGCTTGCCTCCCTGGCAGTGAAGACACACCAGCTCTGGCTGCTCTACCTCGGCTACGGGCTGATTGGCGGCATCGGCCTCGGCCTGGGCTACATCGCTCCTGTCTCCACCCTGATGAAATGGTTCCCCGACCGGCCCGGCATGGCGACCGGCATGGCCATCATGGGCTTTGGCGGCGGCGCCCTCATCGGCGGTCCCATGGCCGAGGAACTGATGAAAAAGTACGCCTCTGCCACCAGCGTCGGGGCGAGTGAAGCCATGATGGTGATGGCCGGCCTCTATGCCGTCTCCATGCTCTTCGGCGCCTTCATCGTCCGCGTGCCTGCGGACGGCTGGAAACCGGCGGGATGGGAGCCGAAGGAGCACGTCAAACCCCTCGTCACCAACGCCAGCGTGTCCGTGGACGTCGCCTGGAAGACACCGCAGTTCTGGATGCTCTGGATCGTGCTGTGCATGAACGTCAGCGCCGGCATCGGCATCCTCGGCCAGGCCTCGCCGATGATCCAGGACATGTTCAAGGTCACGCCCGCCGCCGCCGCCGGCTATGTCGGCCTGCTCTCCCTCTGCAACCTGGGCGGACGCTTCTTCTGGTCCTCCATGTCCGACCTGGTCGGCCGCAAGGGCATCTACTGCATCTACTTCATCCTTGGCGCGGCGCTCTACGCCAGCGTGCCCTGGACCCAGGGGCGCGGCAGCGTCACGCTCTTCGTCGTCGCCACCGGCCTCATCCTGACGATGTACGGCGGCGGCTTCGCCACCATCCCGGCCTACCTGCGCGACCTCTTCGGCAGCTACCAGGTCGGCGCCATCCACGGCCGTCTCATCACCGCCTGGTCCATGGCCGCCATCATCGGCCCGCAGCTGGTGGACCGCCTGTCGGTCGCCAACAAAAAAACCATGCCGCCCGAGCAGGCCTACAACTCCATCTTCCACCTCATGGTCGGCCTGCTCGTCGTGGGACTCGTTGCCAACCTGTTGGTTCGGCCGGTGGACGCGAAGTACCATGTCAGGGACAACGCGGCCTGATCCATCCATTGCACCGTCATGAAAACCATCATGCTCATCCTCGCCTGGACCTGGGTCTCCCTGCCGCTCGGCTGGGGCGTCTTCAAGTCCGTGCAGAAATCCGCCCCGCTCTTCGTCTCCGAGGCGCCAGCCAAACCCTGACCCCTTCCCTGGCGATGGATGCCCGACGGCTCAGGCTCTTCATCGCCGCCGCCTCCCTGCTGCTTCTGCCAGGCTGCGAGCTGCTGCTTGTCGGCGCAGCGATGACAGAGCCTGAATCGAACCTCAAAAACCAGCAAAAGCTGATGGACCGGCAGCTCGGCAAGACCGCTTATGAGCGCGCGAACGCGCCGACCTGGATGGGCTACCGCTAAGCCCGAGCCTCAGCGCCACTCATGCTTGGGATAACGCCCGCGAAGCTGCGCCCGAACCGCCGGATAGCCCTCCTTCCAGAACCGCCCCAGGTCGGCCGTGGTCTGAATCGGCCGCTGCGCCGGTGACAGCAGATGCACCACCACCGTGATGCGCCCGCCGGCCACCTTCGGATTCTCGTTCACGTCAAACAGCTGCTGCAGCACGACGCTGACGCTCGGCGCCTGTTTTTCATCGTACTCAATGCGCGCCGTGCGGCCGTTCTTCAGCGGCAGACGCTCCGGCGCATAACGCTCAAGCAGGTCGCGCTGCGAATAGCTCAACCACTGGTGCAGAGCCGGGAAGATGTCCTTGTCCTTCAGCTGTCGGTAGGTCGTGCAGCCTTCGCAAACCTGCTCAATGATCAGACGGCGGTCCTCCTCGCTGATCGGCGGCAGCTCCAGCTCCGGCATCCATTTCGACAGGCAGTTCACCCGGGTGATCCACTGCTCCACCTTCTCGTTCCAGAGCGGCAGCTGCAGACGGCCCGCCACCACCTCCTCCGCCAGCAGCGACGCCGCCGTGGCTTCATCCGGCTCACCGCGCTCGCGACTGCTCAGCACCAGGCTGCGGAAGCGCACCTCCTCCAGGTTCACAACGCGTCGGTTGATGCTGTCATACTGGGCGCGGCGGCCGCTGGTGAAGTCGGCCGGAAACATGGCGCGCAGCCACTCCTCCTCGATTTTCGTGACCAGGTTGAGCTGCACGGTCAGCGCCTTGCCCTGCACTTCGATGATCTCCGAGGCCACGAGCAGCCGCGGCGGCTTGATGTGCGCATCCTTGCCCAGGTGGCCGCTGTAGCCGCCGGGCAGACGGTAGATGCGGCTGCCGCCGCTGGTCTCGACACCCAGGTGATCCGAAAACGCCGCCAGCAGGGTTTTCGCCAGGGCCTCGCCGCTCGCCACCTCATCGTTCACCGGCAGCCCGGCGCGTCCGGCGATGCGCAGGAACTGCTCATAACTGCGCCCCGCCTCACGCGCGCTCATGGCATGCACGTTCAGCGGCGCGCAGGCCTGGGGATCGAAGTTCAGCGCCTCGGCCCGGATGAAGGCGCGCAGCAGGGCCTGGAATTCACTGAGGTCGTCCGTCTCCCAGAAATCCTCGTTTTTGAAGGAGGATTGGTTACGCCCGACCATCAGAATCTCACGTCCCTGCGCCAGGGCCGCGCACATCGCCGCCTCACGCACGCAGCCGTTGTCCGCAGCCGCCAGCAGCATGCGCGCAAAGCGTGGATGCGTGGGAAACGCCGACATGCGCAGGCCGGTCGGCGTCAGGCGCTGCTCCCCCGACTCAGCCTCCGGCGCAATCGCCCCGAGGTCATGCAGCAGGGTCTCGGCACGGCTCAGCGCGGCCTCCGCCGGCTTCTCAAACCATTCAATGCCCAGCCGAGCCCGGTCCTGCGCGACATGCAGCGCCAGCAGGGCCTCGCCCAGCTCCAGGCGCTGAATCTCCGGCAGTTCGCTCTCCGCACGATGCAGATGCTCGCGCTCAGCCCACAGGCGGATGGCGATGCCCGGCCCCAGTCGACCGGCACGACCCGCACGCTGCTCGGCGCTGGCCCGGCTGATCTTCTGCACCGTCAGCGTGTTAAGACCACGGCGCGGATCATAGCTGGCCACGCGCGCCAGCCCTGCATCCACCACGGCGCGCACGCCTTCGATGGTCAGCGAGGTTTCGGCGACGTTGGTGCTGACGATGATCTTCGGCGCGCCCCCCGGAGCCACGGCGGCGTCCTGGTCCTGCGGCGTCATTTCACCATGCAGGGAAACAATGCGCCTGCCACGGGCAAAGCTGCGTCCCTGAAGCGCGGTCATCGTCTTGCGAATCTCATAGGCTCCCGGCATGAACACCAGGATGTCGCCTGCATCCCCCAGCTCGGCGGCCAGCCCCTCGCAGGCCCGCGCCGCCTGCTCCCAGACAGGCTCGACCTGGTTGAGACGCAAATCACGGTTAGGCGCCTGGTAGCGCACCTGCACGGGAAAGGTGCGGCCCTCGCTCTCCAGCAGCTTCACGGGATTCATGAAGCCGGTCAGCGGTCCGGGCACCAGCGTGGCGCTCATGACAATGATGCACAGGTCGGGGCGTCGCGTCTTCTGCAGCGCACGCGCCCAGGCCAGCACGAGATCGCCGTCCAGGTGGCGCTCATGAAACTCGTCAATGATCACGCAGCCGACCTTGGAGAGATCCGGATCCTCCATGAGCTGGCGCAGCATCACGCCCTCGGTCACATAGACGAGCCGCGTGTCACGCGAGGTGACGTTGTCAAATCGCACCTGGTAGCCCACCTCGCCGCCGAGCCGGCCGTCACGCTCCCTCGCCACCCGCTGCGCCAGCATGCGCGCTGCGATGCGCCGTGGCTGCAGGACGATGCAGCGCTTCCCCTCCTGAAGAATGCCCGAGTCGAGCACGAACTGCGGCACCTGCGTGGACTTGCCCGAGCCGGTCGGCGCCTTCAATAGAAGGTTGGGCGTGGCGGGATCACGAAGCTGCGCCAGGACGGCGTCGCGGATCTCAAAGATGGGCAGGCTGGCAGGGGCGGACATGGCTGAAGGCGGGGGATTCTGTGCGCCGGAGCCGCGCCAGGGTCAAGGTGCGAGCCCGCCTGATTTCCCGGACATCGGCCGCATGAGCAGGCGCTGCGTGACCGTTGAACAAATCGTCCTCCCAGCCATGTCAGTTCACCTGCCCGTCGAAATCCAGTCTGCCTCCGTCGAGGCCCTCTGCGGTCTGCTGGACGCGCTGCCGGATGTGCAGGCCTGGATCAAGGACGCACGCCGCCGCTACCTCTGGGTCAACCGCGCCTTTCTTCTCAACTACGGCATGCATCAGCACGACGAGGTGCTCGGCAGGACCGATGACGATCTCTCGCCACCACACCTCGCCTCCCAGTTCCGACAGGGCGACGAGGCGGTGCTCGCCGGTCACAGCGTCCAGGGCAGGCTGGAGCTCGTGGGTCGCTTCGACCACACCGCCGTCTGGTGCTTCACCACCAAGCGCCCGGTGCTCAACCGGCGCGGCCGCGCCATCGGCACCGTCGGCATCACCCGCATCCTCGACGCCGCCCAGATCGACCAGCGTGGCGACATCCGCCTCGGGTTGGTCATCGCCCTCATGACACGCCGCCTTGGCGAATCTGTCGGCAATGCCGAGATGGCCCGCGCCGCCGGCATGTCCGCCCGCGCCTTTGAACGCGCCTTCCAGCGTGAATACGGCCTGCCTCCCCAGCAATACCTCAGGCGCCTGCGCATCCAGCACGCCTGCCGCCTGCTGGTGGACAGCCGCGAATCCATCGCCGCCATCGCCCAGCGCTGCGGCTTCGCCGACCAAAGCCATCTCACCCGCGCCTTCCGCCTTGTCACCGGTCTGACGCCGGGTGCCTACCGCGAGCGATACTCGCCGGCCTGAGCCGTCGGCCGCCGCAAATGTTCCATGCCCTGCCGCTTTTGTTCTATCCTTGGATAGGCCAGGCCGGTAGCCTGACACCGTCATGAAGCTCCAGTCAGGAACCACCCTCATCACCAACGGCCGGCTCATCGACGGCACCGGCGCGCCCCCCGTTCCTGATGCCGCCGTGGTCGTCACCGACGGCCTCATCACCTACGCCGGCCCCGCCCGTGAGGCGCCGCCCTGCCCCGGAGCCCGAACCCTCGACGCCCAGGGCGGCAGCATCCTGCCCGGCCTGGTCGAGGCCCACATCCACCTGACCTACTTCAACGTCACCGAGCTTCAGGACCTCGACATCAAGTATCCCGTCGAATACGTCACACTTCAGTCTGCGGTGAACGCCAGGACCGCCCTCGAATGCGGCTACACCAGCGCCCGCAGCGGCGGCTGCCTGCACAACATCGACGTCTGGATGAAGAAGGCCATCGAGGAGGACATGATCCCGGGCCCCCGCCTCAGCACCAGCGGCCGCGAAATCTGCGGCGCTGGCGGCCTCATGGACTGGAACCCCGACTACCGGAAGATCGGCATGGAGGGCATCGTCTTCATCGTCAACGGCCCCGGCGAGGCCCGCAGCGCCGTGCGCAAGCTCGTCAAGGACGGCATCGAATGGGTGAAGACCTACCCGACCGGCGACGCAGCCTCGCCCGACATCAACGACCACCACACGCTGTGCATGACCTTGGATGAAATGCAGGCCGTCGTCGTCACCGCCCACAACCATGGCCTCAAGGTCACCGGCCACTGCCGCGCCACCGAGGGCATCAGGAACGCCCTCAAGGCCGGCTATGACTGCATCGAGCACGGCACCTTCATGGATGACGAATGCCTCGACCTGCTCCTGCAGCGCAACGTGCCCATGTGCCCCGGCCTTGGCTTCGAGCTGTGGAGCGTGCAGCGCGGCAGGGAGTTCGGGCTCTCCCAGCGCGTGATCGACGGGCACCAGGAGACGCTCGAAGGCGGTGCCGAAAGCTGCCGACGGGTCCTGAAAGCCGGGGGCACGATGGGCCTCGGCGGCGATTACGGCTTCGGCTGGACGCCGCACGGCACTTACGCCCAGGAACTCACCTTCTTCGTCAACTATGTCGGCTTCAGTGTGCTCGACACCATCCGCTGCGCCACGCTTGGCGGCGCGAAGATCATGGGACGCGCCGATGAGATCGGCAGCGTCGAAAAGGGCAAGCTCGCCGACATCCTGGTCGTCAATGGCAACGTGATGAAGGACATCTCCATCCTCGAGGACCGCCGCAACTTGCTTGCTGTCATGCAGGGCGGCGTGGTCAAGGCGGGCACCCTCGCCCAGCCTGCGAGTTGGTGACAGGTTCAGACGTTCCTCCGGAGCTCTCAGCACGCGAAAAAAACGCCCGATGAAACTCAGCCATTCCCACCAGCTCCCCGGCCTGATCGCCCTGTCCGTTTGCACCGCGCTGCTGACCGGCCAGATCCACGCCGCGGAAGTCACCGCCGAAAAAAACGGCACCGTGCTGCATTTCGCCGTCGGTGGCAAAACCCTCTGCGACTACCAGATGCAGCCTGGCGAGCTTCCAGAAGGTGTCGCGCAGTCCTTTGCCCACGGGGCGCATCTGCACCCGCTCTACTCACCGGGCGGGAGGCTTGTCACCGGCAACCACCAGCCGGATCATCCCTGGCAGCGAGGCGTCTGGATCGGCTGGACCAAGACGGAGTTCGGAGATTCGCACCCCGACTTCTGGAACATGGGCAAGGACGGCAAGATCACCGCCGAGGTGCGCTTTGATATACTGGAAAAGACCTGGAGCGGCGAAGACGGCGGGTTCATCAGCCGTCATGTGTTTCTCGACCACAGCCGCGCGCCCGAACAAAAAGTGCTGAACGAAACCTGGGAGGTGCATGTGGCGCAAAAGCCGCTCGACGGCACGCTCACGAACATCATCGACCTCACCAGCACGCAAACGTGCGCCACCGACCGGCCGCTCAAGCTGCCCAGTTACCACTACGGCGGCCTCGGCGTGCGCGGCAACCCGCTCTGGAACCCCGTCGATGCCGTCACCATGCTCACCAGCGAAGGCCATGACCGCAGGACCGGCGACTCCACCAGGGCCCGATGGGTCCACCTCGGCGGTGAAGTCGATGGCACGCCCGCCGGCATCGCCGTGCTGATCCATCCGTCCAACTTCCGCTTCCCCCAGCCGCTGCGCCTGAACCCGAAAAACCCGCAGCTCTGCGTCGCCCCCTCGCAGGAGGGCGACTGGTCCATCGAGCCCGGCAAGCCCCTCGTCTCCAAATACCGTCTCCTCGTTTTTGATGGCAAACCCGACGCGAAATGGATCGAGGCGCAGTGGCAGGGCTACGCGAAGCAACCGTGACCCCGCACCCCATGTCACGCATCCATCCGGTCGCAAAACTCGCGAAACGCCCGCACCTCCTCATCCGTCGCCACACCGGCCACGATGTGGCCTGCCAGGCTGCGGCTGACATAGGCCTCATCGGCTGGAAGACCGAGGGATTGGATGACATCACGAGCCACGGCGGCAAAAGTGTTGCCGTTATAAAAACAGAACGGAGCCATGCGGTGACAACGGCGACAAAGTTCAATGGCATCATCCAGTCGCATGGCGGTCTGAAACCGGCTTTCCCAGAGCTTTTTTGTCTCATCATGCCCATCCGAAGTCGGCTTATGCAATGCCGATTTAGCCTGGCAAAGCATGGCATTTTGGAGCGTAATGAAGTCCCAGGAGTAAGTCTTCAGCCAGCTTTGGATGACTTTCATGGCCTGCTTCCCGGTCTTTTTTTCGCCGCCTTGATCTTCTTCAACTCCTCCACTCCTGCGCTCTTCAAAAAACCCTTGCCAGTCCTGGCGTACACGGGTGCCGCGGCAAAACGATCCTGGATCGAAAGCGCATCCGCCAGCACCCGTTGGAAGGCAGGATCGTTTAGCAGCTTCGAATCAATCTCCGATGGATTCATGGTCTGAGTTTATCTCCCGCACTTTCCCTCCGCAATCCCCGATTTCACCCGATATGCCCAGCCGACTCCTCGCCTTTTTGCTTTCCGTCCTTTCCGTGTTTTCCGTGGTCAAAGCCGCTGACATTTTCGATCCGCAGAACCTCGCCGCGTGGTGCATCGTTCCGTTTGACGCCAAAAAGCGCTCTCCGGAGGAGCGCGCCGCCATGGTGGCGAAGATGGGCCTGCGCAAGGTCGCCTACGACTGGCGCCAGGAGCATGTGCCGGAGTTCGAGCGGGAGATCCTCGCGTATCAGAAAAACGGCATCGAGATGTTCGCCTTCTGGGGCGCGCATGACGAGGCGTTCCGGCTGTTTGCGAAATACAAGATGCACCCCCAGCTCTGGATCATGCTGAAAGTCGCCGGCGACACCGACGAGGCGAAGGTGAAATCGGCCGCAGAGGCGCTGCTGCCCCTGCTGGAACGGGCGAAGAAGCTCGGCAGCCAGGTGGGCATCTACAACCACGGCGGCTGGGGCGGAGAACCCGAGAACATGATCGCCGTCTGCGAGTTCCTCAAAAAGAACCATGGCACGGACAACATCGGCATCGTCTACAACCTGCACCACGGCCACAGCCATCTCGACCGCCTGCCGAAGGTGCTCGACGCGATGAAGCCCTGGCTGCTCTGCCTCAACCTCAACGGCATGGACATCGCGGGCGACACCAAGGGCCGCAAGATCCTGCCCCTCGGCGTGGGCACCCAGGACGTGACTGTCCTGCGCCAGATCCGCGCCAGCGGCTACAACGGCCCCATCGGCATCCTCAACCACACCAACGAGGACGCCGAAGGCAGGCTGCTCGACAACCTCGACGGCCTGAACTGGCTGGTGCCCCAGCTTGATGATGACAAACCGGGCGCCAGGCCGAAGTACCGCACCTGGAGTGAAACGTCCGAAGTTCGAAATCCGAAATCCGAAGTCGGCAAGGCGGAGACCACCCCTTCGCTGAATCCGGAGTTTGGCAAGGCGCTCAAGGGCGGCTGGATGGTGGAGGGCGATGCGGGATACTCGAAGCTGCCCTTCACGGTGGAGTGCCGGGCCAAACTCGACGGCAAAGGCGGCTTCAACATCCTCGTCGCCTCCGAGATGAAGGCCTCGGCCACTCACTGGGAACTCTACACGATGATGAAAGGCGGTACGCTGGCGCTTTACATGCCTGGTCGCGGTGGCAACTACGATTCGAAGATCGATGTTTGCGACGGCAGGTGGCACGACCTCCTGGCCAGCGCCGATGAAAAGAGCGTGGTGCTTTGGATCGACGGCAAGCAGGTCTTCGAGAGGCCGGTGCAGCCGCTCACGGGCAAGCCTCAATCCGGTTCGCTCGCCTTTGGCCGCCTCGTCGAGGGATCGATCGGCTGCGATGGCATCATCGATGATGTCCGTATCTCCCGCGGGGCCATGAAGCCGCGCAAGGGCGGCGCGCCACGCCAGCGCATGGACAACACGCTCGGCCTGTGGAGCTTCGACAACCTGGATGACATCCTGCCGCCCCCGGCGCCCAAGCCCGCCGAATTCACACCAGGCCGCGAGCCTCTCGACAGGTCGCAAAACATCCACTGGCAGGAGTTCGTGAACCGCGAACGCGTGTTCGACTTCTACGGCAAGCAGGCGCTGCACTTCCTAAAGCACAAGCCGCTGCCCGCGCTTATTCCGCAGTTCCCCGGACTCGATGGCGGCCAGCAGGGGCACTGGGGGAACCAGAACGACCAGGTCACCTGGAAGGACGGGCGTTTTGCCGCCAGCGATCTCGGCAGCGTGTTCAGCGGGGTTTTCAAAGGAGCCGGACTGACGATCCCGAAGGCGGTTTGCGTACGCTTTGATGACAAGGCGGCCGTCTTTGACCCGGAGACGCTTTCCTGGCGCCTCGAATGGACCGGTGGCTTCGTGAAGCTCAATGAGAACCGGCATGGCTTCATGGGAGGCGCCGCCATGGACGGCAAGGTGACTTCCAACGAGGAACGAAAGCTGACCGGAACCTATCGTGGATTCTTCCGTCGAGGCCGTGAAGTCATCATTATCACGGACGAAGCCGCCCTGCCCGCGCCTGGAGCCGCCCAGTGGCCGCAATGGCTCGAAACCCAGGGCGAGCTTGGCGCGCAGTCGCCCTTTGCCACGGACCGCCTCACAATCCCGTTCGAAAACCCCTACGGCACGCTGTTCTTCATCACCGCCCATGATTTCTTCAGCGACGCCACCGCGGCCGTCGCAACAATGACCGGCGAGGTCTGGCTTGTGAAGGGCATTGACGAGAAGCTGCAGAAACTGCGTTGGAAACGCTTCGCCACCGGCCTGCACCAGCCTCTTGGCATGAAGGTCGTGAAGGACAAGCTTTACGTGCTCGGCCGCGATCAAATCACCTGCCTTCACGATCTGAATGGAGATGACGAGGCTGATTTTTACGAGTGCGTGACGAACGCCATGCAGACTTCTCCAGGAGGCCATGACTTCATCGTCGGACTTGAAACTGACAAGGAAGGACGCTGGTATTTCGCCTCTGGCAATCAAGGCGTTTGCCGCATCACGGGCCGCGACAAGCTGGAGGTCCTCGGCACCGGCTTTCGCAATCCGAATGGCCTCGGTCTGTCGCCAGACGGACGCTTTATCACCACGAGCGGGCAGGAGGGCGACTGGACGCCGGCGACATCGGTTTTCCAGGTCGAGCTCGATCAGAACCTCGGTGCGCACTTTGGCGCAGGCGGACCGAAGGATGGCAAGGCGCCGGAGCCGGTGCTGATGTATCTGCCACGCGGCGAGGACAACTCGGCGAGCTCACAGGTCTTTGTACCAGACGCAGCCGGGACGGCTGCACCACACTCCTGGGCATCATTGAAGGGCGACAACAACTTCATCCACCTCTCCTCCGGCGGCGGCAGCGCCTGGCTGGTCATGCGTCAGAACGTGAAGGGCCGCTGGCAGGCTGCGGCGGTGAAGATCAGCGGCAATTTTGATTCGGGCCCCCAGTGCGCCCGTTTCAATCCGAACGACGGACACCTCTATGTGAACGGCATGCAGGGCTGGGGCAGCTACACGCCGAAGGATGGCAGCTTCCAGCGCGTGCGGTTCACCGGCGGCGACCAACCCGTGCCGGTGGGCTTTGAAGCCCGCGACAACGGCGTGATCATCCGTTTCAACCAGCCTGTGAAGGACGCCGATGCCGAGACGTGCTTTGCCCAGTGCTGGAACTACAAATACGGGCCGCAGTACGGCTCGCCGGAGTATTCCGTGAAACATGCCGACACCCCCGGCCACGATCCGCTGGAGGTGCGCAGCGTGCAGAAGCTCGACGGTGGCAAGACTCTCTTCGTCGAAATCCCCCAGATCGTACCTGCGAGCCAGATTCACCTGCATCTGAGCACCGGGCACGACGTTTTCATGACCGCGCATGCCCTGCCAGACCCCTTCACAGAGTTCGTCGGCTACACAAAGATCGCCAAAACGAACCACGCCGCGCAAATCGGTCTCGAAGCTCCGAAACCCGCCAAACCAAACCCGTGGGCCAAAGGCGAGCCCGGGCGTGAAATCGTCATTGAGGCCGCTTTGGGCCTGCAATTTGTGCAAAAGCAGCTCTCGGCCAAAGCAGGCGAAAAGATCACCATCCGCTTCAAGAACCCCGACGTGGTTCCACACAACTGGCTGCTCGCGAGGCCAGGCTCGCTGCAAAAGCTCGGCGAGAAGGTCAATCTGATGATCACCGATCCGCAAGGCCTCGCGAAGCACTACGTGCCCGACAGCGACGACGTCATCGCCTACACCGACATGACCAATCCGAAGGCCGAGTTCGTCATCCACCTCACCGCGCCGAAGGACAAAGGTGACTACCCCTACCTCTGCACCTTCCCCGGACACTGGATGGTCATGAACGGCGTTCTCAAGGTGCAGTGAAATCAATGTAGCCCCGGGCTTCAGCCCGCCTCAACTCCGTTCGCCCGCTCAAATCAGGCACTCCCTCCGCCTGCCTAACTGTCACGAGCTGAAGCTCATGACAACCTCGCAGACACAGGCGCCGCAAATCCCCTCCCCTTTCGCCGCAAAACTCGAACATCCGGGACTTGCCAACCTGGGCCTCCCCCTTTAAAACCAATCATATATGATCGACCTCATTTCCAATCCCGCCGACCTGAAGCCTACCACGCGCTGGCAGGAAACCGTCTGGGCTCACACTTCCGAGGAGGAACTGGTGGATCACACAACCCGGGCACGCCTGTGCGTGGCCACGCTGCTTCCCTTCAAGGACCGCAAGCCCGACTGGGAGGGCTTCACCAGGAGCGTGCGCTGGATGCAGCAGTGCGGTGATCACTACGGCGTCGAGATGGTCTTCGTTCTCAATGCCGACACCGGCTACATCTTCGACCTCAGCAACGAGCTTTACGCCGAGGTGCTGCAACGCTTCCGCGCCGAGTTTCCCACCACGCGCTTCATCGCCGGCGTCACGGCGCGCGGAGCCGAAAAAGACGAGTTATTCAAGACGGAGCGTTACCTGCCCCTGCTCGACATCGCCCAGTCGCACAACAACTGCGAGGTGATGATCATGACCTCGCGCCTGCTCAATCTTCTGGAGACCGAGGCCAGGCGCGACGCCTACTTTGAGATCGCCGAGCACATCACCCATCCGGCCATCGCCCATGCCCTGGAGCCCTCCTTCGTGCCATGGGCCACGCCTTATGAACCCTGGCTGCTGCATGAGATCGCCAATCACCCGAAGTATGTCGGAGGCAAGATCAGCACGCTCGATGAACCGCATTTCCTCTACTGGGCCGCCATGTGCAGGGGCCTGAACCTGCCCTTCGCCCCGCACAGCGGTGATGACTACGGCATTGCCACCGCCATCCGGCTCGGCCTGCCCCTGCTCATCGGCGCCGGAGTCAGCGCCTGCCCGCTCATCTGCGCCGCACGCGACATGTGGCTGCTCGACAGCGTGGCCGACAAGAGGTTCAAGACCGGCACTGGCCGCTTCGACACCCGTGTTTACAAGCTCTTCGAGGCCTTCCAGTCCTTTGAGGACCTGGTCTTCCGGCTGAACGACAAGTTGAGCGCGGCGCCCTACAAGCACAGCACCGCCCACGTTCTTCATCAGCTGGGCCTGATCGACTCCCCGGAGTCGCACCCGGACTGCCGGGACCTGCGGGGGGACGACGAGGCGGTTCGGATGGAGGAGGCCATGAGGCGGCCGTTGCGCATGGCGGAGCGGCTTGGCATCCCCGGGTTCGGACGCAGGCCATAAAATTTCAAAGATTGTTAGACTGGCTGGATTTCGGACGGGATTTTCACGCTCCCGTTGAATGAAGCCGACATCCCCGGAGTCTGATGATTCGCACCCGGTCGTGATGCCGGGCCAAACCACTCCACGTCATGAAAACCCAGATTCATCCCGGGATCACCGCGCGCGTTCTTGCCCTCGCCCTGACGCTCAGCTCATGCGTGAACCCCTATGCCGGGCCTAACGAACAAAACGGCGCCGTGGTGGGCGCAGTCGGCGGTGGGATTCTCGGCGCCATCATCGGCAATCAAAGCGGCCGCCCGCTTGAGGGCGCGGCCATCGGCGGGCTCCTGGGCTCGCTGGCCGGCTCCCAGGTCGGCGCCGGCCGCGACCAGCGATATTATTACGGCAGCTACAACCGCTACTATGGCAGCCCCTACCCCATGCGGGGCAGGTCGGTCCATGTGCATCGCACCCTCACGCCCTACCGTCACGGAGGCTGGGGCCACTCACCGTGGCGCAATGTTTATTCGCCCCTCGGTTATGGCGGCTGGGGTGCGCCGGCACGCTCCGGACTTTTTGTCTCCAGCTACGGTCGTCCGGCCTTCGGCCTGGGGAGCGGCTGGGGCTGCAATCCCTACGGTTGGTGAACAGGCCGGCCCGCTTCAAACATCCTGCCCCTCTCAAGGCGTGCCGGCCGCAGTCTTCGCCGCCGCCTCGCGCTCCTGAAGAATGGCAATTCGCTTCTTGGTGAGCGGGTGGCTTGAGATGGCCTCCTCGGCACCTCCCAGGTGCATGTGTTCGGGGTCGATCCGGTCCAGGATGTCACAAAGCGGCTTCACTCCCCAACCCCGGCTGATCATGTAGTCCGCCGCGCCGATGTCCGCCTCCTGCTCAAAGCCTCGCGAGTAGCCTGCCTGAGCCAGCGCGGCCGGCAGGGCCGAGCCCATTCCCGCCAGGGTGGAGACATCGCCGGTCATCAGCGTCCAGATCAGAAAGACGGCCGAGTTCTGCAGCACGCTGCGCATGCCGTGCTGCTCACGCACATGCATGATCTCATGAGCCAGCACGCCGTAGATCTCCTTGTCGTCCTTCGCCTTCTCAACCAGCTCATCCGTGATGCAGACCAGTCCGTCAGGAAGCGCGAAGGCATTGGGCAGGCTCGCCTTGAAGAACTTCAGCCGGTAATCCCAGGGTGACCTTGGATGCATGGCGGCCGCCATTTTCTGAAACTCGGCCGTGATGAGCGCCCGGCGCTTTTCCGGCACTTCGGACTCCTTGAAGGAAAGCAGCTTCGTGAAAAGCTCCACCGTCTGCTCCGACGCCACCTGGCCCACCTTGGGTGGCAGCTTGAAGGCCAGGTGCCTTGCGGCAAGCGGCAGCCCCCAGAGGTAGCCGGCCAGCATGAAGAGCAGCAGGAACACCGCCGCCAGGGCGACCCAGCGCCAGCGGCTCTCCAGAAGATGCACCAGGTGCAGGCCGCTCCGGCGACCATGCTGACGCTCCCAGATGGCGAGTGAATCAAGGTCCTCCACCTCGACCCGCGCCCCATCCGGCAGCATGAAGTGCCTGACCATGCGTCCCAGCGGTTCCGAAAGCAGGCATTCACGCAACGAATCCACCCTTGCCACCCCCTCACCGTTCAGCGTGAGGGTACGGTTGTCTTCCAGCGTCAGCGACACCACCACGGCACGCGAGGACTCGGGCGGATAATAGGTGCCAGCAAGAGTCACGGGGATCAGAAGCCGATGTCGAAGTCAAAGATGTCGGCCCCGGCGTCGCCCAGGGCCGAGTCCATGGAGCCTGCGGAGGCGGCCACGGTGTCAAGGCTGCCTCCGGCGACCAGCACCGTTTTCGAGGCGCGGTAGCGCGCCATTCGCACCATGACCCAGGGAATGAGCAGGCCGAGGGAAAGCAGCACCAACACACCGTTGCTGAAGTAGAGCCACATCAGATCGCGGACACGCACACGCGACTCCAGATGCCCGAGCGTGCCCCACTGGGTGGAGTTGATGCTGTAGTTGTTGGTCCGCACCTGGTAGTAGATCATCGCCGCAAACATCAGCAGGTACAATGGCACGACGAAAAACACGATCATCTGGGTCATCTCCTGGATCTGCCCCTTCATGTCGCGCAGCTTCTCCTTGTCCTCCTCGGACATGTCAGGGTTCAACGCAATCTGCTGCTCGATGGCCTTGTCCACCTCCCTCCCCAGGTCAGCCTGCCCGGGCGACTGCCCCATGTGAACTCCAGGTTGCGGAAGCACGACTGCGGAAGCCGACTTTCCCGCCGCCTTCGCCTCCTGGGCCTTTTTCTGAGTCAGGCCGATCACCGGAATCGCGACGCCGGCCAGAAGGCCGACCAGGATGATCAGGCCGAAGCATTTCAAGAAGGTCTTGTAGAAAAAGCCCGCGCGACCGTTCATGTGCGCCTGACAGCTCCCCCATCCAAGGTTGCCGAAGAAGAACTTGCGCTGCCTGAACTGAATGTAGGGCATGATCAGGCCGGCCGTGAAGGGAACAAGGATGGCCAGCCACATGAAAACCGTGTAGGACTCGCCCACCGTGCCGCGGAAGTTCAGCCTCACGTTGCGATGAACCGTGTGATGCGCCCGGAAGCGCAGGGCCTTCTGAATCATCCAGGGGGCGATCAGCATGATGAAAAGAATCACCACAAGCGCGAGCGGTGGGAACAGGCTGCCAGAGACGACATAGATCATGAACAGGCCGCCGAAGATCAGGTTGCCCTTCAGGATCGAAAGCGGATTGCCC
Organism: uncultured Prosthecobacter sp.; assembly: GCA_964642905.1. Taxonomy (GTDB): domain Bacteria; phylum Verrucomicrobiota; class Verrucomicrobiia; order Verrucomicrobiales; family Verrucomicrobiaceae; genus Prosthecobacter. Next base: position 42,799 of record CAZXPU010000038.1, read on the forward strand.
GTGAAGTCGAAAGGCTTGCCATCCAGCAGCGTGTTGCCATAAAAATAACGGCGTGTCCGCACCTTGGCCCAGGCCGCGTAAATGCCCAGCGTGAGCACGGTGAGGACGACGTTGACAATCCAGATGCGGAAAAACTCCAGGGCACGCCCCTGGAATTCAAAAGGATGCTCTCGCACGGGCTCCGTGTAGGCCACGGCACCCAGGGGTACAGCGCCATCATCCGCGTCTCCGACATCCTCCGCCTGAAGCAACAGCTTCACCGTTTCCAACGGCGCCCAGTCGGTCATCCCCTCCGACCAGACCAGCGTCGAGGAATTCAGAATGCCGGCGGTCAACATCCTCTTCACGTCCTCCGAAGAAGCCGGACCATGCTGCTGACCTTGGAGGGCGTAATACCATT
>CAZXPU010000039.1:0-28660 GCA_964642905.1 uncultured Prosthecobacter sp.
GCGCCCTTCATGGCTGAAGGGCAGGCCTGGCATCCGTCGATCATCGGCAGCCGCAGCCCCCACCTCCACAGCCGCCCTGGCCGCCGTCTTTGCCCGCCTTGCCGCAGGTGTTCAGACCCAGCGGCGCGTAAAGCGGGCAGAAGCGGATGAAGGCGGTGAGCAGCGGCACGGCGCCGATGGCTCCGATCCAGCTGTGGTTGACAATGCCGTAGGCAACGAGGCCCAGGCCGACGAGGATGCGCAGGGTGCGGTCAGCGGTTCCAATGTTTGGTTTCATGATGGGTGTGGGTTAGTGTGAGGGTTCCGGGTGGCCATGTTGGTTGGCCATGAAATACAGCACTGGCACGGCCATGCGGCTGATGAACAGGCTGGCGATTTCACCCGCCATCAGCGCGATGGCGAGACCTTGGAAAATGGGGTCGGCAAGGATCACGGCGGCTCCGACAACGACGGCCATGGCGGTCAGCAGCATGGGGCGGAAGCGCACGGCGCCGGCGTCGATCACCGCCTCGCTCAGCGGCATGCCTTCACGCAGGCGCAGCTCGATGAAGTCAACGAGGATGATCGAGTTGCGCACCACGATGCCGCCGCCGGCCATGAAGCCGATCATACTGGTGGCGGTGAAGAAGGCGTCGAGCATGCCATGCGCGGGCAGGATGCCCACCAGGGAGAAGGGAATCGCCACCATGACGATCGCCGGCGTGAGGAAGCTGCGAAACCAGCCGACCATGAGCACGTAGATGAGGATCAGGCATGCGCCGAAGGCCGCGCCCAGGTCCCGGAAGACCTCGAGGGTGATGTGCCATTCACCGTCCCATTTCATCGAGGGTTCGCTGTCGCTGAACGGCATGGCGGCGTTGTGAATCTTGAGTTCCGCGCCGCTGCCGCCAAACTCGCGGGTGTCGAGCTTCCTGAGCGCCTCGTTCATCCGGAAGATGGCATACACGGGGCTTTCCACCACGCCCGCCACATCGCCGATGACATAGGTCACGGGCATGAGGTTCTTGTGATAGCGGCTCTTCTCGACGGTGACGTGCTCCACCTTCGCCAGCTCACGCAACGGCACGAGCGGCGGTCCGCCGCCTCCGGGCTCGGGCAGCGCGTTTGCATCCCCCGAGCGCACGCGCAGGGCCAGAAGCTCCTCGGGCGTGGTCTTGGCGCTGCGCGGCAGCTCCAGGCGGATGTGGACGTCCTCCTTCTCCGCAGGCTGATGCAGGAGATCGATGTCTTCGCCATCGACGGCGATCTTGAGCGTCTGTGAGATGGTCGCGGCGCTGATGCCGTGCAGGGCGGCCTTCTCCTTGTCGATCACGAAGCGGGCCTTCTTCTGGTCCGCCTCGACGTACCAATCCACGTCCACGACGCCTGGCGTGGACTTGAAGATGTCCCTGACTTTTTCGGCCAGTTTGAGGCGTGCGTCATCATCTGGCCCGTAGATCTCCGCGACCAGCGTCTGCAGCACGGGAGGTCCTGGCGGCACCTCGGCGATGGCGACCCGGGCGCCATGACGCTCCGCAATGGCCGCGACGGCCGGTCGCACGCGTTTGGCGATGTCGTGGCTCTGCGCCTGGCGTTCATGCTTGCCGACGAGGTTCACCTGGATGTCAGCCACACCGGCCCCATGGCGCATGAAATAGTGACGCACGAGGCCGTTGAAGTTGTAGGGCGAGGCGACGCCGGCATAGACCTGGTAATCCGTGACCTCAGGCTCCTGGCGGATCACGGCGGCCATCTCGCGGGCGACGGCGGCGGTTTTTTCCAGGGAGGAGCCCTCAGGCATGTTCAGGATCACCTGGAACTCGCTCTTGTTGTCGAAGGGCAGCATCTTCACCTTCACCCAGCCCAGGCCCACGGTGGCCATGCTGCCGAGCAAAAGCATCGTGATGCCGACGAGGAAGGCCCAGCGCCAGCCCGTGTGATGTATCAGCGGTCCCATCATCCGGCGGTAAAGCTTCGTGAAGAAATCCTCCGGATGCTCGCTGGCCTGATGATGCTGGAGGTCGCGGGGTGACGGCCTGCCTTCGGTGAGTTTTGAATACTTCCTGCCCCAGCGGAGAATGCGAATCGAAGCCCAGGGCGTGACGATGAATGCGATGATCAGGGACCAGAACATCGCCGCGCTCGCGCCGATGGGGATCGGTCGCATGTAAGGCCCCATCAGGCCGCCGACGAAGGCCATGGGCAGCACGGCGGCGATCACGGCGAAGGTCGCGAGGATGGTCGGATTGCCGACTTCGCCCACTGCCTCCACGGCGATGGCGCTCCAGCTCCGGCCCTTGTTCTGCGGCAGGTGAAAGTGACGCACGATGTTCTCGACGACGACAATCGCGTCATCCACGAGGATGCCGATGCTGAAGATGAGCGCGAAGAGCGTGATACGGTTCAGCGTGAAGCCGTAAAGATAGAAGATCAGCAGCGTCAGGGCCAGTGTGGCCGGGATGGCCACGGCGACGATGCCGCTTTCGCGCCAGCCCAGGGTCAGCCAGATCAGAACCGCCACGCTGAAGACGGCGATGCCCATGTGCAGCAGCAGTTCATCGGATTTCTCCGCCGCAGTCTCGCCGTAATGACGCGTGATGCTGACGCTGACGTCGGCGGGGATGACGGAGCCCTTGAGCGTCTCCACCTTGCGCAGCACTTCATCCGCCACGCTGATCGCGTTGGCCCCGGGGCGCTTGGCGATGCTCAGCGTCACGGCGGGCTCCTCGGCGCCCTTGGAGCCGTGAAAGACATACTGCGTCGGCTCCTCGCCGCCATCGACGATCTCGGCGACCTCGCGCAGATAGACCGGCCGTCCGCTGAAGACGCCGATGACGACGTTGCCGACCTCCTCGGCGCTCCTGAGGAAGGCGCCGGTTTCGACAAGCACCTCGTGGTTGCCCGTGGTGAGTCCGCCGGCGCGAAACTGGCGGTTCGCCTGCTGAAGCATCGGCACAAGGCCGGCCGGGCTGAGGTTGCGGCTGGCCAGCTTCACGGGGTCGAGCATCACGCGCACGGTGCGGTGTGAGCCGCCGAGAAGCGTGGTCTCGGCCACGAGCGGCACCTGCCTGACTGACTCATCCACCTGCGCGGCGAGGCGGCGCAGCGTGAGGGGATCGTAGCGGGCGCTGTGAAAGGTCAGCGCGAGGATGGGCACGTCGTCGATGCTCTTCGGCTTGATGACCGGCATGGTGACGCCCATCGGGATGCGGTCGAAGTTCGAGCGCAGCTTCTCGGTGACCTTCACCAGGCTGCGTTCCGGATCCTCGCCCACCTTGAAGCGCACGATGACGAGGCTCTCGCTGTCACGCGAGGTGCTGTAAAGGTATTCGACGCCGGGCACCTCCCAGAGCAGCTTTTCCATCGGCCGCGTGGCGCGCTCCTCGATCTCCTTCGCGGTCGAGCCGGGCATGGCGACCATGACGTCGATCATCGGCACCTTGATCTGCGGCTCCTCCTCACGTGGCAGCAGCACGACGGCCGCCGCCCCGAGCAGAACCGCAGCGAGCACGACCAGCGGCGTCAGCTTGGAATCAATGAACGCGGCCGCGATGCGCCCAGCGATGCCGAGGTGCGAAGCTGAGTGGCCATCTCGCTCCGTCGAGATGAGCTTTGTGTCAGCGCCATCGCGAAGAGGCTCTGAACTCCGCAGAACTTCCTTCTCAGCGGAAGCGCTCTGCGCATCACCCGGAGCGGTGCTGGCTGTTTGGGAAGGCTCGCTCATGGCTGGATCGTCACGGGTTGGCCGTCGGTGAGTTTCGAGCCTGCGCCAACGATGACCTGCTCACCCTCCTCGATGCCGGAGAGCAGCTCGATGTGAGTGTCGAGCTGCTTGCCCGTCTTGACCAGACGGAGCGAGGCCCTGCCATCTCTGGCGACAAACACCATCTCCATCTGCCCGCGCTTCAGGACCGCGTCCTGTGGCACCAGCAGCAGCCTGGTCTCGGCCACCGGCACGGAAACGCGGCCGAACTGGCCGGTTCGCAGGCCGTCGGCGGGTGGCAGGTCGAGCTTCACCTGGAACGTTCGGCTCACGGGGTCGGCCACGGGCGAGATTTCACTCACGGTTCCCTCGATGACATGAGTCAGCCGCACGGGCAGCCGGTCGCCGAGCTTCACACGATCCAGAATGGCCTCGGGCAGGTCCGCCTCAAAGCGCAGGGCGGTGGGGGCCTCGATTTCAAGCAGCGGCTTGCCCGGCATGGCGAGATCGCCGACATCCGCCAGCTTGCGTGTGACGACGCCGTCAAAGGGGGCGGTGACCCTGGCATAACCGAGCATCGTTTCGGCCTCGCTCAGGGCTGCGGCGCCGATCTTCACCCGCGCTTCGGCGGCGTCGAAATCCTGGCGGGTGGTGGCATTGCTGGCGATGAGCTGTTTCTGCCGGTCGAAGTCGCGTTGCGCCTGGTCAAGCAGGGCGCGGGCCTGGTCGACCTTCGCCTGGATCTCCTGCACATCGAGCCGTGCAAGCGGCTCGCCCGCCTTTACGGCGGTGCCGGGCGTGGCGCTGTATTCGAGCACACGTCCGCTGACCTTCGCCTCGACGAGGGCACGTTGCTTGGAACGCACGGTTCCCACCACCTCCTCCACCGCCATATGCGGGCTCCACTTGGCCGGCACAGCCCTCACGGTAAGGCTGGGCAGGGGTGCGGCGGAAACATGCGGGGGGTCATGTCTGCCGCAGGAGACCAGCAGCAGGGCGGGGAGGAGGCGTGAGAGGAGTTTCATCGCGTGAAAGGAATCGTGATTCCGTCAGTTCTTCGTGCAGCAGGAGCCGCCGACGCCGAGCTTTTTCAGGATCGTTTCCGCCGGGCAGAAACCGGTGAAGGCGGACTGCAGCAGGTTGGCTCCGACGAAGGCGGTGAGCCAGAGCCAGTTCTGGCTGACGAAATGAGCAAGCACCAAGCTGGTGAGGATCAGGGTGCCCGCGAGGGCGCGGATGGCGTTTTCGAGCTTCATGGAGGCGGTGTCCTGTTCTACTATATGAGTCTATACGCATATAGTAGAAAATGGCAAGCGCTTTTTGCGGCACGAAGCCGTGCAGGGTCGATTCTGGGTCACGCTGGTTTCAGCGGATCCGAAAACAGGGGATGCAGGGCTGCCGCGAAGTTACTTCCTGACCTTTCCCTTGCCTTTTCCTTTGCCCTTCCTGGCCGGACCGCCATCGCCGGTCATGAGATCCGGAAGCGGCAGGTAGTCCCAGTCGAGGATCATCTTCTCGGCGAGGGCCTCGCGCATTTCGCGTTCGACCTGGGCGAACGCGGGCTTGCCGCTGAGATTGTTGAGCTCGGAGGGATCGGCGTCCAGGTCATACAATTCGTACACCGGTCTGGGGGTGGTGAAATAGGTGGCGCGCAGGCCTGCGGAAAGCTTGCCTGCGGCATTGGCTTCCTGGATCTCGCGCCAGCCGGCGCCACCCGCGGAGTCCACGGGCGAGTAGGGCAGCCAGGGCGTGCAGTTGTAGATGAGCTTGAAGCGGTCGCTGCGCACGGCGCGGCCGAGGTCATAACCGGCGTTGGTCATGTTCACGGTCACCGGTGCGGAGCCATGCGGGCCGCGCTCAACAAAGACGTGGGTGCGCGGCCTGAACTTATCACCCTTGAGCAGCGGCAGGAAGCTGACCCCGCTCATCTTGGCGCCGGGTTTGACGCCTGCGGCCTCAAGCACCGTCGGGGCGAGGTCCTCGCCGCTGAGAAGGGCGCGGCTTTCTCCGCCGGGTTTCAGCACGCCGGGCCAGCGCACGATGAAGGGCACGTTGGAGCCCGGATCGTAGAGGGAGCCCTTGCCATGGGGCAGCGCCGCGCCGTTGTCGCCGCAGAAAATGATGAGCGTGTTGTCCATGAGGCCGCGCTTCTTCAATTCCTCCAGCACGACGCCGACCGTGCGGTCCACGCGGTTGACCTCGGCGAAGTAATCCGCGAGCTGCTCGCGCATGCCGGGAAGATCGGGCCAGTGGGCGGGCAGGGTCAGGGAGGCGGGGTCGGGCCTGAATTCGGCGGGAGCGTTCCAGGCGTGATGGGGGTCGCTGAAGTTCGCCCACATGAAGAAGGGCTTGTCTGCGGGTTTTCCGTCGAGGAAGGCGGCGAGCTGGCCAGCGACCTCGTTGTCGGAGCAGGTGTTCAGGAAGTCCACCCGGTCGGCGAAGGTCTTCAGGTGATGCTCTTCAAAGACCTGGGCGGAGGAGGGGCCGGTCTTGGTGGCGCCGTCGAGGTGGAAGCTGCGGCCGCAGATGCCGGTGTAATAACCCGCCTCGCTGCGCAGCAGCTCCGGCAGTGTGACTTCATCGCGGGGCAGCGGGGCGGAGAAACGTGTCATGCGAGCGGCCACGGGCGAGCGGCCGGTCATCAGTGTTGCGCGGGACGGCACGCACTGGGGGGCGCCGGTGAAGAAGCGGTGAAACTTCATGCCCTCCGCCGCGAGCTGGTCGATGACGGGTGTTTTGACGTTCGGGCTGCCGTAGGTGCTCAGGAACGGGTAGCTGTGGTCGTCGCTGAGAAGGAATAAAACGTTAGGCTTGTCCGCCGCCGCAGCGCTGGCGGCCAGGCAGAGGACGAGCAGGAGTCGGAGGCGGGTGGTCAAAAGTCTCATGGCAGCCCCGCTGTAACTCCGCCGACGGGGCCGTTTTTCATCGGGCCGCTTATTTGCCGAGGCCGCTGAGATATTTGATCAGGTGGGCGAGCTGCTGCTCGTTGAGCGCGGCGACGAGGCCGTCGGGCATGACCGTGCCGCCCGTCTGGATCTTCTGCGTCTCGGCGCGCGGGATCGACCTCACGACGCCGGTGGTCATGTCACGGATGCCGATGGCGTCGGCCGTTTCGGTCTGCTTGAAGCCGGTGACGACCGTGCCGTCCTTCATCGTGACCGTGGCGGCCTCGTAGTTTTCCTTCACGTTCAGCGCGGGCCAGACGACTTCCGTGATGATCATGTCGATGGGCAGGCCGCGCGCGATGGCGCTGAGGTCCGGGCCGATCTTGCTCTGGGCGGCCCCGGGGGTGTGACAGGCGATGCAGCCGGCGGCCTCGTAGATCTTCTTCCCCTCGTCGGCGTTGCCGAAGGTGTTCGCGGCCTTCACGAGGTTGGCGATGTATTCCTTCGTGTAGGCGGGCAGCGCGCTGTTGATGCCGGCCAGCTTCATGAGCAGCGGCGACAGCTTCGCGTCATTGCGGCCGATGGAGTTGAGCACTTGAAGAACGGACCTGGCCTCCGCCTGGGTGAGCGCGTCCGGCTTCTGCAGGGCGCGCATCAGGGCGGCGTGGCCCTCGGTGCGCGCGACGAGCGCGGAGAGCTGCCTCGTGGCCCTGGTGCTGTCACCGAGGTTTTTCAGCGTTTGTGACACGACCTCGTCCGGCTTCAGGCTGATGAGCGCGTCGAGCGCCTGGGGCTGGTTCTGCTCCAGGGCAAGCCTGCGGATGCTGTCCGTGTAGGCGCCGACCTTCCAGACACCGGCAAGCCGGATGCCCTGGGCGCGCACCGCGGCGTCCTTGGATTCAAACAGGGGCGCAAGCAGCTTCTCCGCATCCGCCGGCCTGGCGGCCTTCAAGGCGGCGAGCACGGCGGCGTTTTGACCGGCACGCTGGAAGAGGAAGGCCACGTCATCGCCGCTGGCAGCCCCGGCGAGCGCCTTCAGCCACCGGGTCTGGCGGCCGGGGTCGCCTTCATGTCGTGCAATTTGTTCGCGCATGATGGCCGCGGCCCTGGCGTTCGAGCTGGGATTGTAGGCGATGGCCGCGCCGCTGAGGTTTTTCAGGTCATCGGGGTTGTTCTCCACCCAGCCGTTCTGGAGCGCGAAGATGAGGTGCTCGTCCTTTTCAAAGGCCGGCTTCGACGACCAGAGCGGGTTGAGCACATGCAGCGTCTTGGTGAGCGCGTGCAGATGATAGCCGTTGAACTCCTTGTCGAGCGAGCGTGCCGCCACATTCGCGGCCCGGGCGTCATTCACATAGCTGGCCGCCACGATGGCCTCCAGGCGAACCAGCGCGTCATCGTCGGCGATCTGGGTTTCAAGCAGCTCCAGGGCCTTCGGCAGGCGGCCGTCGCGCGCCCAGGTGCCGATGACACGCGTGGCGTAGGCTCGAATGCGGGCGTCGGCATCGCGCAGCAGCGCCTTGAGAAGTTCAGGCCGCGGTGTTTCATGGGCCTCGTAAAGTGACAGTGCCTGAAGCTTGCGGTAGCCGTTCTGCTTCGGCGTCCAGGCATCCAGGGCGGCGACGACTTCCTTTGTCTCACGTCCGATGAGCAGGCGTTTGGCCTGATACCAGGCCCAGCGTTCCTTGGAATCGAGCTGTTCCAGCAGCGCGTCGATGCCGGTTCCGGCGAGCCTGGCCGGCTTGACTTTCTCGCCGGCCTTCCAGGTGACGCGCCAGATGCGGCCGTGCTCCTTGTCGCGGTCGGGGTGGCGGTAGCTTGCCTGATAGTGGCCGATGATCGGGTTGTACCAGTCCGCGACATAGATGCCGCCGTCCGGACCCATGCGCACCTCGACCGGGCGGAAGACGTTGTTCTTGGTCTCGATGATGTTGGGCAGGCGCGTGGTGCTGAACAGGCCGTTTTCAAGCTTCAGCTCATGCCATTCCAGCAGGTTGGCGTAATAACCGCCGATGAGGATGCGGCCCTGCATCTCCTTCGGGAACAGGCTGCTGTGCAGGAATTCCTGGCCGACCTGCTTGATGGGGGCAAGGCAGAGGTTCATCGCCTGGGCGTTGACGGCGAGATTGGAGCGCACCAGGCCGGGCGTGCTGAACCAGCTGCCGATGTTCGCACCGCTCTTGTGAAACGGCTGGCCGTATTCCGTGGTGGTCACGCCCCAGCAGTTCGCGCCGGCGGAGGACCATTGGAAAAACGGATCGAGATGGCCGGTGCGCGGGCGCCAGCGCCAGACCCCGGCGCGATTGAGCGTCTCGACGCCGAAGGGGGTTTCGACGCGTGAGTAGATGTGATGGCCCTGGGTGAACCACAGCTCGCCGCCGAAGCCCCAGTTGATGCAGTTGATCATCTGATGCGAGTCGGCCGTGCCGAAGCCGCCGAGCACGAGACGCCTGGTGTCCGCCCTGTCGTCGCCGTCGGTGTCCTTGAAGTGCAGCAGATCGGTGCCCTGGGCCACATAGAGGCCGCCGTCGCCCAGCTCGAGGCCTGCCGGCATGAACAGGCCCTCGACGAACTTGTGAAACTTGTCGGCGCGACCGTCGCCGTCGGTGTCCTCGCAGACGAGCACGTAGTCGTTCGCCTTTTCACCGGGCTTGATCTGCGGATAGCTGACCGCGCAGGCGACCCAGAGGCGGCCGCGTTCATCCCAGCGCATCTGCACGGGCTTCACGATGCCGTCCTTCTCGCTGGCGAAAAGGTTCACGGCAAAGCCGTCCATGATGGAGAACGAGGCCAGCTCCTCGTCGGGCGACTGCGGCTTGGCGGTCGGCGGCTCGACCGGGATCGACGAACGCATGCCGACCGGCGTCACCGGCCTGCCTTCCAGCGCCGCCCAGATGTTTTGTTCGGCCTGGGCGAGCAGCGGCAGGAAGTCCTGCATCTCCTGGGGGAACAGGCGCTTGGAGGAGTCCTTCCAGTCGCGTGAATAGGGCACATTGGTGCGGTCGCCCATCAGGAAGGACCAGTTCATCGGGCGCCAGTAGTCGAACCACAGGCGCTCAAACTCGAGCACCTGGGCGCGTGCGGCTTCGTTGCTGACGGGCTTGAGGCCAAGGCCGGAGACGATCCTGCCGGCCAGGAAAAGATGGCCTGGGTCGGAAAGCTGGAAGCCGTTGGTGGTCAGGCCGCCGCGGTCGGCGCCCTCGACATCGAGACGGATGAAGTCCAGGCCGAGCCTGGCGGCCAGCTTGCCGATGGCGGTGACATAGGCCGAAAGGGCGGCGTTGCGGGCGGCCATGGGGGCTTCGAAGGCGACAGGCTCGACAAGCGCCACGCGCCTGCCGTCGGCGGCGAAATCCTGGATCAAAGCTTCGTAGGCCGCGATGAACTGCGGCAGCTTCTCCTCCCCGTTCAAGGATTCCATCTGGCCGAACTGGGCGAGCACCACCGTCGCGCCCGCCTCGGAAAGCTGCTGGCGCCAGTCGCGCTGCTGCCGCCAGCTGTCGGTGCCGGTCTCGGCGCTGATGCGGCGTTCCGCGGCGGCGCGCTTCGGGTCGAGGTTCTGGTAGTTGCCGCCGTCGCGCCACTGTTCGAAGACGGTGTCGCCCTCCCAGCCGAAGTTGCGCACCTTGAGCTTGAGCTGCGGCGCGGAGGCGACGAGCCCGGTGTGAAGGTGGCCGTTGAGCCGGGTGCGCTCCATGCTGGAGCCGCCGGTGAGGGCGATGACATCACCCTGGCGGAGTTCGAGAGCCCGGGCCTGACAGGCGGCGGTGACGAGGAGCAGGGAGACAGCGAGGAGGGCTTTCATGGCGGGAATACTTCTGGTTACGCGATGAACCAGGGCGGTTCTGATGACAAACTCCGGGCGGGGCCGTTTGCAAACGCGTTCGAGCCCTCGTTTGCGCGGCTGAAGGACGGATTTCGAAAGGTTGAAGGCATGCCGGCGTTCCGGTCAGCGCCACCCGGCCCGCCATGAAACGACTTTCCTCACTCCTCCTGCTCCTGCCCCTCACCCTGGCCGCCGCCGACCCGGCTCCGGACCCGGCGGAGGTGACGGCCGCCATGAAGAAGGCCGCGGCCTTTTACAGTTCCAAGCTGGCCGTGCACGGGGGTTATGCCTCGGCCTGGAAGACGGACCTGAGCGCGGGCAGGACGGAGCACAGCGAGTCGAAGACCCTGATTTCCATCCAGCCGCCCGGCACCACGACGGTCGGTCTGGCCCTGGTGAAGGCCTACGTGGCCACGGGGGATGCGCAGTTTCTGGAGGCGGCGAAGGCCGCTGGCAGGGCGCTGGTGGAATGCCAGCTTGCCAGCGGCGGATGGGATGACGACTTCGACTTTGCCGAGGAGCATGCGAAGAAGTTCCATCTTCATCAGCAGGTGCTGGCGGGTGACAGGGAGCAGGGCAAGCGCCGGAACACCAGCACGCTGGACGACAACAAGACCCAGTCCGCCCTGCTGTTCCTGCTCGAGCTGGCACACCTTCCGGAGTGCAAGGGGGACGCGGTCCTTCAGGAGGCGGTGAAGTTCGGCCTGGACAGCCTGCTGGCCGCGCAGTTTCCCAACGGCGCCTGGCCGCAGCAGTTCAACGGTCCGGCGGACCCCGCCACGCCGGTGAAGCCGGCGGCCTATCCGAAAGAATGGCCGCGGAAATGGCCTAACGTGAAGTACCTCAGCTTCTACACCCTCAATGACGGCAACCTGCAGAGGGCCGCCCAGGTGATGCTTCGGGCTCATGAGCTGACCGGGGACGTGCGTTACCTGGAGAGCGCGAAGAAGGTTGGCGACTTCCTCATCCTTGCCCAGATGCCCGAGCCCCAGCGTGGCTGGGCGCAGCAGTACAACCACGACATGGAGCCGGTCTGGGCGCGCAAGTTTGAGCCGCCCTGCGTGACCGGCGGGGAAAGCATCGGCGCCATGGAGACGCTGCATGAGCTTTATGTGGTGACGGGGGATGACAAGTTCCTCAAACCGCTTCCGGACGCCTTTGCCTGGTATGAGCGCTCGGCCCTGCCGGACGGGCAGTATGCTCGGTTCTACGAACTGCAGACGAACAAGCCGCTGTACTTTGTGAAGGACAGCTATGAGCTGACCTACGACGACTCGAACCTGCCGACGCACTACGGGTTCAAGATGGATCACATCGCGCGGGATGTCGCCAAGCTGAAGGAGCTCATGAAGGAGCCGCGAGAAAAGCTGCTGGAGAAGCGCGCCCAGCCGACGACGGAGAAGGGCTGGACCAGCCGCGCCAAGGGCGTGATCGACAAGGCGAGGACGGCGCTGAAGTCCTGCAACGCCGACGGCGTCTGGGTGAAGAACGACTGGATCGACGCCGCGGAGTTCAGCCGGCATGTGAACGCCATGGCGCAGTATGTGGAAGGAGCGCGCAAGGGCGGCGCGGAGTTTGAGAAGCTCCGCAACTCTTCGAAAAAGTAAGCATTTCCAGGGCTCAGCGCCCGTCCGCGAGACCGCCGCCGCGCAGCTCCCGGAACTGGCGGCTGAGCACGATCTGCTCGACCAGGCCGCCGACCCTCAGGTCGCCCTTCACCATGCGGTCAAGCAGCGGCTTGTCGGAGAGCTGGACGCTGCGCCCCAGGGCGTAGCCCAGGAGCTTGCGGCAGAACTGGCGGACGAAGTCGTCGCGGCGCTTCGTGAGCAGGTAGTCGCGCAGCCCGGCGAGGCCCTCGACCTCGCTGCCGTCGGGAAGCGAGGCGCGGGTGTCGGCGGCACGGGTGCGGCCGATGGCGTCGAAGCCCTCGAGGGCATAACCAAAAGGATCGATGCGGCGGTGGCAGCCGGCGCAGTTTTCATCGCGGCTGTGGCGTTCGATCAGCTGGCGTTCGGTGAGGCCTTCCGGCGGCTCCTCGGGAAGCACGGGAACGCCCTTGGGCGGGATGGGCAGCCGGTCGCCGAGGACGACCTCGCTGAGCCAGGTGCCGCGCAGGATGGCGCTGGTTCGTGAAGCCCCCGACTGGCGGGCGAGGACGGCGGCGAGCCCGAGGATGCCGCCGCGGCCATGGTCGTGCATCTGGTTGACGCGCCGCCAGCCGTCGCCCTCAAGCCGGATGCCGTAATGCCTGGCGAGCGCCGGATTGATGAAGCTGTGGTCGGCGTCGAGCAGGGTGAGCACGCTGCGGTTGTTCTGGAAGAGGTCGGTGAAGAGGCGGACGACCTCCTCCTGCATGTCGCCACGCAGGCCGGCAAAGGTCGGGAAGTGGCGTTCGCTTTTTTCATCCAGCGTGTCGACATCGCGCACATGCAGCCACTGGCAGCCGAACTCGAGGGCGAGGCGGCGCACCCGGTCATCCTTCAGCATGCGCCTGGTCTGGGTGGCGAGCACGGCGGGGTTTTGCAGGCTGGCGGAGGCGCTGCGCAGCTCGTCATCGGGTGCAGAGGAGCCGAGGAAGTAGGAGAGGCGGGTGGCGAGCTCATCCGGGCTGACGGGGCCTGTTTTTGCGGGCGCTTTTTCACCGCGATAGAGGAAGGCCGGGGAGGTGAGAACGCGGGCGAGCATCAGGCGTGGAGCAAAGTTGAGCAGGCCGCTGGTTTCCTTGTCGTTGAGCGGACGTCGCCAGGCCTTTTCCGCAAAGGCAAGCACGGCCTGCTTTTGAGTGGAGACGGCGTTTTTCTGCCCGATCTTGAAGGCTTCGGCGGCCTTCAGGATGGGTTCGCGCATGGGTTCGAAGGCGCTGGGCTTCGCATCCTGGGTGGCGAACTGCCAGAGCTGCTCGAAGGCGTCCACCTGCTTGAGGGGAGCCTCGCTGACAAACAGGAGCTCCTCCCAGAGCCGGTCGAGTTCGTGGGCTTCCTTATCGTCGAGCATGAGCCGTTTCAGGGCTTCGTCCTCGCGGTAGAAAAGCGTCAGTGTCACGACCTCGTCCACCGGCACGATGCGGCTGTAGCAGAGCGCGATGGGGAAGAGGGCGCGGAATTCCTCAAAGGCGGCTTCGAAGCGCCGCCGGGTCTCGCTGTCCTCATTCACGATGACCGGGGCGCTGTGCTGCGTGACGAGGTTGTTGTCGCTCCACTGGCCGTTTTTCAGCGCGGACTCGGACTTGCCTGCCACGAGGCTTTTTGAGGCTTCCGGCTTTTCGGTGAGCACCTGCATCTGCACGCTGCCGGTGCTGCGGGAGGCCAGCCTGCCGGTGACGACAAACTCGGTGCCGTCGGCGAGCGCGGCGGGGATCTTGATTTCGAGCACGGAGGGCGCCTTGGCCTGGAGGTCGGCCGGGTTGGATGAACCCGTGCGATCCCGGAGGAAGGGCCTCAGCAGCGGGGAGGTGAGCGGGAAATCCTTCTCCAGAAACTCACGCACCTTCGCCGCGAGTTCGGGGGAGGGCTGCTTGCGCCATCGGGCAATCACCGCAGGCACGTCCGGCGCGGCTTCCTGGCTCGCAGGCTGGCTCAGGAAATGCCAGGAACCGTTCGGGTTGCCTTGGAGGATGCTGGGGGACACGTCCTTGGCGAGGTCCCAGGTTTTGGCGCCATCGCTGAGCGTCACATTCACGGCGGTGAGATCGCAGACGTGATTTCCCTCGCGAGGTCCGATGACGAGGGCGACGACCTGCCCTGGCTCGACGCGCACGTTTTCGAAAGGACCCATTTTCAAAATCTGCGCACCCTTGGTCTCGCCTTTTGCCAGCACCTCGCTGGTGTGGCCTCGACGCAGTTCAAGCGCCCAGGTGACGCCGTTGCCGCATTCGGGATGGGCGTCGGCGACATCGCCGTGAATGCGGAGCGTGGAGGCTTTTTCGCACTTCCATGCGATCACTGAGGCACGCGTGGGCGAGGGATGTGTGGCGATGCTGTGCGCCTTCATCACGCCTGGCGTGCGAACGGTGGTGTCCGAGGAGTTGGCGAGCACGCTGAGCGCCTGCTCGGCCTGCCAGCCCTGGATGAAGCTGTAGTCCGTCGTGCGTTCCAGCTTCTTGGTGAGCAGCGGCTCAAGCCGGGTCGTGCCATGGCCGAGGTATTCGTGCCAGGCGGTCAGCAGGACGGGGTCAGCGTCCTCCTTGCCGGAGGCGATGGCGTTGAGGCAGGCTTCGGTGTTTGCGAGGATCCTCGCGCGCTGTGTTTCGAGATGCTTCACGAGCGCGGGAAGGCCGCTGATGGGCAGGTCCGGCCTGCCCGGGGCCACGAGGCGCGGGTTTTCCCAGACCACCTCGTCACCGGCATTCCCGTCACCCGCATCCGTGGTGCTCAGGTAAAGGGTGACATCCTGGGCGGAGCCGAGCTTGACGCGCATTTCGTGTCTTGGCACCAGCGGCGTCACGGGTTCCTGCCAGGCCTTCGGACCGTTCTGCTTGCCGATGTGCCCGACGTTGGCAAAGCGCCAGAGCACCTGCTGCCAGGGCTCGATGTCCGCAGTGGTCAGCTTCTTGTCCCGGAACTTGGCTCGCAGCGGATCCAGCAGGATGCCGGGCTGGGAACTCGTGAGCGCCTCGCGCAGGGTGCGGAGGTATTTCGAGCTGAGACCTTCCGTGCCGGCACGTCGCTGAAGGGCGTCGAGATACCTGGACAGGGGCAGGCGGCCGGCTCCGGTGCCGGTGTCGAGCTTGATGCCCTGGGCCTCGGTTTGCGAGCTTTCGGCGGTGCTCGTGTGAAGTGCGTAAAGCTGACGAATCCGGGCCAGGGCCTCATCCGTCCAGTCCTGGGCCGAGGTGCTTGCGGACCAGTGCATGCCATGAGGCGTGAACACCGCGTGAGCGGCGACCTCCTTGGCGGCGTCGAGGTATTTGGTCAGCAAGGCCGGAGACATCACCAGCGCCGCGCCGGCATTGGTGAAACCCTCGCCTGCCGCGCCATCGACCGGGAATTCACGCGCCGGGTCAAGCGACTGCACGCCGGTCAGGTCACGCAGCGTGTAGGTGTATTCCATGTTCGAAAGACGCCGCAGCAGCACCGGGCCCGGATCGCCTGCATTGGCGAGGGCGATCTGGTCGAGCGTGCCACGCACCCAGTCCGTGAGCTGTTTCTTCTCCGCCGTGGTGAGCTGCTTTTCTTTCTTTGGAGGCATCTCGCCGAGCTGCATCTGATCCAGAACATTCTCCCAGACATGCGGCTCCCGTTGGATGTCCGAGGCTTCAAGATCGAGGTCGCCCTTCTGCTTTTCGGTGGAGTGGCAGTTGAGGCAGTAGGTCTGGAGGATGGCGCGCGTCTCGACGGCATGGGCGGAGGCGGCGAGCAGGAGCAGGACAAGCGTTTTCATGCGAGGATCTCCTTCACGAGGTTGCCGTGAACGTCGGTGAGGCGGTAGTCGCGGCCGAGATGACGCCAGGTGAGCCTTTCATGATCAAAGCCAAGCTGGTGAAGAAGGGTGGCGTGCAGGTCGTGGAGGTGAACCTTGCCGTCCACGGGCCGGAATCCGAAGTCATCGGTCTCGCCATGGGTCAGGCCGGGCCTGATGCCGCCGCCGGCGAGCCAGGTGCAGAAGCTCTCGGGCTGGTGCTCACGGCCATGCTTGTCGATCGGCGAGGTGCCGCTGAGGTCCTGGCTCCAGGGTGTGCGGCCGAACTCGCCGCTCCAGATGACGAGCGTGTCCTCGAGCAGGCCCCGGGATTTCAGGTCCTTGATCAGTGCGGCGCAGGGCTGGTCGGTGCCCGCGCAGCTTTTGGGCAGGGCGGTGCGGATGTCGCCGTGGTGATCCCAGCCTCCCATGGTGACCTGCACAAAGCGCACTCCGGCCTCGCTGAGGCGGCGGGCGAGCAGGCAGGCGCGGGCGTTTTTGTCGCACTCTTTGTTACCGACTCCGTAGAGCTTCTTCGTGGCCTCGGACTCGCCGGAGAGGTCCATGAGTTCCGGGGCGGCGGTCTGCATGCGGAACGCGGTCTCCATGCTCTCGATCATGCCCTGCATGCGCGTGTCGGCGTCGGCTTGCTCAAGCAGGCGTCGGTTCATGCGCTGTGTGAAGTCGATGCGGGCGCGCTGTGATCTCGCGTCGCCGGAGATGTCGGCGAGGTGGTCGATGGGCGCCTGCTTCGCGTCCTGCGGCACGGTGACCTTGGTGCCCTGGTGCGCGGCGGGCAGGAATCCGGCGCCGTAGAGACGTGTGTCGCTGTCCGGATGGATGGTGATGAAGCCGGGCAGGTTTTGATTCTCGGTGCCGAGGCCGTAGCTGACCCACGCGCCGAGCGAGGGACGCACGTCGGCGGTGATGCCGGTGTGAAACTGGAGCGCGGCCGGCTGGTGCTGGTTGTTGTCCGAATGCATGGCGCGCAGCAGGCAGATCTCGTCGGCGATGCTTGCGGTGTGTGGAAGCAGGTCGGAGATCATCATGCCGCTCCGTCCTCGCGGCCGCACTTCGCCCATGGTCGCGAGGGCGAGAAACTTGTCCGTGCCGACGCGCAGCTCGTGGGTGTTGATCGGCGCGGAGATGGTCTGCCCGTGCATGCGCCTGATGTAGCTCTTCGGATCAAACAGGTCCGGCTGCGACGGGCCGCCGGACATGAAGAGGAAGATCACGCGCTTCGCCCTGGCCGGAAGCGGCGGCGCACGGAGGGCGAGCGGCCCCTGCGCGGCATGGACGAGATCGTGCAGCGCGAGCGCGCCGAAGCCGCAGGCGCTGCGGCGCAGCCAGGCGCGGCGGGTGATGTCACGGTGGATCATGGGCGCAGGAGGAATTCGTTGGAGGCGAGCAGGGCGTGGGTGAGCTCGGTCCAGGCCTTGTCGGCGGGCAGGGAGTCGAGGAAACGGGTGGCGTCCTCACGTTCAGCGCTGGTGATGGGCCGGCTCAGGACGCGCAGCCAGAGAGCCTCCAGGCGTGCGCCAGGATTGGGCTCGGCCCTGGTGACCAGGCCTGCGGTTTCCTGGGCGCGGGCGCGGACGAAGTCGCTGTTGATGAGGAAGAGCGCCTGGGTTGGGACGGTGGTTTCAACACGGCGTCCGGCGATCTGCGCGGGCTGGGTGAAGTCGAAGACATCACGCAGCCTGGCGGAACCGGGTTGCGCGGCGGTGCGGATGACCGGCTGGTAGAGCGTGCGCTCGAAGTCCTGGACGGGCCGGTTTTTTTTCAAGCTGAACGCGGGCGGGTTCACCGCGCCGGGGCTGAGGCTGGAGACGTTCTCCGGGAATTCGAGAGGCAGGGCGGTGCCGCCTGCGGAGGGCACGAGCCGGCCGCTGAGGGCCAGCATGGCGTCGCGAATGGCCTCGGCGTCGAGGCGCGGACGGTTCATGCGCGTGAGCAGGCGGTTGTCGTCCGACGTGTCCAACGAGCCGGGCCTGGCGGCCGCCTGGCGGTAGGTGCGTGAAAGCACCAGTTCGCGAATCAGCCGCTTCTGAGACCCGCCGTTCCTAACAAAAATCGCGGCAAGATGATCGAGCAGCCCGGGGTGCGTGGGTTTTTCCCCGCGTGTGCCGAAGTAGTCCACGCTGCGCACGATCCCCTCGCCAAAAAGCTTCTGCCAGATGCGGTTGACGGTGACGCGTGCGGTGAGCGGGTTGCGCGGATCGACGAGCCAGTCGGCGAGCTGGAGCCGTCCGCTTTGACCGGGCGGGATCGGCGGAAAATCGGCCCAGCTTGCGACACGGAGCGTGCCGCGCTTCACGGCTTCACCCGGTGCATGCGGATTCCCGCGGATGGTGACGCGCATGTCGGCGGGTTTTTCGACATCATGCACCGCAAAGGCCCGGGCGACGGTGGGTGCGAAGAACTTGGCGTGCTCGATCTCGGCCTTGAGGGCCTTGGTGTCGGCCTTTTTCGCCGTCTGGGCGGCGAGTGTGATCTCGAGCGACTTGAGCCGTGCTTCGTGCTGCCTGAGCCGGTGTTCGCGGGCGGCTTTTTGCGCAGGCGACTCGGGAAGGTCGGCCTTGTTGACGCTGCTCCAGACGCCGTTGTCGGTCTTGTAGGTGCTGCTGGTGCTGCGGAACATGCCGGCGATGGCGTAGTAGTCCTGCAGCGTGACGGGGTCGAACTTGTGATCGTGGCAGCGCACGCAGCCGAGGGTCATGCCGAGGAAGGCGGTGCCGATCTTGCTGACCTGCTGGTCCACGAGGTCATGCTCCATCTTCAGCTTGTCCACGGCGACGATCTCGACATCGCCCAGGACGAGGAAGCCGGTGGCGGTGAGGTTTTCGGCGCGTTGCTCCGGCGTGGCGGCGGGAAGCAGGTCCCCGGCGACCTGTTCGCGGATGAAGTCATGGAAGGGCTTGTCGGTGTTGAAGGCGTGGGTGACGTAGTCGCGGTAGCGCCAGGCGTGTTCCGCGAAGACGTTGTTGGAGGTGCCGATCTGGTCGGCGTAGCCGGTGAGGTCGAGCCAGTGACGGGCCCAGCGTTCGCCAAAGGCGGGCGAGGCGAGCAGGCGGTCGACGACGGCCGCGGGGGCCGAGGGGCGGCGCTCGAAGGCTGCAATCTCCTCCGGGGACGGAGGCAGGCCGGTGAGGTCGAGGTGGACGCGGCGTAACCAAGTGTGGGGTTTGGCGTCCGGGGCGGGGGCGAGGCCGGCGGACTCCTGGGCGGCGAGGATGAAGCGATCCACGTCGTTGAGGGGCCAGGCGGTGTTTTTGACGGCGGGAGGAACCGGATGACGCACAGGCTGGAAGGCCCAGTGCCGCCTGCCCGCCTCGAGGTCGACGCCCGCGCCAGCCCGTGCGGGGCTGGTGTTGCGCGGGTCGGGCGCGCCCATGGCGATCCAGTCTTCGAGGATCTTGACCTCGTGGGCGGGAAGCCTGCCCTTCGGGGGCATCTCCATGTCGGGGTTGGTGTAGCGGACGGCTTCGAGGATGAGGCTTGCGCCGGGTTTTCCGGCGATGACCGCAGGGCCGTGGTCGCCGCCGGTCTGCCAGCCGGATTTTGAGTCGAGGGCGAGGCCGCCCTTGATCTTGCCGGTGTGGGAATGGCACTCGAAGCAGCGCTGTTGAAGCACGGGCAGCACCTGCTTCTCAAAGTAGGCCGCATCCGCTCGCAAGGCTGGCGCTGCCAGACCGTGAAGCAGAAGCGTGAAGGCTGTGGCGCCGTGTCGCATGGGGGTCGCGCTCAGACTTCTTCGAGCATCTGGGTGGCGTCGCCGAAGGTTTTCGGGCGCAGGTCCATCTTGTCCATCATCGACAGGAAGAGGCGGCAGAGCTGGCGTTCGGATTTGTCACGATAGTTGAGGGCGCGACCGCCTTTCAAGCGTCCGCCGGCGCCGCCGAGGAGGAGGACGGGCAGCTCGTCGTTGTTGTGCTTGGCGCCGGCCATCATGCTGGAGCAGTGCAGCAGCATGGTGTTGTCGAGCAGGGTGCGTCCGCCTTCCTGGACGGCGTCAAGCTTGCGGGCAAGGTAGGCCAGCTGCTCCATGAAGAACTGGTTCACCTTGAGCCAGTCCTCGCCGTCGCTGTGGCTGAGGAGATGGTGGATCATGTAGTCGATGCCGTGACCGGGCTGCTGGACGCTGGCGACGCCGGGGAAGCGCAGGGCGCTGTGATCGTTGTTGAGCTTGAGGGTGGTGATGCGCGTGGTGTCGGTTTGAAAGCCGAGCACGAGGATGTCACACATGAGGCGCATGTGCTCGCCGATGTCCTGGGGGATGCCGTCGGCGGGGCGTTGCATCGTGGGTTTGTCGAGCGTGGGCCGCCAGCCCTGGAGCTCGCCGCGCCGTCCGGCGTTTTCGATGCGCTTCTCAACCTCGCGGACGCTGTCGAGGTACTCGTCGAGCTTGCGCTGGTCATGGCTGCTGATGGCGCGGCGGAGGTCCTGGGCGTCGGCGAGCACGGCGTCGAGGACGCTTTTGTCGGCGGGCGAGGCCTCGTCCTTGAAGAGGCGGTCAAAGGCGAGGGCGGGGTAGAGTTCGAGGGGTGTGGGCGTGGTGGGCGAGCTCCAGGAGATGTGGGAGCTGTAGAGCATCGAGTAGTTTTTGTGGACCGACGGGTTGGATTTTTCGCAGGCGAGGACGAGGCTGGGGACCTTGGTGCTGCGGCCGTAGGACTGGGCGAGCAGCTGGTCGAAGCTGGTGCCGGAGCGGATTTCACCGCCGGAGGCGATGGGGGCGCCGGAGAGCATGTTGCCGGTCTGGGAGCTGTGGATGTTGCCCTTGCGGGCCTCTTCATGGTAGAGGCCGCGCACGAGGGTGAGGCGGTCGCGGAACTCGTGGAGCGGCTGCAGCACGCGTCCGAGCTTCATGGCGGTGCCTTCGCCCTCCGCCCACCATTCCTTGGAATGAAAGCCGTTGCCGGAGAAGGTGACACAGAGGCGCACGGGGGCCTCGCTGGCGGGGCGGTTTTTCCGGGGTTCGTCGCCCCAGACATTGAGGGATTCCATCCAGGGGAGGGCCATGGAGACGCCGGTGCCGCGGAGGAAGGCGCGGCGGGAGAAGCGGTGCGGGTTCATGAAGAAGGGGAGGTGGGGCGGGATCAGGACGCCGAAGGCGGAGTGGGCAGCCATTCGCGCCAGCCGAAGATGTGCTGGCGCATGAGGCGTTCGCAGTCCGAGGGGGGCTGGGTCTGGAAACAGGCAAGGATGGCCTCATGAGCCTCAAGGGTCTCGCGCTGGGTTTCGCGGGTCTGCACCTGGTGGCTGTGATGCAGGCGGCCGAGCCAGAGCTCAAGCTGGCCGCGCATGGAGCGCCAGAGCTTGAGCAGGCGGGCGTTGCCGGAGGCGGCGAGGATGAGCTCGTGAAACTCGAGGTCGAGTCGTGTCACCTCGCGCACGGTGCGGGCGCGGCGGGTGGCGGCGAGGTTGTCGAGCAGGCGTGAGGGATCCTGCCTCAGGAATGGAGCGGCGAGCCTGGCGGCGAGGGGCTCAAGCGCGAGCCGCACAACAAAAAGTTCTTCAAAATCCTGGGGCGTGAGCTCCTTGACGTAGGCCCTGCCGGTGCCGCTGAACTCGACGAGGCCCTCGCGCTCGAGGGTGAAGAGGGCCTCGCGCACGGGCACGCGGCTGACACCGAGGCGCTGGGCGACGGCGGATTCGGCGAGGAGCTCGCCGGCGGCGGCCTCGCCGCGGAGGATCTGCCCGCGCAGGGCGGCGGTGGCGGAGTCGGTGCGTGAAGCTGGGGCGGCGGTGGGGTGCATTTGGTATACCGTTCTTGGGAAGCAATCGCGGGCATGCGGGTGAATCTTTCAGGGCCGGCCGGGCCGGGCGGCGGTCAGGCCTTGCCGACGCGGTTGACCTTGAGGTCCTCGGCGAGGTGGACGAAGTCCTCCTGCTCGCACCATTTGACGAAGCGTTCGGTGAGGCGTTTGAGCTCGTCCCATTCGTGGCGTATGTGGCCGGCCTCCTCCCTGCTGATGCAGTTGTCGCTGGCGGCGTGGCTGATGGCGGCGAGCAGGTCGGCGAACTGCTGGACGATCTGCTGGGTGGCGGGCATGACCTCGCGGCCGGGTTTTTTGCTGACGGGCGGGTTCTTGACGAAGTAGCCGTCGGCCTTGTTGCAGAGCCACTGGACGAGGTGCTCGTCCTGGGTGTGCTCAAAGAGGTCGCGCACGCGGTCGAGAGGGTTGTAGTTGCCGCCGTTCTTGCCGCTTTCCTCGCCCCATTTGTAAAGGAGGGAGAGGGAGATGCCCATTTTCTCGGCCACTTCCTTGACATGGACCTTTTCGAGGGCGGCCCGGATGACTTGGTGCGATTCCATGGGGTCATGTTGTCCCGTGGGCGGGGAGCTCCGCAAGCAGGAATCCTTGGACAAGAATTCGTTTGCCGGACGCCCGTCGGAACCGAGTATCGGGCCGCCCATGACCCAGCTCATCGATTACATCCTGCATGTTGACAAGCATCTGCAAGGCTTTGCCGAGCAGCACCGGACCGCGATTTACGTGCTGCTGTTTGCGATCGTCTTCTGCGAGACGGGGCTGGTGGTGACGCCGTTCCTGCCCGGGGACTCGCTGCTGTTTGCGGTGGGTGCGCTGGCGGCCCAGGGGCTGCTGCGGATCGAGATCGTCATCCCGCTGCTGATGGCGGCGGCGATCCTCGGGGACAATTTGAATTATTGGATCGGCCGGAGGAGCGGCTCCTGGATGGTGACGCGGTCGTGGTTCAAGCGCGACTACCTGACGAAGACGGAGCATTTCTTCGTGAAGCATGGCGGGCGTGCGATCGTCATTGCGCGGTTCGTGCCGATCGTGCGCACCTTCGCGCCGTTCACCGCCGGCTTTGGCCAGATGCATTATTCACGCTTCCTGGCCTTCAGCGTCGGCGGCGGGCTGCTGTGGGTGGCGGGCATCTCCCTGCTTGGCTACGCGCTGGGGAACCTGCCCATCATCAAGAGCAACTTCAAGCTGGTGTCCCTGCTGATCATCCTCGTCTCCATCCTGCCCATCCTCATCGAGGTGGTGCAGCACAGGCGGGAGGCGAGGAAGGCCGGGAAGTGAGGCCGGTCAGACGACCTGGACGACCGGGACGTCAAGCTTCACACTGCTGGACTCGGTGGTCTGGAAGAAGCTGACCTCGCCGGTGGAAACGTCATAGAGCGAGCCGATGATGGCGATGCGTCCCTCCTTGACGAGGTTGTCGATGGTGGAGCTGCGCTCGCGGATCTTGCGCATGGTGCGCAGGATGTTGCGGCGTGAGACCTCGTTGGCGTAGGCGGCTTTTTCCCCGGTCTTCCAGGCGTCGGCGGGCTTGCAGGTGGAGAGGTCGACGGACTGCTGGATCTCGGTGATGAGGGAGTCGAGGTTGACGCAGCCGGTGGCCTCGGCGGCGGTCTTTTTGCTGCAGATGAGGTCGACGGCGGCGTTGACGGCGCCGCAGGAGGTGTGGCCCATGACGAGGATGAGCTTGGCTCCGGCGACGGCACAGGCGTACTCCATGCTGCCAAGGACCTTGTCGCGGGCGATGTTGCCGGCGATGCGGACGCTGAAGATGTCTCCCAGGCCGAGGTCGAAGATGAGCTCGGCGGGGGTGCGGGAGTCGATGCAGCTGAGGACGACGGCCATGGGGAACTGGCCTGCGGCGGTGGCGTCGACGAGCCTGCCGACGTCACGGGTGAACTGGCGGCCTTCGCGGAAGCGTTCGTTGCCCTCCTTGAAGAGCTGGAGGACGCGCTGGGGGGTGAGGGAGCTCTGGATTTCCCGGCTGCTGTAGTCGACGAACTGGATCTGGTCCTCGAGCTGGCCGTACTTGTCCTTGAAGCCGGTGAGGCTGAGCTTCACGCCATGGGCGGAGGCGGTGTTGGCCTGGAAGTCCTGGATGATGTCGAGGATGTCGGCGTCGATGTAGTCGGTGTTGCGGGCGTCGATGAGGACATGGCCGCCTCGGGGCACCTCGCGGAGGGTTTTATCCAGGGTGGCGCGGCTGAAGAAGCTGACCTGCTGGGCGAGCTCGATGCGGAGGACATCGCCTGCGGCGTGATGCTCCATCATCTTGCGCAGGGGGCGGCGCATGTTGCTGTGGAGGATGAAGCAGATGCTGACGCCGAGGCCGATGAGGATGCCGACGAGGAGGTCGGTGAGCACGATGGCGACGACCGTGATGGCGAAGGGGAGGAACTGGTTTCTGCCCTCGGCCCACATCTGGCGGATCAGCTTGGGGCTGGCGAGCTTGATGCCGGTCATGAGCAGGATGGCAGCGAGGGCGGCAAGGGGGATTTGATTGAGCCAGCCCGGCACCAGAAGCACGCAGCCAAGGAGGAGGAGGCCGTGGAAGATGGCGCTGAGCTTGGTTCTGCCGCCGGAGTTGATGTTGACGGAGGAGCGTACGATGACGCTGGTCATGGGCAGGCCGCCAACGAGGCCGGACAGAGTGTTGCCGATGCCCTGGGCCAGGAGCTCACGGTTGGGCGGGGAGCTGCGCTGCTCGGGGTCGATCTTGTCGACGGCCTCGAGGTTGAGCAGGGTTTCCAGGCTGGCGACGATGGCGATGGTGATGGCGGCGACGTAGACGGCGGGGTTGTTGAGGGCGGAGAAATCCGGGAACTGGAGAAAGCCGAGGAAGGCGCCGAAGTCCTTGGCCACGGGCACCTGGACGAGGTGGGAGGTGCTGATTTCCAGACTGCTTTTCAGGGAGCGGAAAAGCTGGTTGGCGACAACGCCGAGCACCACGACCACGAGGGGGGCGGGGATGAGGCTTTTCTTGAGCTTCGGCACCTTGTCCCAAAAGAAGAGGAGGGCGATGGAGAGCAGGCCGACGAGGGCCGCGCCGCCCTGGATGTCGGAGAGGGAGGCCCAGAGTTCGGTGAAGGTGTTTTCATGGTCGGGCTGCTCGAAGGCCATGTCGCCTTCAGGGTCGGGGTCATGGCCGACGACGTGGGGGATCTGCTTGAGGATGAGGATGACGCCGATGGCGGCGAGCAGGCCCTTGATGACGCTGGAGGGGAAGAAGGCTGCGATGAAGCCGGCGCGGCAGAGGCCGAGGATGATCTGGATGACGCCGGCGAGCATCACGGCGAGCAGGAAGGTTTCAAAGGTGCCCAGCTTGCCGATCTGGGCGGCGACGATGGCGGTCAGGCCGGCGGCGGGTCCGCTGACGCTGGTGTGGGAGCCGCTTAAAAAGCCGACAAGAATCCCACCGATGATGCCTGAAAGAATGCCGGAGAAGAGGGGGGCATTGGAGGCGAGGGCGATGCCGAGGCAGAGAGGCAGGGCGACAAGGAACACCACCAGTCCGGCGGAAAGGTCTTTGGTCAGAGTTTTGGCGGGAAGCGCGGGGTTGGCAGGCATGCGTGATGGGTTGGAGTAGGAAGGGCCTATGAGGCCCCTTTTCTACGCCTCTTGTTCAACCTGGGATCTGAAAAAGCAAAATGTAGCAAGAACCGCTACAGATGTGTTTAGGATTTATACCCGATGTTGGCGGGGCTTTGTCGCATACCTGTGCCTTGACGCGACAGCGGGCCTCCATCATTCTTGGTGACGGGTTCTTTTGTGGCATCCGGCACCATTTCACCATGTTATCCTTGTCTGACAGAATTCGCCGGCTAGCCCCTGCCGCCATGGTTATGTGCGTCACGGTTTTGGCGCAGGAAGTGCCGAAGGCGAGCCCGGTGAAGGGGGAGGGTGAGCCTGCTGCCGGTGAGAAGAAAAAGGACCTGGCGGCCACCTTGAGCACGCAGAAGGAGGCCAGGACGATGCGCTTGAGCATACCGGCGCCGCGAGGCCTGATCGTGGATCGAAACGGAGTGGCGCTGGCGCAGAACCGGGTGGTGCACTACCTCGCGCTGAACTTTCCCTTCATGGAGAAGGCGACACCGGAAAAGATCCTGGGTTATGCCAAGGAGAAGATCGCGACGGCGAACAAGATCCTGGGCCGCAAATGGAGCCTGCCGGATGAAAAGCTGCTGAGCCACTATCAGAACAGGCGCTGGCTGCCGCTGGTGTTTTCGATCGAAGACGGCATCAACGTGGAGCTGTCGCCGGAGGATCAGGTGAAGCTGAAGCCGCTGTTTGACAGTGGAGAGCTGCTGCCGCAGCCGGCCTACATTCGCGCCTATCCCAAGGAGGATTGTGCGGCGCACATCCTGGGCTTCACCGGCAAGACCCGGCGGCTTCCGGAAGGGCCGATCGTGGACGGCGATCCTCTGTTTGAGGAAATGGAGGGCCGTCAGGGTCTGGAGCTGAGTTTTGATGCGGCGCTGAAAGGCACCCCGGGCGAGATCAATCTGTTGTTTGACGCCGACGGGCACCTGCTGGCGGACGAGGTGTTGCGGCGGCCCACTCCGGGGCGCACGCTGGTGACCACCCTGGACTTCCGACTTCAGCGCCATGCGGAAAACGCCTTGAAGCAGCACGCCCGCAACGGCGGGGCGATGGTGGTCATGGACATCCGCAACGGGGAGATACTGGCCATGGCGTCCAACCCTGGCTTTGATCCCAACGAGTTTGTCTTTGGCATTCGTTCCCAGCGCTGGGACGAGCTGACCAAGGATCCGCGCACGCCTCTGTACGGACGAGCTTTCAGCAGCGAGTACCCGCCTGCCTCCACCTTTAAGATTGTGACGGCCCTGGGAGCCCTGGAAAGTGGCAAGGTGACGCCAAGCACCTCCTACTACTGTGGGATGTCGCTGTTGGTGGGGGATCGTTACTTCCACAACCACAACACCAAGAGTGACGAGGGGGACATGAACGTCATCACCGCCATCAAGCGCTCCTGCAACACCTGGTTTTACCAGGCGGCCCTGGACGTGGGTGCGGATGCCGTGACGAACATGGCCCAGCGGCTGGGTTTTGCCGAGCGCACGGGCATTCCGCTGAAGGGCGAGGGCCGCGGCAATCTGCCGACGAATGCGGATCACAAGATTTTAGGCGGTGAGCTGGCCAACATCGCCATCGGCCAGGGCGCGGTGACCGCGACGCCGCTCCAGGTCTGCCAGTGCATGGCGGCGCTGGGTGATGGAGTGGTGATGCGCCAGCCGCTGCTGGTGAAGCAGGTCCAGACCATCAGCGAGGTGGTGGTGGAAGCCTATGAGCCGAAGGTGCGCCGTCAGATCAACCTGGACCCGGTCGCCAGGGACACGGTGGTGAAGGGCATGGTCGCCGTGGTTTCAGGAGACGGCGGCACCGGCCGGGCCGCAGGCATCAAGCAGGTGCAGATCGCTGGCAAGACGGGCACGGCCCAGTGGAAGCCAGCCAAGGAGCAGAACCTCGCCTGGTTCACGGGTTTTCTTCCGGCCAGCCAGCCGGTGCTGGCCTATTCGGTTGTCTATGAAGGCCGGCCCGGCGAGCGCGTGAGCGGTGGTGCCATCGCCGCCCCCATCGTTCACGATGTCTTCACCAAATATTATGAAGGCGCGCCGACGGATGATCCGCTGCTGGCGGCGATGAAGGACGTGCCTCAGGCGGTGGCCGTGGATGAAGGGCAGCTGGATCCGAATGCGGCCGCCGAGGATGCCACTCTCCGGCGGGCCCTGCCGCCGGCGCCGCCGCAGCCTGAGAAAAAAACCCTGGGCGGTTTTTTCCGGAAGCTGTTCCGGCGTGAATAAGGGCCGGAGCGCACGAGCGAGGAACATCAGCCCTGTTCAACATGACCATTCAGATCGCCACTCTTTGCGACTCCGCCTCCGACTACAACGGCAAGCTTTGCATCCTGGGAGCCTTTGACACCCTTTGCGCACGTGAGTTTCCCGTGGTTCATCCAGCCTGCGCCCTGGTGGTGCGTCTGGTCTTCGAACCTGCGGACGCCGGTCAGCACTCGTTTGTCATCCGCTGCATGGATCCGTCCGGGAAAGAATGCGTGCCGCCCTTTGAGCCATTGGTGGAGGTGGGTTTTCCGGGGGCTTTTGTGCCGTTCGTCACGCGCAACATCGTCCTCAACCTGCAGCGTTTGCGGGTGGAAAAGCCCGGCTTGTACCGATGGGTCGTCACCCTCGGGGGGAGGACGCTGGCCACCATTCCACTGCGGGTGACCTTGTTTGATGAAAGCCGTTCCGCCACCGGGCCGGCGGGTTGATGTTTGCATCGCGTGGGATGGTGAGGCAAAGTGTCGGTCATGAATGAGGATTCAAGCCCGCCCTTGAAGGAGACGCCGGTTCGTCAGCCGGAGGGGGTGGCCATCCGCCAGCTTTCGGTTTTCCTGCAGAACCGTGTCGGCGCCCTCATGGCGCTTACCAAGCTGCTGCATGATCATTCGATCGAGGTGCTGGGCATCTCCATGCAGGACACCACGGAGATGACCCTGGTGCGCCTGATCCTGAGCGATCCCGAGGGTGCTTGCATGCTGTTCATCGAGCGTGGCATTCCGTATGCCGAGTGCCGGATTGTCGTGGTCGAGCTGAACGAGTCCCGTCATCGTCTCACGGACTGCCTTTCCAGCCTGCTGGCGGCGGAGCTGAACATTGAATTTTGTTATTCCCTGCTGGTGCGGCCCAACCAGTTTCACCTGCTGGCCATCCACTGCGATGACACGGAGATCGCAGGTGACGCCTTGTCGAAGAGCGGCTTTCGCGTGCTCTGCCAGGGAGACCTGTCCCGTTAACGGGGAAGGGGTTCAGGCCTGGTCATCCATGAGCTTGGCGGCCAGGCGGCGCATGAGGTGGCGCAGGGGCAGGTTGTCGGTCCGCTCGCAGGCTTCATCGAGGTTGCGCAGGATGCGGAGCAGGATCTGGTCAACGCTGGCGGGCTGTCGGATGACGTCCTCGAGGGCGGGGTTGGCGGCGGGGTGATGCCTGGCCACGTCGCTGGCGAGCATGAAGCGGCCGCGGTTGAAGCAGTCGACGGGCCAGCTGCGGCCCTTCAGGTCAACGCGTGCCAGGTAGTGGCC
>CAZXPU010000039.1:28670-42342 GCA_964642905.1 uncultured Prosthecobacter sp.
ATGTCGAGCCCGAAGCGGTGGCCGAGCAGGCGGTAGAGGCAGCAGAGGCTGATGGGGTTGCCCAGGCCGGTGTCGAGCACCCAGAAGAGGTTGCTGTTGCTGGCCTGGTAGTAGGCCTTGCTGTTGCCGCGGAAGCGCACGGTGCCGTCACGCATGGCAAAAAGCCACTCGCTGAGCTCCCGGGCGTCCATGCGTCCGCCTTCGCGAAAGGCCTCCTCGGCGAGAGCGTCGAGGCGAGGGGCCAGGTCTCCGGCCTGGGTGCGCCAGCCGTTGAGGTAGGCGGAGATCTGGGCGATGCCCTCCTCCAGCTGGGCGTGCGGATTGTCGAGCCAGCGCCAGCGCATCCAGGTTTCCTCCAGTTCCGCCCGGCGTGCGGGTTCGAGGAGGCGGCCGACGTGACGTTCCTCCTCCGTGGAAAGCGGACGGCTCAAACGCTTCAGCCTTTCCGGCAGGTCCCGCCTCATGTTGGTGAACTCCCTCTGCAAGGCCTCCTGAACGACCGGCGACTCGTCGTCGAGCAGTGGGATGAGGTGTTCGAGCTGGGCGAGACCTGACATGTGCTGTGATTAGCAGAAGGAGGGCAGCCTTTCCAAGTGCAAACTTCAACTTCAGGGATCATCATGCCCTTTCATGCGCATCGCAGCCCTGCATTACTCTCTGCCTCCTGTCACGGGTGGCGTTGAACGGGTCATCCGTGATCAGGCGGCCGCCTTGAGAAAACTGGGGCACGAGGTGGCGCTGCTGGACCGCCGGGGGGCGGGCGGACTTTTTTCCAGCTCCGGGGCCGCCTGCTTTGACGCCGTCCTGGTTCACAATGTCATGACCATGCCCTTTGACCTGGAATGGACCCGGGAGCTGCATGAGCTGGCAGTTCGTCATCCTGAGGTGCGCTGGGTGAACTGGATTCACGATGTCTGCGCCATCAATCCGGCCTACGCCCACGTTCGCTGGCGGGAGCCGGTGCCGCCCATGCTGCACGTGGCCGTGTCCGGGGTGAGACGTGCGGATTATGCCGCCGCCACCGGTTTGACCCTGGACAAGATCCAGGTCATTCCGAACGGCCTCGATTTGACGAGGGTGCTGGGGCTGACAGCGCGTGTCGCGGCCCTTCCGGTCGTGGATTGGGATCTGGTGCTGGTGCACCCCACACGCCTGGTGCGCCGGAAAAACATCGAGCTCGGCCTGCGGATCGTCGCCGCCCTGGCCGGGGTGGGGTGTGACGCGCTTTATCTTGTCACCGGCGCTCCGGATCCGCATCAGGCCGACGGCCTGGCCTACCTGGCCGAGCTCAAGGAACTGCGCGCCACCCTGGGGATTGAGGATCGGGTGCAGTTTCTGGGTGAAGCCGGGGCCCTGGATGAAGAGGATGTGCGCAGCCTTTACGCCGTGTCGGACGCGCTGCTGTTCCCGAGCCTTGGGGAGGGGTTTGGGCTGCCGCTTTTGGAAGCCCTCGCGCACCGGCTCGCCATTTTTTGCTCCGACCTGCCCGTGCATCGTGAGGTGCTGGGGGAGGGGCTGGGCGGCTATTTCCAGGTTGAAGACGAGCCTGGCGAAATCTCGGCACGGATCATGCGTTGGTTGGATGACAACCAACCCAGGCGCACCCGAACGATTCTCCGGCAGACTCATGACATGGTCAGAATCTGCCAGGAACATCTTGAGCCACTGCTGCTTACCGCTAACGAATCCGCCCTCACATGACCGCTCCTGCCACCCTGACCGCCGAGATTCATGCCCTCCTCGAAGCGCGCCACGGCGATCCCTTTGGCTTTCTGGGCAGGCATGCTCTGCCGGACGGAGCCATCGTGGTCCGCAGCTTTCAGCCCAAGGTTCATTCGGTCAAGGTGGTCGCCCGTGACGGCAGCGGCTCCTGGCCGCTGGAGCGGGTGCATCCCCAAGGTCTTTTTGAGGGCAGGATCGGCCTGAAGGACCAGGCTTATGACCTGGAGATCCAGACTCTGGACGGACGCACCCTGCGTCATGCGGATCCCTACTCGTTTGGCACGATCCTGGGTGACCAGGACCTTTATTTCTTCAAGGAAGGCACGCATCAGAAGCTCTGGGACTGCCTGGGGGCTCACCTCCGCACCGTGGGCGGGATCAGCGGTGTGCTCTTTGCCGTGTGGGCTCCCAACGCCAGGCGCGTCTCCGTGGTCGGTGACTTCAACCACTGGGACGGCCGGGTGAACCCCATGCGCAACCGCGAAGGCATCTGGGAGATCTTCATCCCGGGCATCGTGGAGCTTGCTCATTACAAGTTCGAGATCCTGGGCGCTGACGGCGCCGTGCATCTGAAGAGCGACCCCTTCGCCTTCTTCGGCCAGCACGGCACGCAGACGGCCAGCCTGGTCTTCAATCTTGAGCGTTACGGCTGGGGGGATGGTGAATGGATGCAGAAACGCGCCATCGAGGACCTCTACCATCGGCCGATGAGCATCTATGAGGTGCATCTCGGCTCCTGGAAGCGCATTCCGGAACAGAAGAACCGCTCCAAGTCCTACCGTGAACTGGCCGATGACCTCATCCCCTATGTGAAGAGCCTGAACTTCACGCACATCGAGCTCATGCCGGTCTCCGAGCATCCCTTCGACGGCTCCTGGGGCTACCAGGTGACGGGCTACTTTGCGCCGACCAGCCGCTTCGGCAATCCCGATGAGTTTCGCGAATTCGTGGACCGCTGTCATCAGGCGGGCCTGGGAGTGATCCTGGACTGGGTGCCCGGCCACTTCCCCAAGGATGCCTTCGGTCTGGCGCGCTTTGACGGATCCTGTCTTTACGAACATGCCGATCCGCGCCAGGGCGAGCATCAGGACTGGGGGACGCTGATCTTCAACTACGGCCGCGCCGAGGTCAGGAACTTCCTCATTGCCAACGCGCTCTACTGGCTGGAGGAGTTTCACATCGACGGCCTGCGTGTCGACGCCGTGGCCTCGATGCTGTACCTGGACTACTCACGCAAGCCCTGGGCCTGGGTGCCTAACAAGTATGGCGGACGGGAGAACCTGGAGGCCATCGACTTCATGCGCGAGCTGAACCGGCTGGCCTATGAAAAGCATCCCGGCTGCACGATCATTGCGGAGGAGAGCACCGCCTGGCCGGGGGTCTCCAAGCCCACGGAGGCCGGCGGGCTTGGCTTCGGCTTCAAGTGGAACATGGGCTGGATGAACGACACCCTCCGCTACATGGAGGAGGATCCCCTGCACCGGAAGTACCACCATGGCGAAGCGACGTTCTCCATGCTCTACGCCTATGATGAGAACTTCATCCTCGTGCTGAGCCATGACGAGGTCGTTCACGGCAAGGGCAGCCTGATCAACAAGATGCCCGGGGATCGCTGGCAGAAGTTCGCCAACCTGCGCATGTTTTACGGCTGGATGTGGGCGCACCCGGGCAAGAAGCTGCTCTTCATGGGCGGCGAGTTCGGCCAGTGGCAGGAGTGGAGCCATGAGCGCAGCCTCGACTGGCATCTTTTCATGGGCGAGGAGCATGCTGCTTTGCAGAAGCTCGTGCGCGACATCAACCTGCTCTACACGAGCCGTCCGGCTCTGCATGCCCAGGACCACGAGGGCACGGGGTTCCAGTGGCTGGACGCCAGCGACGGCGATCACAGCATCTTCGCCTTCCTGCGGCAGTCGCCCTGCGGCGACAAGGTCTACTGCATCATCAATGCCACGCCGGTGCCGAGAAAAGGCTACCGCGTCGGTGTCGCCGAGCCGGGCAGCTACCGGGAGCTGGTCAACACCGACGCTCCTTGTTACGCCGGCAGCGGCATGGTGAACCCGCTGCCTCTGCCTGCCGGTGAGACGGAATGGCAGGGACAGCCCTGGAGCATCCTCATCGACCTGCCGCCGCTTGGCACCGTCTGGCTGGGGCGCTGAGGCCCGGTCACGGATCTGCTGACGTGGCTTAGCGGGTGAAGATCTTGGCGAAGAACCGCTGCATCTCCTCCCAGGAGGCCTTGTCGGCAGCCTCGTTGTAGGCGGCGCCCTTGGAGTTGTCGTTGCCGGCGGCTTTCTGCGTGAAGGCATGCACCGCGCCAGGATAGGAGACGAGCTGGTAGTCCACGCCGGCGTCCTTCATCTCCTTTTCAAAGGCGGCGATGTCAGCCGCAGGCACAAAGGGATCATCAGCCCCATGGAGGGCCAGCACCTTGGCCTTGATGTTTTTGCCATCCTCAGGGGCCGGGCTGTCCAGGCCGCCATGGAAACTGACCACGCCCTTGAGGTGGGCGCCGCTGCGGGCGATCTCCAGGGAGGCGGTGCCGCCGAAGCAGTACCCGATGCAGGCGACACGCGAGGCGTCCGTGCGCGGGTCCTTGAGCAGCACCTGAAGCGCGGCATGGACACGTTCGCGAAGCAGCGCGCGGTTTTTCTTGTACTTGCCCGCCTCGGCTCCCGCCTCTGGCGGCTGGGGTCGGATGCCCTTGCCGTAGACATCGGCGCAGAAGACGTTGTAACCCAGTTCAGCCAGCATCCGCGCGCGCATTTTTTCGTTGTCGCTGACGCCGGTCCATTGGTGGACGATGAGTACGGAGGGACGTTTGGCGGCTCCCTGGTCGTCGAACGCGGCCCAGCCTTCAAACTCAAGTCCGCCCGCCTGGTAGGCCACAGTTTTTTCAACGATTCCGCCCAGGACGGGCAGGCTGACCAGGCTGAGGAGGGCGATGAGGAAGGGTTTCATGGGGGTGGGGGAAGGCTAGGCGGGGATGTTTACGCTTCAAGCATGCGGCAGAGGATGTGCAAAACGGTTTACCCGACCTTGCCACACACGTGACAGTCGGCCCTGCGGGGTAGCCTGACCCGGCGGAAGCTGCCGCGGGCCAGGTCCATGCACAGCATTTCACCCGCCAGAGGTTCGCCGATGCCGGTGATGATCTTGATGACCTCCATGGCGCCGAGGCAGGCGGCGGTGCCGGAGACTGCGCCGAAGACGGGGAACTGGCGCTTCCAGCTTGGCGGCACTTCCGGCACATAGCAGGCCAGGCAGCCAGTGCGGCCCGGAAGGAAGGTCGTGACGGAGGCTTCCAGGGAGTGCATGGCGCATTCGACCATCGGCCTGCCGGCGCGGCGGGCGGCGGCGTTCAGGGCCAGCCTTTCCTGGAACAGTGGGGCTGCATCCACCACGATGTCGGCCTTGGCGACCAGGTCGTCGGCGTTTTCTGCGGAGATGTTCTCCGGGATGCCGATGAGTTCGCAATCCGGGTTCAGCTCGCCCAGTCTGCGAAGGATGGAATCCATGCGGGGTTTGCCAACCTGGCCGCGGGTTTGCAGGAGCTGGCGGTTCAGGTCGGACTTCTGAAGGGGGCCTCCATGGGCGAGCACCAGCCTGCCCACTCCCGCCGCTGCAAGTTCCAGGGCGACCAGGCCGCCCAGGCCGCCGACGCGTGAAACGAGCACGGAAGCACCCTTCAGCCGGCGCTGGCCTTCTTCGCCCACCCCCGGCACCCACATCTGCCATTCATAAAGCGCGCGGTCGTTTTCAGTGAGTTCAGGGAGCATGGACGGGGTGGAACGCTCTGAGAAGCAGCCATGTTGCGCCGCCGTCAAACAGGTTGCCTGCGGGGTCAATCGACGCTTTCTTTTGAAATCCATGAAACGCCTTCCCCTTCATCTCCTGACGGTGCTTGCGATCTCGTCCGGTCTTGCCTCCCTCCCTTCGCTGTGCGCCCAGGCGGCCAGCTCCGGAGTGCAGGAGTTCGACCCGCGGGCCTTTCCCGGCCAGGTGGTCGATGACGTGGTGGTGCCCGTCCCGAGCGAAATCTTCAGCGTGCTCGACAAGCTGGGCGAACCCAACTGGCAGCAGGAAATCCGCAAGATCGATCTCCCCAAGACCGGCGACCGCACCAAGCTGGCGCTGCAGTTTGGCATGACGGTGGCGGAGGGTTTTGTGGCCGTTCAGGCGGAGAACAAGGAGTCGGTGAAAGACATCGGCCGCGATGTGATTGATCTCGCGACCGCCCTGGGTCTGATCAAGTCGGTGCGGCCCCATGCCCAGGCCATTCTGGACGCGGCGGACAAGCAGGACTGGTCCTCGATCCGCCGGGAGTTTGACCTGACCCAGAAGACGGTGCGTGACACCATGGAGCAGATGAAGGACGCCGACCTCTCACAGTGCGTGAGCATGGGGGGCTGGCTGCGCGGCACCGCCAGCGTGACCTCAGTGATCGGGAAGAACTTCTCCGCCGACCGCGCCGAGCTCCTGAACCAGCCCATGCTTGTGGAGCATTTCATCGCGAGCATCGCGAAAATGTCCGGCTCCGTCAGGGAGCACGGCAACGTGTCCGACATCGCCAAGGGTCTGAAAAACATCCTCGAGAAGATGGAAGGCGCGGTGGACGGCTTCACCAAGGATTCTGTGCGGGACATCGGCAAGACCTGTGACTCGCTCCTTGATGGCATCAAGGCCGCGAAGTGAAACCGCCCTGCCTCCGCGTCCGGCACCCCTCATCCAAGCCCACCGCCATGCGCCTTTTTCACCATCTCCGTGCCGCCGCACTTGCCCTTCTGGCCTGCGCCGCCCTGCCGGCGTCCGCCACCGTGGACGACGCCCACAGCTTTGCCATGGAGGCGGCCATGCCCTTTGTCGAACAGGGCTTCATCGTCCGCGAGGAGTACTGGAACGGCGAGGTGAAGAGCGGTCAGAAGCTCATGATCAAGCATCAGATGTTCAAGGGCAACGAATACGCCTTCTGGCTGGGCACGGCCAATGAGGAGATCGCCTTTGAACTGAAGGTCTACGATGAGAAGGGCAAGGAGATCACCATCGACGGCAAGAGCGACAAGATGTTTGCCTCCGCGAGGGTGAACCCTCCGAAGACCGGCACCTACACCATTGTGTTCTCCCTCACCTCCAAGAAGGAAAAGGGATTGTACTGGGCGCTGGCCTACGGGTATCGTTGACCTGATGGCCATGACTCCTCCCCCGCAGCTTCCTGAAGCCGAAGATTCGGGCCGCCGGAAGGGCGTGACCATCACCGACGTGGACATTCCGTTTACGCGTCTGGTCGTCATCATCCTCAAGACCATGCTGGCCTCCATCCCTGCGGTGATCGTGATGTACGCCCTGCTTGCCGCCGTTGGCATCGCCCTGCTGATCATCTTCGGGGGCCTGGGCGTGGTGCTGGAGAACCTCCAGCAGGGGCGTTGGAAGCACTGATGGCTTCGTCATGGCAAAGGGATGAAGGATGATCACGCCACGGCCAGAAGGCCGTTATCTGAACGACCATGATTGAAACCCTCACTTACGAAACGCCGCAGTTCCTGCAAAGGCTGCTCGGTCATGACCTGGCAGGGCTGCGCATCATCGCAGACCTCTGCGGGGCCCAGGTGACCTCCCGGGAGAGCTGGGTGCGCATCGAGGGGTCTGAAGCCGTCGTTTCAGCGGCTCGGGAGGTGTTCATCCAGCTTGAAAAGGTCCGGCGCAACGGCGGGGACATCACCCCGGCCATGATCCGCCTGGTCGCGGAAAGCGTGGTGGCCGAGCACGGGGACGAACCGGCCGGCCTCATTCACGCCCTGAAGCTGGTCACCTCCTTGAAAAAGCCGCCGGTGCTGGCCAAGACCCGCGGGCAGATCGGCTATGTGCAGGCAATGAAGGACCATGAGGTGGTCTTTGGCATCGGGCCGGCCGGCACGGGCAAGACCTACCTGGCGATGGCCCAGGGTCTCCACCTGCTCCGGGAGAAGCAGGTTCAGCGGCTCGTCCTGACCCGGCCGGCGGTGGAGGCGGGCGAGGCCCTCGGCTTCCTGCCCGGCGACCTGAAGGAAAA
This sequence comes from uncultured Prosthecobacter sp., assembly GCA_964642905.1. GTDB lineage: Bacteria > Verrucomicrobiota > Verrucomicrobiia > Verrucomicrobiales > Verrucomicrobiaceae > Prosthecobacter. The sequence continues at coordinate 36,439 of CAZXPU010000039.1, forward strand.
GATCTTTCCGTATCTCCGGCCGCTTTATGACGCGCTCTTTGAGATGCTGGACCCCGACGAGGCCGAACGAATGATTGAAAAAGGCGCGGTGGAGATCGCCCCCCTGGCCTACATGCGCGGCCGTACCCTCAAGAACGCCTTCATCATCCTGGATGAGGCGCAGAACACCACGACGGAGCAGATGCTGATGTTCCTGACCCGGCTTGGGGACGGCGCGCGTTGCGTGATCACCGGCGACCCCTCCCAGGTGGACCTGCGCCGCCATGTCAGGTCCGGCCTCAGGGAGGCGGTGGAGGTCCTCCAGGACGTGCCAGGCGTCCGCTTTGTGACCTTCCTCAGCAGGGATGTCGTGCGCCTGCCTGTCGTCCAGCGCATCATCGACGCCTACGACCGCCATCGCGCCGGGCTCGAAAAAGCCCGCGCCCATCCAAAAGTGGTACCAGGTGACACGGCCTGATTTCTGCTCTGAATTCAGTTTTTTGAAGGTTGGCCACTGTCACAGTGGACACCGGCAATGCGTATTGCATACTTCCCGCCCGCATGGACCCGCTGCCTCCAGGCTCCCCGCCCCAGCCTCCCGCCCCCACGACGGAGGGGACGGGCTTCCCCGCCTTCAGCGCATGGGCGGAGGATTTCTCGGACCGCACCGTTGTGATGAAGGTGCCGGGAACCGGGATGACGGTCTTCAACCGCTACAAGCTGCAGCGCGTTCTTGGCCGCGGTGGCATGGGGGTGGTCTGGCTGGCGGATGACCTGAAGCTCGAGCGTCCCGTGGCCCTCAAGTTCCTCCCCAGCCTCATCGGTCTGGACCCTGCCGCGGTGAAGGAGCTGAAGACCGAGACCCGGCGTGGCCTGGAGCTTTCCCACCCCAACATCGTCCGCATCTACGACTTTGTGGATGACGATGACACTGCGGCCATCTCCATGGAGTTTGTGGACGGCAAGACCCTGTCTGAACTTCGCCTGAGCACCGAAGGTGGTGTTTTTACCACGGAGGAAGTCTCGCGCTGGCTGCTCGGCGTTTGTGACGCCCTCGACTACGCCCATTTCCAGCGCAAGCTGGTGCACCGGGATCTCAAGCCCGCCAACATCATGCTCACCACGCGTGACGCTGTGGCGAAGATCGCCGACTTCGGCATCGCCCGCAGCCTCTCCGACACGATGAGCCGGTTGTCAGTCGCCAACATGGGTGCCAGCGGAACCCTTCCCTACATGAGCCCCCAGCAGGCCATGGGAGAGCGCCCGTTGCCGACGGATGATGTCTATTCCCTCGGGGCCACGCTCTATGAACTCTTCAGTGGCAAGCCGCCCTTTTATCGTGGCGACCTGCCCATGCAGATCAATTCCAAGATTCCGCCCAGCGTTGCCGAGCGACGTGCCGAACTGGACATCAAGGGCCGTGAAGAGCTGCCCAAGGTGTGGGAGGATGCCATCGCCGCCTGCCTGAGCAAGGATCCCAACCTGCGTCCCACCTGTGCCGGGATGCTTGCCGAGATGCTTGGCCTCAAGACCGGTACGGGAACAACCCGGGCGCTTTCTTCCGCCAGCGCCACGCAGCGCAGTTCGACTCAATCGGCAGGCAGTTCCAAGGGTGCCCTGAAACCCTGGATGGCCGTCGCCGCCATCGTGGCGGCCGGTGCCGGTGCCGCCTTTTATCTGAAGCAGCCTGCGGCACCTGCCACGCCAAAAATTGTCCAAAAGCCTGCAACCAAACCCGCGGCAGAGACCAGGCCGAAGGCCAAGGCTCCCGAGCCAGCTCCAGCCAAGTCGCCCGAAGTGGCAAAATCCGAGCCTCAAAAAGCTCCGCCCCCTGCAGTACCCGTTCCCGTTGAACCTGCGAAACCGGCTGCACCCGCCGCTTCCGTCCCGGCTCCTGTCGCGATGACACCGCCCGCAGCGGCTCCGGTGACCCACCCGCCCGCTGCAGCCACGACTCCCTCGACAGCGCCTGCTCCGGTGACCCCAGCCCCGGCAGCTCCAAGAGTTGCAGGCGGTCCTTCAGCCGTTCCTGCTGCGCCCGGACCGACCCAGCCTGTTCCTGCGCCGGGTGCAGCCACGATGCCTGCAGCACCGGCTGTCGTTGCTCCACCGCCCATGCCCTCGGCCCAACCCGTGCCCGTTGCGTCAGCGCCCACTCTGGCTGCGGTCGTGGTTCCGGCACCTGCCGCACCGGCCATGTCTTTGGCTGCGGGACCTGCCCCTGCTGCCGCTTCAGGCACCCTTGCGGCGGCTCCTGTCGCCATGCCACCACCGACACTGACGGTGCCACTGCCCCCGGGCGTGGTGTTGACGCCCGATCTCGTCAGCCAGATGCAGACGCAGCCCTTGGTGGCGGATCCTCCAACCGGCTATTGGACGGTGGAACAAATTTTCCCGACGCCGCCTTTTGCCAGCTACACGCCGACCGGAAAACGCTACCTGCTGTTTCGGACACAGACCTTGCTGAAGGAAAAAGGCCTCTACACCTCCACTGTCGATGGCAAGGAAGGCAAGGGCACCCACAACGCCATCCAGCTTTTCCAGGCGCGCAGCGGCCTGAGGCCCACCGGCCTGCTTGACGTTCCGACCCTGGCGGCCCTTCAGCTTTCCGCCGAGCAGGACAACCTCGCCTGGGTGCCGCCCGGAGGATCCAGCTACAGTTCCGGTTCCTCCTCGGGGGGCATGGTGCCTTCTCCTGGCTCCACTCGAAGGATTCCCGTGGGCAGCCGGTATGAGCCGAAGATCGAGGAGCCAGGATTCCTCAAACGCAAGCTGCGCGGCTTCACCAAGGACGACGAGGAGTGAATTGAGCCCGCAGCCAGGTCTTGCGCCAAGCTTGTTGCAAAGAATGGCGATCCGATCTGTTGCTGCATGAAAAAGCCCTGCATGAGCCATGCAGGGCTTTCGAATGTTTGGCTGGAGAACCGGTCAGCTCATCTCCGGCGCGCGGTTTTTTTCACGGCTTTCTTCGCTGCCTTTTTCAAGGCCTTCGCTCCCTTGGAAGGCTTCGCGGCTTTCTTTGCCGTCTTCTTCACCGCCTTTTTGACCGGCGGTGACTTGACGACAGCCTTGAGGATGCCCGCGACGCCGCCTTCACGCCTGAGGCGCTCCTGCAGCATCTGCTCACGGAAGGCGATGGCCTCTTCCAGAACCACGTCATGAGTCTCCTTGGTGTAGCGGTAAACCTTGGAGATGGTCCTGCCGCGTTCTGCACGCACGGACACGGCGATGAGGCGCGTGATTCTGCCCTTGGCCGTCTTGTATTTCCGGTAGGAGATGCCGACGTGGCCGCTCTTGTTCTTCTTGTTCGTGGTGTGGGCGATGCGGCTGGCCTGCAGGGGCGACATGTCGCCGAGCGTCTCGTCTCGATAAGCGCGCGCGGCCTTCAGGGAGCCTTTGACGCCGCCATAGAGGCTGTCGGAGAAATGCTTGGTGTGAAGGGAGCCGTCTCGGGAGATGCAGACTTGGAATCCATGAGTCTGCTTGGCTGCATCGGACCGGGTGTCGATCCTCTTGATGTTGCGTTCGGAAAGGGGGTTTGAGCGTCGGCGCATATCTTCGGATTTGGGGGGCTTTGTATAACGAATTGTGAGGTAGGATTCGGAGATTGGCCGCGCAACATGAAATTGTATGCGGGCTTTGGCACCAAAGAAGCCCTGTGGACATCAGGACATCCTCAGATGTTCATTGATCTTCTCCTGCAAGCCTGGCTGCCTCCCGTTTAAGGATGCGACCGACTCGGTGCTTTGCGAGATAGACCTGTGCGGCATTCACGCCAAGTTCCTTTTTCACACGCTCAGGGCTCCACCCTTTTAATACATAACAGGAAAAAATCTGAAACTGCCGTGGCGAAACCAGAGCCCTGACGCGTCTCAGCGCGATGTCCATGACCTGGTCCTGCCACTCCTTGTCCCAGAGCTTTTCGAGGGCCATGCCATTCGGATCAGCGCAACGGTCAATGGGGGCGGTGCGCCGTTCATCAGTTTCATCGAAGTGCAGATTTGCCTCTCTGCTCTGCTGCTTTTTTCTTCTTCGAAATTGGTCCAGAATACGCCAGCGGGCCTGGTTCAGCAGGAAGGATTTGAAGGAACCCAGGCTGGTGTCGAACTTTTTTTTCTGAAGGTTCTTGGCAACTCCGATGAAGGTTTCCTGAACGACGTCGTTGGCCTCGTCATCGCTGAGGCCGGACTTGCGTGCGACATGGAAGACGAAGCCTGAATAGGTGCGGTAAAACTCATCCCAGCTCGACCAGTCGGACCAGTTGTCGAGACGCTCGATGAGCGTCTTGCGTGTCGGAATGCCGCCGGAGGCCTCCTTCACGATGTCTTCTGGAATGTCTTTGGGGATGTCGTCCTCCATAGGGAATGGGAGCGGGAGTCTAGGACGCGCCTGGGAGGTGGCAAGGGGAGAAAGCGGCCCGCTACTCGGCCAGCAGGAGGCGTTTGGCGGCCTGAAGGTGGGCTTTTTGTTCGTCGGGAAGTTCGGGGTACTTCAGCTTCATGCCCTGCATCTCCGCAAGAACGGCGGCGCTGACGATCAGCCGCATGTTTTTCTTGTCGTCCGCCGGGATGACGTACCAGGGGCAGTCTTCGGTGGCGGTCTTGCGGATGGCGTCTTCGTAAGCGGCCATGTATTCCTTCCAATGCGCGCGTTCCGTGACGTCGCCTTCCTCAAACTTCCAGTTTTTGCTGGGAGTGTCGATGCGCGCCAGGAAGCGTTTTTTCTGCTCCTCCTTGGAGACGTGCAGGAAGAACTTCACAATGCGGATGCCGTTGCGGTCGCAGTAGGTCTCGAAGTTGCGGATGTCCGTCAGCCGGTCCTTGAAGAGCTTGTCGAGGTTTCGCGTGGTCTTGGCCGGCAGGCGCTGGATGCGGGTGACGATTTCCGGATGCACGCGGCAGACGAGGACTTCCTCATAGTAGCTGCGGTTGAAGATGCCGATCCTGCCCCGGGGCGGCATGACCCGGGTGGTGCGCCAGAGGAAGTCATGATCAAGCTCATCATCGGTGGGGCGTTTGAAGGCATGGCTTTCCACGCCCTGGGTGTTCACGCCGCTCATGACATGCTTGATGGTGCTGTCCTTGCCGGCGGCGTCCATGGCCTGGAAGATCAGCAGCAGGCCCTGTCGATCCTGGGCGTACATCTTCTGCTGCAGGTCGTCGATCTCGAGCCTGAACTGGGCGATGAGCTCTTCGTAATGGAGGTCGCTGCCGTAGAGCTTTTTAACGCGGGTTTTGGCCTTGCTGATGCGAAAGGGCCGGCCGTCCGGCACGCGGAATTGTTCAAGATCGAGTCGAAGCTTCATGTTCGGGGCAGGGGTGAGGCGAAGAAATCCATAGCAGTGTCCCTGCGGGCTGAACAGTGCGATTGCTCAGCGCGACGGGAGCTTTTGCGTAAAGGAGATGACGGGAGCGCAACGGATGACGAATCTTCTGCCTGCACATCGGGCTGTCGGGAATGCGTGAACTCACGCCATGCCTGCTCGACAGGATGTTGGGGCGTCCAGATGTCTTGAGTTCAATGCCTGTGCTCAACTCACAGGCAGTCGTCGGAGCTTGCGCATGGAATGCAGGCCGCCCGTCGCCTCGGCGATTCTGCGCGCGCCGTCCTTGCGCTTCGGGCCGAACTTCTCCCGGTTCGCCTCGAACACCCCTTCCACAAACTCCCGGCTCCCCAGCACCAGCCCGTCGCTGAAATACCTCACCCGCAGACGCACCAGCTCTCCACAGCCCAGCTTGCCGCCCGCCTTCAGCACCTCCCTCGCCGCTTCCGCGCTAACCCCGCGCCTAACGACGTTTGTGTTCTGCGCATCCCTCACTTCCACGCCACTGGAAAACAGCAGGCAGCGATAGGCCTCGACTCTTTCGCCCAGGGCCTCTGCTGACGGACCTTCGTTCGCTGCAGCCTGGCTGGCGGTTTCGCGGC
>CAZXPU010000040.1:0-11637 GCA_964642905.1 uncultured Prosthecobacter sp.
CATCGTGCCACTCTCTGCGGTGATGCCAATGCTGGCGATGGCTTTTCCCGGGCCGGTGTCAGGGATTTTCACCGTGCAAGGTATCCACTGACGCCATGCGGTGGTGCCAATTTTCTGCTCCTTGCGAACCATGTCATCCTTCGTGTCGGGAGTGTCATTGATGTTTATGTCAATGGGGTAGGTCTCATAAGAGGCCTTGTTGCCTGGGTCAACGGGAGGTGAGGTCATCAGGATGGTTCCGTCCTGCAGGGACACGCCCTCGGGCAGCGGAAAGTTCGCGCTTGCCTGGCTGGAGATCATCTGCCCTTCCTCAATCCGCAGTTCCATGCTCCCCAAGACCGTAACCGTTTCCGGGCCTGCCGGAGTGCCTCGACTCGTTTCGGACAGGGCTGCCTCTCTTTTGACCAAGACAAACGTCTGGGTCAACGCCTCAGGCGCGGGCTGATTGCATTGATATCTCAACTGAATTTGGTCCATGTTGGCTGCACTATTCTTGTATGGCCATGATCGTTCTTCCACGAGACCGGTATCACCGTCATATTGTACAGTTTCTACTCCTTCGTATGGGCCGCTCCATTGGCTCGTCACCGTGGTGACGGTTTTAGGCCTGCGTCCAGAACCCATCCAGCCGTTTTCAGGGCTGCCTTGATACATCGGCAGTGATTCCATGACTGCCAGTGCTCTGGACCGACTGAAATCCTGACTCGTGCCCTTAATTTCAAGCTTGTCGCTTTCCCCAGGGTAGGCGGTTTCCACCGAGTAAATGGATTCTTGGAATTCCTCCCAGCACCAACTAGCACCTCGGGAGTGGTAAAGTAAGTCCTCCTGAGTCCCTATCCTCTGGATGGCTCCGGGCGCCCCCTCATAGGTGGGGGTCCAATACGTCGGCTTCCAATCCGGGATGTCCCTCGGATCTCCAGGGTCCTGGAGGTTTTCGTTGGGGTCCGCATCGCCGTTAAACCCATCATTAAGCGGGGGAGGACTTGAATTGGGAACTTCACTTTCATAGTAAATTTTTTCGATTACATAGGGGTAATAGTGTGTCAGCGTGGACCTGAAACTCAACCGGCGCACGCGGTACGCGAGGAAGGCCGCAAAGCTTGGATCAGGTGTGTTTGTGCCAGATTCTCCAAAGGTTTGTGCAGGCCCGCCCGCCCCTGGATAGGATGAAGCGTTCCGAGGATCACTCAACACCCGGAACTCCTCCAGGTTCGTGTAGCCATCGTGGTCGATGTCCCCCGTGGGGCCGTCCTGGCCGAGATTGCTGATGAGCGAGGTTTGATTGCGGAACTCCCACCAGTCAGGCAGCACGTCTCCATCCGTGTCCGCATTTGTGGGAGAAGTTCCGAGCTGGTATTCGAGGAGATTTTTCAGGGTGTCACGATCGGGATCACCCTGCGCACCATGGCTGCCCTCGACAGACAGCGGACTCAGCCCATACTGCACCTCCCAGCCGTCCGGCAGGCCGTCGTCATCGCTGTCTGAATCAAGCGGGTTCGTTCTTTTCCGGAACTCTTCCAGGTTGTTGAGGCCGTCCATGTCGAAGTCGGTGGTTCCGGTCTGTGCCACGATGTCGGCCTGGGTTTTAAAATACAACCGCTCCCAGGCATCCGGCAGGCCGTCGTTGTCGATATCCGTGGTTGCGTCGGCACTGTTGGGGGCGGTGCCGAGAGTCAGCTCCTGCCCGTTGTTCCAGCCATCACCATCGGGGTCGTCATCGGCATCGAACCTCAGGGGATCGGGTGTGGGCTCGGGTGGCCGGGGCGCCATCGTGAAGTATTGACGCTCCCAGTTGTCCGGCAGGCCGTCGTTGTCGACATCCGTGGTTGCGTCGGCACTGTTGGGGGCGGTGCCGAAAGTCAGCTCCTGCCCGTTGTTGCGGCCATCACCGTCGGGGTCGTCGTCGGCATCGAATCTCAGGGGATCGGGTGTGGGCTCGGGTGGCCGGGGCGCCACCGTGAAGTATTGACGCTCCCAGGCGTCCGGCAGGCCGTCCGCATCCGAATCCGGATCGTCATCCGCCTGGGTTGGGTCCGTGCCGTCCGTCTGCTCCTGAAGGTTGTTGCGGGAGTCGCCGTCAGGATTGCCGGCGTCCGTCTGGTCCAGGTTGTGGAAATGCATCATCTCCCAGTCGTCGCGCAGATGGTCGCCATCCAGGGAAGCCAGCGGCTTGCTGAAGGCAAGGTAATGTTCCAGCGCCGTTGGCGGCCTGGGATTGGGCAGGGGAGGGAAGATCACCTTCAACCCAGGGTCGGTGATGTCAGGATCGCGTGTCTGAAGGTTGCCGAACCACCACCTCTCCCACCAGTCGGGCAGGCTGTCAGTTTCGGCACCTGTGTCCTGGTTCACCCATTCCACCGCCCCGAGGGTGGGTGTGAGACTGCGGGCCTGGCCCTGGAGATCCTGGAGCAGCGAGCCGGGCCGGGGGGAATGCAGGCAGGCTGTGGACTGTGCGGTCAGATAACCTTTGGAGTTCAGCATGGGATCCTCACGCCGACTTCCCTGCATGCCGCCCTGGATCAGGCTGGAGGTGCAATATACCTCAGGCCCGGTCACCGGGTTCTGCAGCGTGTGGCCGGATAGAGGCTGATGATCCGCCTCGTCGGGCAAGGCCACCGGCAAGCCGGCCGGGAACCAGTCATCCCAGATCACGCAGCCAGAAAGGGATATCCGCCCCAGGCTGCCCGTGCCGCTGTCAACGGCGTTGACGATGCTGGCCAGGCCCCGGGTGACGTTCAAGGGGCCGTCAGGGGTGGATAGACCCTCATAGGACACGCTGTTGCAGCGGAACAAGGTGCAGTGTTCCAGGCGCAGGTCCGCGCCCTGGTTGGTTAGCGCGCCGCCATGGTTGTTCTCCGTGGTGTTGGACTGGAGGTTGCGAAACAGGCAGTTGAGAAAGCGAATGGAGGCGCCTGCCTTGACGGACCTTTTTCGCGTCACGATCCTGTGTTCATGGCCATGGCTGACATTGGATTCGAAGACGAGGCCGTGGAAGAGATGGTCACCGTGGATCAGCCAATAGGGATTGATGACGACCGCGCCTTCGGTCCATGAAATGCGGGACGCCCCTGAGGCGGCGATCCAGGCCACCGTTCTTGCCGTGTCATATTCGGGGATGTTCAGCTGACTCGACGTGCTGGCGGAATCCACGCCAAGATGGCGGCCGGGCATCACCTTCACCAGGGAATGGTAACCGGCGGTTGAGGGGAGGCTGGCATAGGCCTGCTGGAAGGTGCGATACCTTTTGCCAGCCTCATCCGGCACCGACAGAGCCGGATCGATGATGGCATCCCAGGCCGGGTGCTCTGTTGGATCGCTGGCGGAGTGGGGTTGTCCGGGGGTTTCCAGCCTTTTGCGCGCATACTCCCAGAGGTTGGGGATTTGGTCGCCATCCTTGTCTGAGTCTGAGTCGGTGGCGTCCATCGGCATGAGGCCATGGGCCACCTCGTAGCCATCGGGCATCTGATCCGCGTCGCTGTCCGGGTTCGCCGGGCTGGTGCCGATCTGGAACTCGGTCAAGTTGGTCAGGCCGTCGCTGTCGGTGTCCATGGTGGCATTGCCTGGATCGTTCGGCGCTAGGCCATGCCGCACCTCCCAGCCGTCCGGCAGGCCGTCGCCGTCCGTGTCGGCACGGCTTGGTGAGGTGTGGGCGGCCAATTCCTGAGCCAGTGTCAGGCCATCACCATCCGCGTCCGAGCCAGGTTTGGACAGCTGCGTCAGATCCTGGAGCGTTGCGTTGATCGGCAGCTGGCCCGTTTGCAGTTCCCAGGCGTCCGGCAGGCCGTCCTTGTCCTGATCAACCGCCGGGTTGTAATGAAGTGCGGAGGCGATCCGGTGGTTGTTCAGGAGGCTGTAGACCGTGTTGAGCGAGCAGTCGGCATACAGGACCGAAGGCGCCGGCACATTGGAGGTGTGGACCACCACGCCATCCCGGAGGAACTCCACCACGGAGCCATTGCGGCGGATGCCGAAGGCCGTTGCTTCGGTGTAGGCGCCAACGCTGGCGAGCACCACGACCCCGTTTTTATGGATGGCGGATCCGGTCGGAGTGAGGTTGTAGGCGTAAAGAAGATCTGTGTTTGAGTTGCTGTTGTCACCCCCCGTCAGGCCGACTGCCAGCGTGCCGTTGGCCGGGACGTGGAAGAGAAAGCCTCCTTGATCGATGAGGTACTGTTCGCTGGTCGCGTCGGCGTTGTATCCGGCCGTCGTGGTGCTCTTCCTCAGCCCGCCCCGGGTTCCAGGAATGGCATAGGTGCCCGCCAGGCTTCGCCAGACCACCGCTTCGGGCTTGATCAGCTGCTGAAGGGGATCGGTGCCGCAGAAATATTCTTCGCGGTTGCCGAACCCGTCGAAGTCCTCATCCCCGGCGGACGTGAAGCCGTCCCGGAGCTGGGCAAACGTGGGTGAACGTCCGTATTTCCGCTGATAATGACCGATCTCCCAGTCATCCGGCATCAGGTCCTCGTCGAGATCGCCCGTGTAAAGAAACGCGGAGCGAATCTCGCTGTTGGGCGTGTAAAACGCGGCGTCCACGAACAGCTGTGTCGAGACAGGCACGGCGGCCGTGTAATACACAATGTTATTCTTGAGGAACTCGACCTGGGCGCCCACCCGCCGGAGGGCGAAGTGCGTGGAGGAGTCGTAGGCGCCCAGGGAAGCTTTTTGAGCCGATGACGTGGAGCCGTTGCCCTCGTAGGCGAAGACTTGTCCGGCCGCGTTGAACTGGAGGGAGTATTCCTGGTCGGTGTAGCTGCGGTTGTTGTCGGCGATGGTGAAGCCGACGGCCAGCGCGCTTCCCGACTTTACCCGGAAGGTGAGCGTGCCCGTCTGATAGATGGTCCGGCTGGCCTGGGCATCCGCGTTGGTCCAGGCTGTCGGGCCGAGTTTCACAGCCCCGCCCGGGGAGCCACTGACCGGACCCACATAGTTGTTGCAACGCCAAGACACGGCGGTGGGTGAAATCAGCGCCTGCAACGGGTGGGTGCCGTCGAGATATTCATCCAGGTTGGTGATGCCGTCCGAGTCCGGATCAGCCCCGGGTGCAAAGGCGGCGAGTTCAACCAGGCCGGCCCCGGCTGACAGGTAGGACAGCTCCCAGGCATCGGGCAGGCCGTCATTGTCGAGGTCACCCGTGTAAAACCTGACACTGGAAATCTGGCAGGCTGGCGTCTTGAGCGAGCAGTCCACATAGAGCGGACCGGAGCTGACGTTGGCGGAGGCATACACCAGCACGCCGTCCTTGAGGAAGTTCACCCGGCCTGACACGCGCTCGATGGAAAAGATGGTTTGCGCCGTGTAGCCGCCCAGCGGCCCGGTCAGATTCAGATCCGCGACGCTGTCGGGCAGGCGCTGGATGTCAAAGGTGCCGTCCTCCGCGAGGATGAAGGCCCATTCGAAGTCGGCCTCGGAGCGGCTGTCGTTGATGTCACTGATGTCATTGAGCCCCACGGCCAGGGCTGCAGGGGCGGGAACCTTGAAGGACAGCTTGCCATCCTCACGAAGGGGCCTGGCGCTGATGGCTTCACTGTCGAAGGCGGGGCTTCCGAAAAACTTCCGCAGGCCTCCGTCCGTGCCGTTGGGTTGAGTGCCGGCATGGAACTGCCAGGTGACGGGCTGCAGGAAGCTGAGGGGATTGCCTGCAAGGCTGCCGTCATCAAACTCCTGACGATTGGTGGCGGTGTCCGTGGAGCCCGGCCTGGGCGGGCCGTCGAGGTTGCCCCGGGGCAGGAAGGCCATGAGATCGGCCCAGCCGGCGTTGACGGGCAGGCTGGCGGTTTCCCAGTCGTCGGGCAGGCCGTCGGCATCCTGGTCACCGTCCTCAATGAGGCAGGAGGTCAGCCTGCTGCCCAGCTTGTAAAAGCTGCAGTCCACCAGCAGCGGCCCGGCGGAAGGCGTGGTGGAGGTGTGCATGAGCAGGCCGTCCTTGAAAAACTTCACCACGGCGCCGGAACGCCGGATCATGAACACGGTGCTTGAGCTGAAGAGGCCGAGATCCGCCCCCGCCGTCGCTCCATGGTAGACCTGCGCCTTGCTGTCGGCCTTCAGGCGGATGGCGTGGTCGATGTCCGTGTTGAGCTCCGAGGAATCCACCAAGTTCAGGCCAATGGCGAAGTCGCAGGAGCCTTCGACGCCGGCGGTGAAGACCACGGCGCCGTCCCGGAGGATGCGTTGGGAGGCAACCGCGCCCGCATTCCAGGATGAGGAGCCACCCGCGGATTTGGTTAGGCCACCCAAGTTGCTTGCGGTGAGATTGGCCGTGCCCTGGGCTCCACGAATCCAGGTGGCGGGTTGGGAGGGGGTGGGAGACTGAGCCTTGAGCTGGCCCCAGTCAGAGGTCAGAAGCAGCAGGGTGAGGGCGAAGAGAACACAGGAGCGGAAAACCCCTGGGCGACACAGGCACTGTAAGGCGGGCGACGTGCGGCCAAGAGAGGAAGGGAATCGAATGCCTGAGTAGACCGTGGAGGGCGACATGGCGCGCGACCATTCGCAGAACTAAGCCATTGGCTATATATTGATTCGGTAAAAATCTTATTTTGATAAGATAAAAATGTGAAACACAGCCCACTCCAAATCCCTCAGATGCATGGAATGCGATGGCTTGGTGATGGGTGGCGCAATGCAGGAGTGACCTGGTTTTAGCCGGGTTCGGCATCAAGCCGTGGCAATCCTTGATGTGGAAAAAACCGAATGTGAGCCCTTGAGGCATAGCTGCTCGAACTGGCATTCTTGATGTCGGCAAAACGGCTTATTTTAAAGTAGAACAAACTCGGCGGGTGGCCAGAATGCCTTCTGTTTCAACAGTTCTTCCTGTCTGGAGTGAAGTGGGCGAGGGCCCTGGTTTCATCGATTTGCCAAATGCCTCTCCGATTCCCAACAGTGGGCCAAGATGGGTTGCTCGTCACGGATGGCTCCCAAAGCCTCATCGTGCTTTCGCGTCACTAGACGATGCCTTCAGCTTTCGTGAGTTTGGCTGGTGGAAAAAGGCACAGGTTGGGCTGGATCAGCCCCGTTTGTGGAAGCGACTTTTAGCGGACAGGGAGAGTTGGAGGCCAGAACGATCAGCGGCTGGAATTGAAGGTTTAAGAATCTCAAACATTCAGATTGCCTTATTTTATATGGTAATTATAATTGATGGAGAAAATTTCACTCATGCCCTCTCAGCCTGCCTTCTTTGCACGTCTTGGCTTCACGGCCTTGCTGGGCCTGACTGTGTCCTTGAATGCGGTTCTGCTGCCTGAGTGCCAGGCCCAGGCGGCGGCCGCAGGCGGGGCGGCTTCGCCTCAGATCAATGGGGATTCGGCCATCAAGCTCAACTTTCAGAACGTGCCTGCCCAGGCGATCATCCCGCTCTACACCCAGCTGACGGGAAAGAAGATCATCCAGGATTCGTCGCTCCAGGGCGAGCCGCTGCGCATTGTCGCCCCCGAGCCCCTGCCGGCCAGGGAGGCGATCAGCTTCATTGAGGCGACCATGCTGCTCAATGGCTATGTGTTCATCCCGGTCGATTCGAAGACGGTGAAGCTGATCCATCACAGCGGAGGCAAGAGCCCGACTCCGGAGGGGCTGCCCGTCTATCGCTCAATGAAGGAACTGCCGCCGGGCGAGGAGATCTGCCATTTCATCCTGCCGCTCGAGCACATTTCGCCGGACGAGGCCTCGAAGGCCTTTCAGCAGGTGATCAAGCTGCATGCCTATGGGGCGATCATGCCGATGACGAATTCGTCGGCGCTCATCATCACGGAGAACAGCGCCACCATCCGCAGCATCGCCGGCATGGCGGAGGTGATCGACGTGCCGCCGGCGGAGATCGCCAACGAGATGATCCAGCTTCAGCGCAGTGACGCCGAAAGCGTTGCCGAGATCATCAGCGAAATCTTTGAGGAGCGGGAGAAGGCGGCGGAGGCCGCGGCCAGTTCCACGGCTTCCGCCCCGGCCGCCCCCGTGGCTGCGATGCCTGCCGGCATTCGTGCGGCGGCTCCCGCCACGGCGGCCCAGGCGGTGAACTCGGCGAACACGAATCCGGCGATCGCGCGGGTGAAGGTCATCCCCCACCGCCGAACCAACAGTCTGCTCGTCATCGCCCGTCCGGTGGACATCACCTACATCCGCGGCCTGGTGGACAAGCTCGATCAGCCCAGCGAAAGTGTCACGTTTCTGAAGCGCAAGCTCAGTTACATTGATGTCGGCGACTTCCTGCCGGTGGCCTACAACGCCCTGGCCAAGGACACCGACATCCAGTCGGAAAACGGCGGTGCCAGCCTGGGCGGCGGCGGAAGCTCCGGAAGCAGCCGCCGGCGCCCGAGCGGCTCGTCCAACACCCCTTCCACCGATGCCGCCAGTCGTGAGAATGACAGCGGTTTCAACGGCGGCCTGAACGGCGGTCTTGGCGGGGGCGCCTTTGGCTTCAACACCGGCAGCCAGGGGCAGAACAACCGTGCCAGCCGCAGCCTGCTGGACGATCCGGAGGCCGCCTCCGCGCCGGAGTCGATCATCGTCGGCAAGACCCTCCTGATCGCTGATCCGCAGTCGAACAGCCTCGTGGTGAACGGTTCGCCCGAGCACATCCAGATCATCGACAAGCTGATCGAGGAGATGGATGTCTGTCCGCAGCAGGTTTACATCAGCACCATCATCGGCCAGCTGAGCCTGGGAGGGGAGTTCAACTACGGCTTCGACTTCCTGAATGCGCTGGATGACTTCACCCTGAGGCAGGACGGGGTCACCGCGCCCACCGGCAGCACAGGCGTGGCCGGGGCGGTGGACCTGCCGATGAACGGAGCGGGCCTGAGCACTGCGATCATGGGCTTTTACGGTCAGCTTGGCTCGCTCAGCCGCTATGCGAGGGTGTTGGAGGGCAACAAGAACTTCAAAGTGCTGTCCAGCCCGAGCCTGCACATCATGAACAACGGCAAGGCCACGATCTCCAGCGGTCAGAGGATCGCCGTGCCGACCAACATTCTCTCCAATGCCGGGCTCAGCAACGTCGCCGCCACCAGCGCGAGCATCGACTATCGTGACGTGGTGCTGAAGCTGGAGGTGGTGCCGCTGATCAACTCCGACAAGGAGGTCACCCTGCGCATCGCCCAGATCAACGACAACATCGTGGGTGAGCAGAACATCTCCGGCAACACCGTCCCCACCATCGGCACGCAGGAGCTTCTGACGACAGTGACCGTGAAGAACGGGGCCACGGTCGTGCTGGGCGGCCTGGTCACGGAGCGGACGGGCAACAACGAGCGTGGCGCGATCTTCCTGCGTCGCGTGCCGGTGCTGAAGCATTTGTTTGGAACGACGCAGAAGACCACCCAGCGGGACGAGCTGCTGATCTTCATCCAGCCGAGCATCATCAACTCAAGGGATCCGTCGAACCATCCCAACCAGATTGAGGCCCGCCGCACGCAGATCATGGACGAGACGCTGCGCTTTGGCATGCCCCTGGAGCAGGTGCCGCGCGCCCTGCCGTCGGGGAAGTAGTGGTCGAGGTTGCTGAGGGGAAGGGTGGCAGGGCATGAAAACACCTCCCGCCGTCTTGACTCCCCGCCAGGAAAACGGCACATGAAGGGCTGGTGCAGCACCGCCGGAACCTCCACCTCATCCCATGCCCACGATCCCGATTCTCATGCCTCAGCTTGGCGAGTCCATTGCCGAGGCCACGCTTGTCAAAATCCTCGTGCAGCCCGGAGCCCTGATCGAGGCCGGAGCAGACATCTTTGAAGTCGAGACGAACAAGGCCACGATGACCGTCGGCAGCCCCTGCGCGGGCAGGGTGGAGCAGATCCAGGCGCAGCTGCAGACCAGCTATGCTGTTGGCAGCCAGCTGGCGATGTTTGAAATTTCGGACGAGGACGCGCAGGCGCTTGGTTTTTCCGAAACGCCAGCAGCGGGTTCCTCCTCCTCGGTGCCGTCCTCCATGCCGAATGCGGAGTCCCTGCACTTTCAGTTCAACGAGGAGGACAACATCGTCGGCTACCAGCCCAAGGTTGAACCCGTCGTCGGCGGCCTGCCGGTCCCGGCCGGGGCCACCGGGGCAAGCTACATCTCGCCGCGGATGCGCGCGCGCATGAATGAACTCGGCCTCAACGCCTCCGACCTGGCTGGAATCGCCGGCACCGGGGCGGGCGGTCGAGTGACGGTGGAGGATTTCGAGAACTTCCTGCGCAGCCTGGAGCAGCACAAGCTGACTCCCGCCTCGCCCATGCGCATTGCCGTCGCCGACTCCATGCGCCGCAGCTGGACGCGGCCCCTGGCCACGGTGGGCAGCCCGGTGATGCTCGACGCCATGCTGGCGCACCGTCGCAAGGCGGATCCGAAGCCAGGTCCCGCCCTCTATGCCATTCGCGCCCTGGCCATCGCCCTGGCGGAGAACACCGCCGTCGCCGGTCGCCTGGTCGGCAACCGCATCATGCACCCCAGGGCCATCGACATCGGCTTTGCCGTGGAGGTCGAGGATGGCGTGTTTGTGCCCGTGCTGCGCGAGGTGGACAAGACGCCGCTCGCCCGGCTGGTGACGACTTACAACAAGCTGGTCGAACAGGCGCGTGCGCGTCGTCTGCCGCACGACATGAACCGTCCCGGCATCGCCACGGTGACCAACTTCGGCACCTTTGGCATCGTCTGGGCCACGCCGATTCCGCTGCCGGAGCAGAACCTCATCCTCGGCCTTGGCGCAGGCAGCAAAGTGCCGCGCTGGAGCGAGGAGGTGAACCAGTTCATCCCGGTCACCGAAGCGGAGATCACGCTCAGCTTCGACCACCGCGTCTGCGATGGTGGTGCGGCAGGACGTCTGCTCGCCCGGGTGGCCAGCCTGCTGCAGGAACCGGAGAAGCTTTGAGGCATGAGCTTCCGGCTTGAAATGCTCCAGGTCGCCCGGGTGGCGCCCAAGCTTCTCGGGGACTCCGCCGACCTGGTGTCCGACTTTTTGTTATCCCGGCTGGCCCCTGACGGGCGCGGCTTTCTGGATCGTGCCGACAGGCCGGACCTGTATTACAGCGTGTTTGGCATCGAGGGCCTGATGGCCTTGCAGAAAGAACCGCCCCGGGATTCGCTCAAGCAGTGGCTCACGACCTTTGGCGACGGTGAGGGGCTGGACTTCGTGCATCTGTCCTGCCTGGCGCGCTGCTGGGCCAGCCTTGGCGGCGGCCTATCCGAGACACAGAAGCAAAGTTTGGCAGGCCGGCTGGAGGCCTGGCGGACACCGGATGGCGGCTATCATCAGGCGGCGGGCCGCAGAAACGGCAGCGCCTACGGCTGCCTGATCGCCTTCGGAGCCTACCAGGACCTGGGGATGCTGCCCCCCGACCCGATGAGCATCGCACGCTGCATGGACAGCCTGGAGACGCCGGACGGGGCCTGGTCGAACGAGCCTGGGCTGACCCTGGGTTCCACCACGGCGACCTCGGCCATGCTTTCGCTGTATCGCAACATGCAGCTTCCGCCTCCACAGGCAGCGGTGGACTGGCTGCTGCGGCAATGCCTGCCTGAGGGCGGGTTTCTCGCCGTGCCCGGGGCGCCGATTCCTGATCTGCTGTCCACCGCCGTGGCGCTGCATGCCCTGTCCAACCATGCCGAGGCGATTGAGAAGGTGCGGGAGCGCTGCCTGGATTTCATCGACAGCCTGTGGAGCGCCGCAGGAGGGTT
>CAZXPU010000040.1:11647-19628 GCA_964642905.1 uncultured Prosthecobacter sp.
GTTTCACGGCAACTGGACCGATGACACGCTGGACCCCGAATACACCTATTACGGCCTGCTGGCCCTCGGGCATCTGGCCCTGTAAAAATGTGGGTCAGACGGCGATCTCCGCCTTGATGGCCGGATGCGGATCGTAGCCCTCGAGGCTGAAGTCCTCGAACTTGAAGGCGAAGAGGTCCTTCACCTCAGGGTTCAGCTTCATGACCGGCAGAGGCCGTGGTTCACGGCTGAGCTGAAGGCGGGCCTGGTCCAGGTGATTCTTGTAAAGGTGGAGGTCGCCGAAGGTGTGGACGAAATCGCCCGGCTTCAGGTCGCAGACCTGGGCGACCATGAGCACGAGAAGGCTGTAGCTGGCGATGTTGAAGGGCACGCCGAGGAAGAGGTCGGCGCTGCGCTGGTAGAGCTGGCAGCTCAGCCTGCCGTCGGCCACGAAGAACTGGAACAGGCAATGGCAGGGAGGCAGGGCCATCTGGTCAATGAAGGGCACGTTCCAGGCGCTGACGATGTGACGTCGGCTGTAGGGATTGGTTTTGAGGCAGTGGATGAGCTTGGTGATCTGGTCCACGGGCTCGGCGCCGGGGGCGCCCTGCCAGCGGCGCCACTGGGCTCCATAAACCGGGCCGAGTTCGCCGTTTTCGTCCGCCCATTCGTCCCAGATGCTGACCTTGTTCTCCTGAAGATAACGAACGTTGGTGTCGCCCTTCAGGAACCAGAGCAGTTCATGGATGATGCTGCGCAGGTGCAGCTTCTTCGTGGTGACCAGGGGGAAGGTTTCGCCGAGGTCGTAGCGGCTCTGCTCACCGAACACGGAATAGGCGCCGGTCCCCGTGCGGTCCTCGCGGTAGGAACCGTGATCGAGGACCTTGCGGAGGAGGCGGTGGTATTCTTGCATTCGGGGGCGGGAGGTTGGAGGCGGCTGGATCAAGCGGCGTAGGGCACCGGGGTTCCGGTGGAGTTGGCCAGGACCTTGAAGCGCTTGATGATTTCTGCGGGGAGCTTGCCGGGCTTGCCGTCGCCGATGGGGCGCCGGTCATACTGCACGGCGGGGATGACCTCGGCGGCGGTGCCGGTGAGGAAGCATTCGTCGGAGGTGTAGATGTCGTGGCGGGTCATGGTGACCTCGTGGACCGTGAGGCCCATTTCGCGCATCACCTCGATGACGGCCATGCGGGTGATGCCGTTGAGGGCGCCGCTGGCGATGGTCGGGGTGTAGACCTGGCCGTTCTTGAGGACGAAGACGTTGTCGCCGGTGCACTCGGCCACGTTGCCCTGTTCGTTGAGCATGATGCCCTCCTCGCAGCCGGCCTGGATGCATTCGATCTTGGCCATGATGTTGTTGAGGTAGTTCAGGCTCTTCACCTGGGGGCTCAGGGCGGCGGCCGTGGGGCGGCGGGTGGCGCAGGTGATGAGGTTCAGGCCGGTCTCGTACTTCTCCTTGGGATAAAGCGTGATGCCGCTGGCGATGATGATGACACCGGCCTTTGGGCACTGGTAGGGGTTCAGCCCCAGGGAGCCGACGCCGCGGGTGATGACGAGGCGGATGTAGCCGTCGCGCAGGTTGTTGGCCGCCACGGTCTCCAGGGTGGCCTTTTCCATCTCCTCGAAGCTGATCGGGATGGTGAGGCAGATGGAGCGGGCGCTTTCATAAAGGCGCACCAGATGCTCGGTGAGGCGGAACACGCGGCCGTTGTAGATACGGATGCCTTCGAAGCAGCCGTCGCCGTAGAGCAGGCCGTGGTCGAAGACGGAAACCTTGGCTTCGGATTCAGGAACAAGTTTGCCGTCGAGGTGGATGAGCAGGGGGGCGGTGGCCATGATGAGAGAACGCGGAGATTGGCGGAGGAGATGACTTTTGCAAAAACAAACATCGCGGAGGCCACTGGGGCGTCCGCGATGTCAGGGAAAAGGCTTTGAGAAGTCGAAGGGCGGTTACGCGGAGGCTTCGCTAAGCTTCGGAGCGGCGCGGCGGGCACGGGTGCTGCCGTAGCGCTGGGCGAACTTGTCTACTCGGCCGGCGGTGTCGACGAAGCGCTGTTCACCGGTGAAGAAGGGGTGGCAGCCGGCGCAGATGCCGATGCGGAGGTTCTGGACCGTGGACTGGGTGTTGTAAACCGTGCCGCAGGTGCAGGTGATGGTGGTTTCGTAAACCGTCGGGTGACCTTCTTTTTTCATGGGGAATGAGTGGGGGTGAATCACGTGGACCCGTCGAGGCAGGAAAGGGGAAGGCTTTCGCCGGGGCGTGAAGGGTCGCGATAGTGCCACGACTCGCCCTCGGGTCAACTGGGTTTTTGCCCCCGGGTTGGCCGCTGCACGAGGGAGGGAGACGGCCAAAAATCGGTCGCGGAGGGGTCTGAACGCTCTTTTTGGACCGGGAAAGACCGGGGAAAGCACAAAAATGCCAGGCTGATCCAACGGGGTTTTCGTTCCAGGCTTGCCAGAGTGGGCGTGCCTGCGCCGTAATGATGGCCCTTCCATTCCATGCAACATCCCGCCAGCCTTTCCCGCCGCCGTTTCCTGCAAACCGCCTGCGCCAGCCTTTTCGCCGCCCCTTACATCACCACCGGTCTGCGTGCCGCCTCGCCGAACGGCAAGCTGCGTCATGCCGCCTTCGGCGCCTCGGGCATGTCCTGGGCGGACATCACCTCCATGGCCAACCATGACATGTGGGAGCTGACGGCGGTCTGCGACGTGGACACGCGCAACTTCGCCCGCGTGAAGGAGAAGTGGCCTAACGTCAAATGTTACCAGGACTGGCGCGAGCTGCTGGAGAAGGAGGCGGGCAACATCGACAGCGTCAACGTCTCCACGCCCGACCACATGCACGGCCCCATCGGGCTGAAGGCCATGGAGCTGGGCAAGCACGTGTACGGCCAGAAGCCGCTGGCGCAGAACCTTTACGAGTGCCGGCAGCTCATGCTCAAGGCGCGTGAAAAGGGCGTGATGACTCAGATGGGCATCCAGATCTCCTCGGACTTCACCGAGCGCTTCGCCGTCGAGCTCATCCACATGGGCGTCATCGGCAAGATCAAGGAGGTGCACACCTTCTCCAACAAGAAGTGGGGCGACATGGAGCCGGTGCCGACGGCCGCCGACGCCGTGCCCGAGGGTTTTGACTGGAAGCTCTGGCTCGGCCCCGCCGCCGACCGCCCCTACATCAAGGGCTACTACCATCCCAGCAACTGGCGCAAGCGCCGTGACTTCGGCACCGGCACGCTGGGCGACATGGGCTGCCACATGTTCAGCGGCTGGTTCCGCAGCCTCGACCTGGCTGCGCCGATCGCGGTGAAGTCCTCCGGCCCGACGCCGCCGAACTCTGAAAACTGGGCCATCAACGCCGTGGTGGAATACACCTTCAAAGGAACCCAGTACACCGTCGGCGACACCGTCAAGGTCACCTGGTATGACGGCGACGCGCGTCCGCCGGCCGAGGTCATGGCGCTGGCCGATCCGGCGAAGTTCCCCGGCCAGGGCAGCATCTATCTCGGCACCGACGGCGTGCTCCTGCATCCTCATGGCAGCACCCCGCAGCTCTTCCCCAAAGACAAGTTCAAGGGCTTCCGCTTTCCCAAGCTGGAGCCGCGCAACCATTGGTTCGACTTCATCGACTGCTGTCTCAAGGGCGGCTCGACAAGGCCGACGGCCAACTTTGACTACGCCGGTCCGTTGACCGAGGCCGTGCTGCTCGGCTGCCTGGCCAGCCCGTTCCAGGGTGAGACGCTGCATTGGGACGCCCCGGCGCTGAAGATCACCAACAACGAGGCCGCCAACGCGCTGGTGAAGCGTCAATATCGCCCGGGCTGGGAGATCTGAAGCCATGTCACGGTCGCTCAGCAGGGATGTCGTCCACGGCGGGCTGGGTTTCGCCGTGGTCAGCATCGCCGCCTTCTCCGTGTGGGCTTTTGCCGCGCCCCTCTTCCGGGGGCTGGGCGGGGAGCCGGCCATGTATGCCGCCATCGCCGCCGTCTTTCTTGCTGGGGCAGGACTGATGCTCGGACCGCTGGCCGGTGGCATGGCGCGTTTTTACAAGGCCTTCCTGCCCGCCTTCCTGGCCTACTCCATTCTTTGGTGCGCGGCCTGGTTCGGCCTTGGCGGGCGCCTGGGGGAATGGACGGGGGCGGCGGCCGGATGCCTGGCCTTTGCCTTGATCGTTTCACGGCTTCAAGGCCGAGGAGGTCGCTGGCTGACGGCGGCGGTGGCGTTGTTTGTGCTGCACTCGGCGGGTTATTTCGCAGGCGACTGGTCGATGTATGACGTCTTTGTGCCCAAGGCGCGCGCCGTCGGCAGGGAGAGCGCGGATTTCCAGCATTACATGACGCTGGCGAAGCTCTCCTGGGGGCTGTTTTACGGTCTTGGATTCGGGGCGGGCATCGGCTGGGTGTTTCATGCCTCCAGGCGTGAGTCGTGAGGACATGCCTTGCTCCTGGCGGCGGACCGGGCAATTTGGTGATTCATGAGACACCTGTTTTCCAGGCTGCTTGGCCATGCTCCTGGCTACTACGATGAACCGCGTTCGCGACGCGGCATCGGCTGCCACCCGCGCCTGGTGCTGGCGCTGCTGGTCATCGGCGGCTCGGTCCTGTTTCATTACCTGGGCACGACGGAGTATCAGAACGAGTTCACCGGCCGGGTGCAGAGGCTGAAGCTGCCCTCGCCGCAGCAGGAGATTGCGCTCGGTCTGCAGTCCGCCCCGGGCATGATCCGTGAGATGGGCGGCCTTTCGAGGGACGCCGGCGCGAGGGCGCTGGTGGACCGGGTGGGGAGCAGGCTGGTGCAGAGCACGCTGGCCAGTCGCACGCCCTACCGGTTTGAGTTTCACCTGCTGGCCGATCCGCGAACCATCAATGCGTTTGCGCTGCCGGGCGGGCAGATCTTCATCACCGAGGCGCTGTTCCGGCTGCTCACCAGCGAGGATCAGCTGGCCGGTGTTCTCGGGCACGAAATCGGCCATGTCGTGGGCCGCCATTCGAACGAGCAGATGGCCACCAGCGGCCTGTGGAACGGTGTCGCCCAGGGCCTGGGCATCCTGCTTTCCGACGGTCACAGCAACGCGGGCATGCAGATCGCCGGCACGGTGGCGAGGCTGCGCGTGATGAAGTTCGGGCGCGAGGACGAGCTGGAGTCCGATGCACTGGGCGTGCGCTTCATGATCGAGGCCGGCTACAACCCCGAAGGCATGGTGGGCGTCATGGAGATTCTTGCCAAGGCGGCGCGAGGCGGCCGTCAGCCCGAGATGCTGAGCACGCATCCCAACCCTGAGAACCGGGCGGAAAAAATCCGCGCCATGATCGATCAGTACCGACGGCAGCCGCGCTGACCCTTTTTTCCGAATGTCCTCCTCTGACGAATCCCATCACGAGCGTGAGCTTGGCGGCCAGCTGCTGGCCAGCGTGTCGCGTTCCTTCTACCTCACCTTGAAGGCCCTGCCCAAGGAACTGCGCGAGCCGATCTCGCTGGCCTACCTGCTGGCGCGCACGGCGGACACCATCGCCGACACGGCGGCGGTGTCGGCGGCGGTGCGCATCGAGTGCCTGGATGACTTCGAGGCCCTGGTCCAGGGCGGAGGCGAGCAGGTGCGGCATCGTCTCGCCTCGCGCATTGCGGGTGATTTCACGGGCTGCCAGACCGACGAGGCGGAGCGGCGGCTGATGGAGCGGTTCACCGACGGCCTGGCCTGGCTCGGCACCATGAGCGGGGCGGCCTTGAAGGCGATCCGCCAGGTGCTGTCACGCATCATACACGGCCAGCGTCTGGACATTCGGAGGTTTCCTGCCGATGGCACGCTGCGCGTCCTCTCCAGCGAGGCGGAGCTGGATGAATACACCTGGCTGGTCGCCGGCTGCGTGGGTGAGTTCTGGACGGAGATGTGCGCGGTGGAGAAACCGGAGTCGTTTGAGCCGGGCACGGACGTGGAGGCGATGAAGGCGCTCGGTGCGCGGTTCGGCAAGGGGCTCCAGCTCATCAACATCCTGCGCGACATCGGCGAGGACCTGCGCGACGGGCGCTGCTACCTGCCTGGAAGGCCGGTGGAGGAGGTGCTGCGTGACAGCCGCGTCCTGGAGCCTTTGTGGCAACATTGGTTAGGTGTCTGCCGGGGGCATCTGGCGGCCGGGGTGGAGTACGTAGGCCGGATTGCCGACGGCAAGCTGCGCTACGCCACCGCCCTGCCGCTGCTCATCGGGGTGAAGACCCTGGCGCGCATGGAGGCCGCCCCCTGGCCGAAGAAGCTGGAGGGCGTGAAGGTCAGCCGCATCGACATCGGCCTGATCCTGGCCGAGGCGGTGATCGCCTGCCGCAGTGCGGAAGGCGTCACCAGGCTGTATCATCGGCTGGCCTGATCAGGCGCGTCGCAGCTTGCCGCTGGCCGTCAGGGGCAGCTCGGGCACGGCGTTGAACATGAGCGGGATCTTGTAGCCGGCGAGGTGGGCGCGCAGGTGGTTGCGCAGCTCCATCGCGGTCGGCGCTCCTTCAGGGGCGGCGATGTAGCGCGCGACAGGAACCTCGCCGTAGAGCGGGTGAAGGCGTGCCTCGACGAGTGAACGCTGGACCTTGGGATGGGCGTCGAGCACGGCCTCGACCTCCTCGGGGAAGACTTTCATGCCGCCGACGTTGATCAGCGTCTTCCTGCGGCCGCAGATGAAGACACGACCTGCGGCGTCGCGACGTCCGAGGTCGCCCGTGGCGAACCAGCCCTGGGCATCGACGACCTGGGTGCGCGGCAGCCAGGGATCGAGGTAGGCGTCGAACATGCCGGGGCCGCGCAGGCAGATTTCGCCGGGTTCTCCGACGGGCGGCTCGCTGCCTGAATCATCCTTCAGCAGGCATTCGTAAGCGGGCAGGGGAAGGCCGATGGCCTCCGGGGCTTCGACGGCACCGGCGAGGTTCAGGACGGGCAGGCCGAGCTCGATGATGCCGAGACCCTGGACCAGGTCGCGGCCGAAGCGGGTGCGGAACTTTTCCGCCGTGGCGGCATCCAGGGCGGCGGCGGTGGCCACGGCCAGGCGCAGGGTGGTCCAGGAGCCGACGTCCGGGGCCTCGACCAGCTGGCGGTAATGAACGGGGCTGCCATACATCACTGATGCTTTTTGTTCGGCGCCGGCGCGCAGCAGGTCTTCACCCAGATGGGTTTCCTCGATGATCGTCGTGGCTCCATGATAAAGGTAGAGGACGATGGAGACGGCGAAATGATGCGCCATCGGCAGCACCCAGAGCACGCGGTCGCCGGGGCCGATGCGCAGGCCCTCGTTGGCGGAGGTGATGCGCTGGAGCAGCGATTCGTGGGAGAGCAGCACGCCCTTGGATTTGCCGGTGGTGCCGGAGCTGAAGCGGATGAAGGCGGGGTTCAGGGCTTCGAAAGCGTCACGTGGGAAGCCGGTTTCGGGAGTCGGCGGCACCTTGGCGATGACGACGGCCTGGCCGTTGACCTCAAGCTGGCCGCAGCGCTGCGCCTGTGTCGGAAGCCAGGCGGCGGCAGATTCAATGACCAGGACGAGGTCCAGGGCGGTGCGGGTGAGAAGCTCGCGTTTTTCCTCCTCGGCAAGCTCCTCCGGAATGGGAACGAAGCAGGCGCCTGCGGCGAGGGTGGACAGAGCGAGCGGCACGTAGTCCAGACAGCTCGGGTAATGCACACCGACGCGGAGGCGGTCGATGCGTCCTGCTTCCATGGCGAGGTGTGGCCGGATCTGGGCCGCCAGGGCGTCGGTTCGTTGAAACAGTTCCTGATAGGTGAGTGAACGGTTCTTTTGCACCAGCGCAACGGCTCCGGGCTGCGCGCGTTCACGAATGGCCTCGACAATGCTGAACCTGCTCATGCCGTGATGAATCAGAAGCCCCAGGAAAGACCGACGGTGACGCCGAGCGAGTTGACGCCGGGATTGGGATCGGTGGCGCCGCCGTTGGAGAGGTGCTGGAACATGGCGCCGACGCGCACCTGGGTGGTGGCGTTGATGGCATGGGCGATGCCGGCGTTGGCGAACCAATTGAG
>CAZXPU010000040.1:19638-33387 GCA_964642905.1 uncultured Prosthecobacter sp.
CAATTGAGCGTAAAGTCCTGGCCCTGGCCGCCGACAACGCCCTGGGAGTCGATCCAGCCTGCGCCGCCGCCGATGCCGGCGTAAACCGACCAGGTGCCTGCGGCGTTCCACCATTCGATGGAGGGCGCGCCCATGAGGCCGAAGTAATGGTTTTCCGGGCCGGTTTGAATCCACTGGCCGAGCAGGGAGATGCGGTTGCGGATGAAGAGTTTCGAGCCGTTGGCGAAGTCCAGGCCGAGCACTTCGGGGGAGCGCCAGGTCAGCATCACGGGTACCATGCCGTAGTTGAGCTGGGTGCTGCCGCCGACTTTCCAGAGGTAACCTGCCTCCAGGTCGATGTAATGCTCATCCCAGGGCTTCACCGTGGCGGGCAGCACGTCCGAGGCGGGGGCATCCTTGGCGGAAGTGAAGGCAGGCAGGCAGGTCAGGAAGGCGAGGAGGAGCAGGCGGAGTTTCTTCATGCGCGCGCATGAAGCCACGGCAGTCCCGGGGATGCAAGCCTTCATGAGCCGGGCCTGCTCAGTCGAAGAAGGGGAAAAGCTTACGCAGCGTCGCCTTGTCCGGGCGTGTGCCGTATTCGCAGATCTCGAAGGTCTCGGCATACTTCACGGCCTTGCCGCGCTCGGGGCCGTAGAACTCGATGAGCAGGTCACGATATTTGTCGGCCTCGTTTGCCTGGCGTGCGCCCCAGCGGCGCTTCAGCCAGGCGCGGCGAGCGGTTTCATCCGAGGCGGGCGGCACGTCCTTTTCCACATATTGAGCCGAGCCGCTGGCGCCGCCTTCGTAGACCTGGGAGGTGAGCTCATGAAGGCCGTCGAGCTTCTGATCAAAGGCGTCGTCGAGCGCCACGGCGATGTCGGGCTTGAAGGGGTAGGGTTTCTGGAAGCCGTCGCTGGAGTAGAGGAACACAGGGTTTTTGGTCAGCGGCGGCACGTCGGGGCAAAAGAAGGGGACGGTGACCATGAAGGCGGCGTCCTGGACGAGGATGCCGACATAGCGGTGATCGGGATGATAGTCCCAGGGGCGGTGGGCGATGACGATGTCGGCCTTCCATTCGCGGATGACGCGGGTGAGGAGGCGGCGGTTTTCCAGGGTGGGAAGGAGTTCGCCGTCATGGATGTCGAGCACCTGGGAGGTGACGCCGAGCTTTTGGGCGCAGGCGGCGGCTTCGGTGGTGCGTCGCTGGGCGAGCGGGCCTCCGGCCTCCTTCCAGTGGCCGATGTCGCCGTTGGTGACGGACACCAGTTTGACGTGGTGTCCCTGCCGGGCCCATTTGACGGCCGAACCACCAGCCTTGTATTCGGCGTCGTCGGGATGGGCGCCGAAGACGATGATGCGGAGCTTGCCGTCGTCCTCGGCGGCCTTGAGCGGCTGAAGCATTGAGGAAAGGAGGCAGGTCAGGAGGGCGAGGCTGGCTTTCATGCGTGGAGTTTTACGGGCTCCAGGCGGCAATCTTCCGGCTCAAAGCGGCCAGAAGACGGGGACCAGGGCCAGGATCACCAGCACCATGAGAAGGGTCAGGCCACCGCCGACCTTGATGAAGTCTCCAAAGCGGTATTTGCCAGGCCCATAGACAAGGATGCAGCTGGGCTCGAAGGGGGTGAGGACGGAGATGCTGGCGCTGAGCATGACCGCCATGGCGAAGGCGCGTGGGTTGGCATGCATGGTTTCCGCAGCCTTCAGGGCCACGGGCAGCACGACGAGGGCGGCGGCGGCGTTGGACATGGGCTGGGTGAGCAGGACGGTGAGCAGGCTGAAGCCTGCGAGCACGGCCATGGGACCGAATGCGGAGAGGTTTCCAACCACAACTTCCGCCAGCATGCGGTCAGCGCCGGACTTGGCCATGGCGGTGCCGAAGGCGGTCATGCCGCCGATGAGGATGAGCATGCGCCAGTCCACGTTTTCGTAGGCGGCCTCGAGGGTCATGCAGCGCGTGGCCAGGGCGATCAGGCCGACGAGGAGGAAGGCGATGGCTGCCGGGATGACATCGAAGCTGCTGAGAATGACGGCAATGGCGAAGACGATGAGCACGGCGATGCCGCGCTTCTGCGCGCCATGGGTCATGGCATGCTCGGTGATGACGACCATCTCGGAGTTTTCCTCGAAGACGCGGATGCGGTCATAGGAACCCTGAAGCAGCATCATGTCGCCCGCCTGCAGCGTCACGTCACCCATGTGGTCGCTGAGGGTGCGGTCGCCGCGCAGCAGGGCGAGGACGGAAAGACCGGAGCGCCGTCTGAAGTTGCTGCTTCGCAGGCTCTGTCCGACGAGGCTGCAGCGAGGGGTGAGCACGACCTCGGCGATGCTGGCATCGCGCATGTCCACGCCGGAGTCGCGAAGGTCGAGGTCTTCAAGGATTTCGATGCCCTCGATCTTTTTCACGCGGATGAGGTTCTGCACCTTGCCGGCCACGAGCACGATGTCGCCCTGCTCAAGCTGCAGATGGGGGCTGACCTCGATCTCGGCTCCGGCCCGGCGGATTTTGACGACCTGGAACTCCATGACGGAGAAGTCGGAGGCATAGACCTCCTGGCCGATGATGGGGGAGCCGGGAAGGATGACGACCTCGCAGAGGTATTCGCGGATGGGTTCACCGGCCTTGCCTGACTCGGCGCGGTCGCGTTCCGGAAGGAAGCGGATGCCGATGAACATCATGTAAACGAGGCCGACGACGAAGAGCGTGATGCCGACGGCGCTGAATTCAAACATGCCCACGGGATCCATGCCCGCCTTCACCATGGCACCGCTGACGGCCACGTTGGTGCTGGTGCCGATGAGGGTGCAGGTGCCGCCGAGGATGGAGGAGAAGGCCAGCGGCATGAGCAGGCGGGAGGGGGGGATGCCAAGGCGGCGTGCCAGGGCGATCACCGGACCGAGGAACATGGCGGTCACGGTGGTGTTGTTCATGAAGGCGGAGATGGCTCCGACCGAGCCCATCATGCCCGCGACAATGCGCCTGGGGTGGCCGCCGGTGGTGCGGGCGAGCACATGGCCGACGCTGTCCAGCACGCCTGTTTCACGCAGGGCGGCGCCGATCACGAAGATGGCGCCGAGCATCACGATGACGTCCTGGCCGAAGCCGGCGAAAGCCTCGTTGACCGTGATGATGCCGCTCATCACCAGCGCGCAGAGAAGCGCGAGCGTGACCAGGTCCACCGAGATCTTCTCCGTGGCAAAGAGGATCACGGCGACAAGGAGAAGACCGATGACGATGGTGGCGGCATCCATGAAGCGGGCGCGGATGATGGCGTGGATGTCCGGCGCGGCAAGGAACAAGAAGGGCGTGCGCCTGATTGTGGTGCCGGGTGCTACCTGCAGGCGTCCAGGCCTTCCTGGATGCGTTTAAGCACCTTGGGGTCCGGCGGCTTCATCTCGAGGGCCTTGGTGAACCATTCCCGCGCCTTGGCCTTGCTGCCCATTTTCAGGTGCGTCTGCGCGAGGTGCTCGATGATCTCGGCGTCATCCGGCTCGGGGTTGCTGAGCAGGGAAAAGGCGCGCTCGAGTTCGATCAGCGCATGGCCGTAGTCGCCCTTTTTGAAATGCCACCAGCCGAGGCTGTCGATGTAGGCGGCCTTGCCGGGCTGAAGTTCGTTGGCCTTGCGGATGAGTTCACCGGCCTTGTCCAGATGGCGGCCTTGCTCGAGCCACATGTAGCCGAGGTAGTTCATGGTGTTCGCCGCGTCCTCGACCTCATCCTTGGGGGTCAGGGTGATGGCCTTTTCAAACATGCGCCCGGCGTCGTCGAACCTGCCGCCCCGTTCGAGGGTGAGCCCGAACTGAAAGTAGAAGCGATGGTTCACCAGTTCCGCCTGACCTGATTCCGCCATGGCGGCGGCTCGTTCCATGGACTGAATGGCCTTCTCCCAGCGCTGCAGGCTTCTCTGGGCGAAAGCCGCGTGCAGATGGAAGACGGGGTTGTCCGGGTAAAGGCGCGTGGTGCGTTCGCAGAGCTGGATGAGCTTTTCGTAGAGCTGCGACTGCAAAAGGAGCTGGCCGAGGGCCTGGTATTCAGAAGCGTCGCCGCCGCCGATGCGGATGGCCGCCTCCATGTGCGGCACGGCCCGTGCCCATTGCTCGCGGGATTCGTAGGCGCGGACGAGCAGCCGGCGCTGCTCCACGTCGTCCGGGGCGAGCTTGACGATCTCCTCCAGCAGGGCCAGGGCCTTGTCAGGCTGTTCGCTGGATTCGTAGAGCCGGAAGAGCAGTTTGCGGGCCTGGAGGTCTGGGCCAGAAGCCACGATCTTTTCGCAGAGGCTGCGTGCGGCGTCGAGCTGGTTGGTCAGCACGTAATATTCGGCAACGCTGAGTCTGGCGGCATCTCCACCCGGGCCCGGGGCTGCGTGGCCGAGGGCCTTTTCAAAGAAGATGTTCACCCGCCGGGAGTGCTCTTCACGCACCTCCGTCTGGGCCAGGGGCCAGACTTCCTGGGCGACGCGTCCCAGATCCAACCACCAGGAGGGCTCGCGGATGTCCAGCTTCGACGCCCGGTCGAGGATATTAATCGCCTCCTCCCTCTGGGCGATGGTCAGATGAAACTGGACCGCAAAAACGATGACGTCGGAGCGCCTGGGGAAGCGCGCCAGGGTTTGGTCCACGATCTGGTGTCCGCGATCCTTCTCAAACGGATCCTCAGACACATAGGTGGTTAGAAAGCGGACGAGGTTGAGGTAAGCCGCGGGCTCGTCGGGCCTGGCGGCGATGCACTTTTCCAGAAAGACGACAGCCTCGCCGCGGCTCTGATAATGATAGATCAGTTCGGCGGCATGGCCGATGAGCGTCGTGTTGGCCGGGTCGGCCTTCGCCACCTCCACATAATGAGTGAGCGCCTCACGCATCTTGCCGGCGCTTTCAAGCTGAAGCGCCGTGGCATAGTGAGCCATGGCCTCGGCAATGGCGGAGTCCCCGGCCTTGAGCGTCAGATCGGCCGGAGGCGGCTTGATGCGCGGCAGGGACAGGTCGGCAAGCTCGCGCTCCGCGGCGTGCAGGCCGCAAGCCATGGAGGCCGTCAGGAGCAGGATGTTCTTGAGACGTTGCCTGCCTGAAACGGACAAAAAGCCTCCGCCAGCGAATCGAATGGCTCTTTTCGCGGGGCGGAGGCAGATCATGCTGTCGAGGCTAACGGTTACGACTTGTAGCGCAAACGCTTCTTATGGCGGTTGGCGCGCATGCGCTTCTTGCGCTTGTGCTTGTTGATCTTCGTCTTTCTGCGCTTTTTGAGCGATCCCATGTTGGTGGTGTTCTCGGGTTGTTGTGGGTTGGTCCGTTAGTGGACGATTTTGTTCAGCGGATACTCGACGATGCCTTCGGCACCCAGTGATTTGAGCCGCGGAATGATCACGCGGACGACGGATTCGGGGATGACGGTCTCCACGGCCACCCATTCAGGTGTGGCAAGCTGGGAGACGGTCGGAGAGCGTTCGCTTGGCAGGGTCTTGACGACTTCGCCAAGGGAGGCGGCGGGGACGTTCATCTTGAGGCCGACCTTGTCGCGGGCCTCCAGGGCGCCTTTGAGGAGCAGCACAAGCGTCTCCATTTTTTCGCGCTTCCAGGCGTCGGCGTAGGCGCTTTTGCTGGCGACAAACTGGGGATAGCTCTCCATCAGCGTGTCGACGATGCGCAGCTTGTTGGCGCGCAGGGAGCTGCCAGTCTCCGTGATGTCGACGATGGCGTCGACCAGTTCAGGAACCTTCACCTCGGTGGCGCCCCAGCTGAATTCGACCTCGGCCTTGACGCCATGCTTGGCCAGGTAGGCCTTGGTCATGTCGACGGCCTCGGTGGCGATGCGCTTGCCTTCGAGATCCTTGACGGATTTGATGGAGGAGTCATCCGGCACCACGAGCACCCAGCGGGTCGGCTTGGAGGTGGCCTTGGAATAACGCAGGTCGGTCAGAACCTCGACATCGGCGTTGTTTTCGGCGATCCAGTCCCGGCCGGTGATGCCGCAGTCCAGAAAGCCATGGTCCACATAGCGGCCGATTTCCTGGGCACGGAGCAGGCGCAGCTCCAATTCCTCATCGTCCACAGTCGGGCGGTAGGAGCGGGAGGATACCACGATGTTGAAACCCGCGCGCTTGAGGAGCTCAAGCGTCGGCTCCTGGAGGCTGCCTTTCGGCAGGCCAAGGCGAAGGGAGTTTTTCGGTTCAGCCATGTGGGGGAGGGAAAAAGGGCGCGCAGAGTAGCGGAGTTTGGCGGTCTGCAAAGGGGAATTTGCCTTGTCATTGGCTTCAGGGTGCCCGTTGGGGCAGCCCTCGCCTTGACATGGGGCGGGCATTCTTGACCTTTTATGCTTCGTGTCTCTGTTCATTTCCGGGTTTTTTTACCTAGTCCTGCTTCTCCTGCTGGCGGTTATTTCCGCCACGGAAACGGCCATTCATTCCGCCAGGGACCTGGAGGAACGGCTGGATCGTGCCGGTGAAGGGGGGGTGGCACGGAAGCTGCGAAGCATCACGGCCAATCCCTTCGTCCAATTGCATCGCACGCTGCTGCTCTCCGCCACCCTGAACCTCGCTCTGGCCGCCCTGGGGCTGCATTTGGTCTCCGGCCCCTTCCGAACCCTGGGCTGGCAGCCCTGGCTGACCGCTCCCATTCTCTTTGCCGGCACCGTGCTCGTCGGGGATGTGATGCCGAAGTTCCTGGCTGCCTGGTCCCCCTCCGCCGTGCTCCTGGGAAGCCTGCGCCTCCTCAATCCCCTGCGCTCGGTGCTCGATCCTCTGGCCAGGCTGGCCGACCGGGCCACGGATGCCCTGATCCAAAGGCTCGTCCCCAGCCGGGTGAAAACCCGGGTGCCGATGACCCGGGAGGAGTTCGAAACCTTGGTGGAAATGCGCGAGGAGCAGGGGTTGATCGACCCCGCTGAGGCGGAAATCATCCGCGAGGCCCTCGACATCGAGCGCCTGACGGTGCGGGATTGCATGGTGCCACGGGTGGACCTCACCCTGCTCAGCGCGGAAGACGCCTCGGCCCGCGCCGCCGTGGTGCTGGACCAGTCGGCGGGCCGCTTTGTGGTCATTTATGGGGAGACACCGGATGTGGTGGTGGGTGTCATAGACACCCAGGCCTGGAGGCTGGCGGGGCGTCCTGCCTGGCAGGAGATGATCACCCACGTGCCCTTCGTGCCCGAGACCATGCCGGTACTGGACGCCCTGGAAAAGCACCTCCAGCACACGGTCCTGCCGGTCCTGATCGTCGATGAATACGGGGGCCTGGAGGGCATGGTCAGCCAGGAGGAAATCGCCGACTGGCTGCTCTATGAGGCGGCTCCCTGGCAGGGCGAGGCGGGTGAGGTTCGTGAGCTGGGCAACGGCCGCTACCTCGTGGATGGCGGGGCCCGAATCGAGGATGTCTCCCAGGAACTGGAACTGTCCCTGCCGACGGCAGGCATCGACACGATCGGTGGTTTCGTGCTGAACCAGCTCGGCCATGCTCCAAAGCCGGGCGAGCGCATCCAGATTCCTGGAGCGGATCTCAAGGTCCGCCGTGCCGTGCGTGCCCGGATTCTCCAGGTGGAGCTGAGGCTGCATAGCACTCGTGCTGCCGCCTTGCCGGAGGAAACCGAGCCTGAAAATTCCTGATCCCGTTGTCGAATGTCCTGGACCCTCCTGCTGCTGCTGACCCTCGTTCTTTCCTTTGCCCTCTCCGGCCTGGAGAGCGCGGTCCTGGCGGTGAGCCGTGTCCGTGTGCGTCACGCCGCCAGGGCGGGGGATCGCCGGGCCGCTCGGCTGCTGCCTTTGCTGGAGGATCGTGACGCGCTGCTGGGCGGGATCACGGTGGCCAATCATGTCACCAACCTGGTCGCCTTCCTGATCATCTCCTGGAAGCTGGTGAAGGTCTCCGGGGAGTGGGGTTACTTCACGGCCTTCCTGCTGGCGTTGCCCGTGTTCCTGATCGGGCTGGAAATCCTGCCCAAGAAACTCTTTCGCCGTTACCCCTTCCGCTGCATTCGGACGCTCTCGCCGCTGGTTCACCTCGTGGGATTAAGCCGGCCGTTGTTCCGGCTTTTTGACCGTCGGAAGGCGCCTGGAGATGGTGTGTCGGGTGCGGTCGGTGATTCGGTGGGGCGTGAAGATGTACGGCAGCAGGCGAGGGCCCTGCAACGCATGGGGCAGCTGGCACCCGGTGCCACGCATTTGGTTGAGCAGGTGCTCGGCTACCGTCGGCTGAAGGTGGCCGACATCATGCGCCCTCTGGCCCGAAGCGTCGCGTTGTCGCCCGATCTGCCTTTGTCGAGCGCCCTGATCCTGGCCCGCGAGCATG
Source organism: uncultured Prosthecobacter sp. (assembly GCA_964642905.1). Taxonomy (GTDB): domain Bacteria; phylum Verrucomicrobiota; class Verrucomicrobiia; order Verrucomicrobiales; family Verrucomicrobiaceae; genus Prosthecobacter. Next base: position 27,892 of record CAZXPU010000040.1, read on the forward strand.
GCACGGGCACGCTGCCGGTGATCGGGGACAAGGGTGTGTTCACGGGAGTCATCGATCTGAGCACGCTGCCTGCAAAGCTCCCGGCCGACCGCCTGGTGCGCCAGCACATGCGCACGCTCGACGTGGTGCATGAAAGCGACGGCGCCCTGGCCGCCCTGCAGCGTTTGCGCAAGCGCGGCCGTTCGCTCTGTCTGGTGCATGACGCCGACGGGCTGCCTTCAGGTCTGCTGCATGAGGAGGACCTGCTCCGCCACCTCATCGGCATGGCGGGCTTGAATTGAACCTGCTTTCCGGTGCGTTCCGGCGGTCAGACCGGTCTGCCGTAGATGCTCTGGAACACCTCGGGAGAATTCGGGTCGATGATGGTGATGCCGTCCTCGCCAAAGCGGGCGGTCACGGTCGCGCCCTTGCCTTCCTGCATGTACTTGAAGTTGAGGTCACGCACCCGGGCGGCGGCATCGACGATGGCGCAGGTGATGCGGGCTTCTTCGGCGGTGGGGTAAAGATGGGCCACGTCGTCGCGGCGTGCGCCGTTGAACTTGACGCGGCAGACGGCCACCAGAGCCACGGTCAGGCTGTCCACGCCGTAGCCGATGTAGGCCTTGCTGCCGTCGTGACGGAGCACGTCGCGGGTGAAGTGGTTGTTGCTCGTGCGCGATCCGCCGCCGGCGTTCCACCAGCGGAAGCCGCGGTACTGCTGGTCGCTTTCGACCTTGCCGTCGGCGCCGACGATTTCATGCCCCTGGTTCACCGGGCCCTCGAAGTCGGCGGGCGTGATCCAGTTGTTGTGGAAGTTGATCGACATGCCGTTGTCGAAGTCCACGCGCACCTGCACGGCGTCGAAGGCGTTGATGCCGTCGCGCACGAGCCGCTTCTTCTGGCCCACGGCGGTCAGGCTGACGGGCTTCGACTTGTAGTAGCTGAAGATGAGGTCGGTCCAGTGGGGGCCGACATAACTGAAAGGATCGCTGCTTTCCACCCACTTGAAGGTGCTGGTGCTCACCTCCAGCGGCTCTTCCAGGTAGGCCGTGCCGTAAAGCGGCGCGCCGATGCGGTTCTGGATGTCGTCGCGGATGCGCAGGTGGTCGGGGTCGTAGCGCTTGTGCATGTCCACGCCGACGATCAGGTTGCCCGCTTTCGCCGCGTCGATGATCTCGTCCGCTTCGGAGGTGGTGAGGCACATCGGTTTCTCGGTCAGGACATGCACGCCCTTGGCGAGCGCCGCCAGGATCGGCTGGGTGTGAAGATGGTCCGGCGTGGCCACGGCCATGACGTCCAGGTCGGGAAAGTCGCGCAGGATGTCGTTCCAGGGCTCGGCGCCGTGGTAGCACTTTGGCTCATGGCCGGTGATCTCCTTGAAGGCGGCGGCGGACTTTTTCGCGGAGGCTTCCGAGCGGGTGGCCACGGCAACCAGGTCAAACTTCACCGGCGCCAGGTCACGGGAGTGCTCGTCGAGGCCGACGCGGGCGAGCTGGCCGGCGATGCCGAAGCGCTGGAGGTCGGCGTAGGCCCGCAGGTGGACGTCCCCGCCGAACATGCCGGCGCCGACGAGGGCGAGTTTCACGGTGGGGACGGGTGCGGAGGCGGTGGACATGGCTGGGGCGGGGAAGGGAAGAGTGGGTTGCGCGGCCCAGACAAAGCAGGGCTGGCGGCTTTCTTCCAGCCCTGCGTTGAATGGCTTCCGGTATTTTTGCGACAGCCGGGGCTTTAAAATCCAGGCCGGCGGACGATGAAGCCCACCTTGACCACCCGCCCCATCTCGCCTTCTTCCGCCCCCCTATGTCCAGCGAGCAGCGCAAAGCCTTCCCCTTCTCCGAGTTTGAACCGAAGTGGCAGGGCGAGTGGGAGGCGAAGAAGGCCTTCCGCACGCCCAACCCCGGCGATGCCGATTTCGACGCCTCGAAGCCGAAGTACTTCGTGCTCGACATGTTCCCCTATCCCAGCGGCAACGGCCTGCACGTCGGTCACCCGGAGGGCTATACCGCCACGGACATCATTGGCCGCTTCAAGAAGATGAGCGGCTTCAACGTTCTGCACCCGATGGGCTGGGACGCCTTCGGCCTGCCGGCGGAGCAGTATGCCATCAAGACCGGCACGCATCCCCGCGTCACCACGGAGGCCAATGTCGCCAATTTCACCAAGCAGCTCAAGTCGCTCGGTTTCGCCTACGACTGGGACCGCGAGGTCAACACCACCGATCCCGGTTACTTCAAATGGACGCAGTGGATCTTCCTGAAGCTCTACAACTCCTACGTCGGCGACGACGGCAGGGCGCATCCGATCAGCGAACTCGAAGCCCTGGGCCTCTCGCGTGAGGAGATCGACCATCGCCGTCTGGCCTATGTCAGCGAGGCGCCGGTGAATTGGTGTCCGGGTCTTGGCACCGTGCTCGCGAACGAGGAAGTCGTGGATGGCAAAAGCGAAGTCGGCGGTTTCCCCGTCGAGCGCCGCCCCATGCGCCAGTGGATGCTGCGCATCACCTCCTACGCGCAGCGCCTGATTGATGAACTCGACGGCCTCGACTGGCCGGAAAGCATCAAGCTGCTCCAGCGCAATTGGATCGGCCGCAGCGAGGGTGCGCATGTGAAGTTCAAAGTGGCGCAAGCTGCCAGCTTGCAGCCGGACAAGCAGGATGCTTGTCCCACCATCACCGTCTTCACCACCCGGCCCGACACCCTGTTTGGAGCCACTTACATGGTTCTCGCGCCCGAGCATCGCCTCGTGGATGAAATCACCACCGAGGAGCAGCTTGCCGCCGTCGAGGAGTATCGTGAAAAGACTGCGCGGAAGAGCGATCTGGAGCGCACTGAGCTTGCGAAGGAAAAGTCCGGCGTATTCACCGGCGCCTACGCCATCAATCCGGTCAACAACGAGCGCATCCCGATCTGGATCGCCGACTACGTCCTCATGGGCTACGGCACCGGTGCCATCATGGCCGTGCCTGCGCATGACGAGCGTGACTTCGAGTTCGCGAAGAAGTTTGAGCTGCCGATCAAGCAGGTCGTGCAGCCGCCGGAAGGTCACGACTGGCAGGGCTACACCGACAACGGCACCGCCGTGAACTCCGGCTTCCTCGATGGCCTGCCCACGCCGGAGGCCAAGCAGAAGATCGCCGCCTGGCTCGAAGAAAAAGGTCTCGGCAAAGGCACCACCAACTTCAAGCTGCGCGACTGGCTTTTCAGCCGCCAGCGCTACTGGGGCGAGCCCTTCCCGATTGTCTGGGAGAACGGCCAGCATCGCTGCATCCCCGAAAGCGAGCTGCCGCTGTTGCCGCCGGATCTTGAAGATTTTAAGCCCACCGGAACGCCCGAGCCTCCGCTCTCCAAGGCCACCGACTGGGTGCAGTATCAGTCTTCATCGAAGCGAGAGCTGTCATTGAAAGAGTCTCTCGAGATGTCTAAGCACAGTGTTCGCAACATTTCCGGAAAAATCGATGTGAGTATCGATGAAGAGATTTCCTCTAATCTTTGTGAAAAGGTTGCGAAGGGGTTGGGGCTTCGAGAAACTAACACCATGCCCCAGTGGGCCGGTTCGTGCTGGTATTACCTGCGCTATTGCGATGCTCGGAATGCGGACAGGTTTGTGGGCGTTGAGGCAGAGCGGTATTGGATGACCGGATCAGTTTCAGGTTCCAAGTCTCAAGTTCCAAGTGGCTCTGGATCGGAACCTGAAACAAGAAACCTGAAACAAGAAACTGCTCCCCGCCCCGGCGGCGTCGATCTCTACGTCGGCGGCACCGAGCATGCCGTGCTGCACCTGCTTTACGCCCGTTTCTGGCACAAGGTGCTCTTCGACCTTGGCTATGTCAGCACGCCGGAACCCTTCCAGCGTCTGGTGAACCAGGGCCTCATCCTTGGTGAGGACGGTCAGAAGATGTCGAAGTCCCGCGGCAACGTGGTGAACCCTGATGATGTCGTGCGCGAATATGGCGCCGATGCGCTGCGCCTCTATGAAATGTTCATGGGCCCGCTCGAGCAGGTGAAGCCCTGGAGCATGAAGGGCGTCGAGGGCGTGTATCGCTTCCTCGCCCGTGTCTGGCGTCTGGTCATGGAGCAGGACGAGGAGGGGCAGTGGAGCCTCTCCGGTGCGCTGCAGGACGTGCCCGCCAACAAGCAGCTCACCAAAGCCCTGCACGAAACCATCAAGAAGTGTGGCGAGGACATCGAGAAGCTGAGCTTCAACACGGCGATCAGCCAGATGATGGTCTGCACCAACGCCTTCACCGGCGCCGAGGTGAAGCCCGCCGCGGCCATCGTGACCTTCCTCAAGGTGCTCAGCCCCTTCGCTCCGCACCTGGCCGAGGAGCTGAACCAGCAGATCCGCGCCCGCTTCCCGGCCCTGGCCGCCCCCGGTTTCCTCAGTGACGAAACCTGGCCGACCTACGATCCCGCCGCGCTCATCGAGGATGAGGTGGAGGTCGTGTTCCAGGTCAATGGCAAGCTGCGTGACAAGGCCCGCGTGCCGGTCGCCGCGAGCAAGGAGGAGATCGAAAAGATCGCCCTCGCCAGCCCGCGCGTTCAGGAGTTCATGGAGGGCAAGCCGGTGAAGAAGGTCATCGTCGTTCCCGGCAAGCTCGTGAACGTGGTGGTCTGATCCGGTTCACCGAACAAAAATTCAGTCACAGCCGGCCCTTCGTCCTGGAGGGCCGGTTTTTGTGTCTTGTCAGCGGCGCTGGCGCACGGCTTCAAAGAGCATCACTGCGCCGGCGGCGGCGACGTTCAGGGACTCGACGCCGTTGGCCATGGGGATGCGCAGGCGCTGGTCGCAGCGGCTCAGCAGCTCGGGGGAGACGCCGCGGCCTTCGTTGCCGAGGAGCAGGATCGTGGGGCGCCGCCACTCGTGGTCGCAGTAGTCGCGCTCGCCCTCGCCGGCGGCGGCGACGAGCTGCAGCGAATGCCTGTCACTCAGTTCCAAAAGCTGGTTAGGCGAGACGCCGGTCATGACGGGCAGCCGGAAGGCCGAGCCCATCGAGCTGCGCAGCACCTTGGGCGAGAAGACGTCCACGCTGTCGCCAAGCACCAGGATGCCGCCCACGCCCGCGGCTTCCGCCGTGCGCAGCAGCGTGCCCATGTTGCCGGGATCCTGGAGGCGGTCGAGGGCCAGGAGCAGGGTGGGGTTTTTCAAAAACAGGCGCTCGGCGCTGAGCTGCGGGCGCTTCGCAATGAGCAGCGCGCCCTGGCTCTGCACGGTGTCGGAGATTGCATGCAGGACCTCTTCATTCGACCAGAGCACGGTGGCGCCGGACTGCTCCAGCTGCCGGGCCAGGACCTCGAGCCGGGCATCCTCCGAACGTGTCGAGGCCAGCAGGGCGAAGTCCACCTCGATGCCCGACCGCAGCGCCTCCTCCGCAAGCCGCAGTCCCTCGACCAGGATCAGGCCTGGCTCGCGTCCGTCGCGCACACGCCGCGCCTGTTTGACGCGTTCATTGCTGGTGCTGGTGATCCGGGGCTGCATGACCCTCTGCCTAGCGCAGGCCGGGCACGCGGGCCAGACTGG